>SGZH01000009.1 GCA_004214175.1 Flavobacteriales bacterium | reverse complement strand
GCTTTTTCATATTGTTCATTTAACTCTTTAATGGGTAATTCAAAGTCAAGATATTCCATACTATCTAATTAAAATTAATTACTATTAAATCACAAATATAAAGGATATAGTTTGTAAATAATCAAACTTTTTTTCTTGTTTTAATTATTCCATTCACAATAACGGTCATTAAAATTATTAGAGCGCCTAAATAAAACATAGGATTCATATATTCTTTATCTCCTAATATTAATAAGGCTAATATAATACCATATACAGGCTCCATATTGGTTGTTAGCATTAAGGTGTAAGGACTTATCCATTTCATTATATGAACCGCTGCAATAAAAGCATATGCAGTACATACAGACGCTAAAAATAATATATAAATCCAATCCATACTTGATAAATCAAAAAATGATACATTAAAACCTTCTGTTGAAAAAATAAAAATTGTAATAAATACTACTCCAAAAAATAATTCATAAAAAGAAATAGTTTTCGCATCATAAATTTTAACAATCATTCCGTTAAATATAGAAAATAGAGCGCCCAAGAAAGAAGACAATAAAGCAAAAAGAATTCCCGTCAAATATGTTGTCTCTACATTAAAAATTATATATAAACCAACAATAACAATTAATCCAAAGATCACTTCATATTTAATTATTTTTCTTTTAAAAAAAATGGGCTCTAACAATGAAGTAAAAAAAGCACCTGTTGACATCATTGCCAATGTAATAGACACGTTAGATACCTTAACCGCCTTAAAGAAAGCTAGCCAATGCAAAGCTATCAAAAAACCAATGAGGGCAAATATTAATAATGATTTTAAAGATACTTTTAGTCTTCCTTTAGTATAACAGATATAAATGAGGACAAAAAAAGAACCCAATAACATCCTAAACCAGACTAATGGAACAGCAGCTATAGAGATTAAATCACCTAAAACCGCTGTAAAACCCCATATAAAAACTATGAAATGTAAATGTAAATAGTTTTTTAATTTATCGTTTTGCATTACGAAGTAAATATACTGCCAAAATAGCAAAGACTAAATTAGGAAACCATGTAGCTACGATGGGAGAAAAATCACTTTGTTCAGCCATGGTTCCAAATATTTTATCAAAAAATATAAAGATCATTCCTATACCAATACCAATAGCTAAATTGACTCCCATACCCCCTCTACGTTTCATTGATGATACTGCAACAGCAATTATTGTTAAAATATAAGCTGAAATAGGTAAACTCCATCTCTTAAACCTCACCACTTCATACCTATTAATATTGGAAGATCCTCTTTTTTTCTCTCTTTCAATAAAAGAATTTAATTCAGTATAATTTAAAGTTTCAGCTATATACTCAACGGGTGTTAAATCTTCTAAATCAAAACTAAAAGTAGTATCTTTTTTTGCTTTTGACTCAAGTATATCCTCATTGGAATTGATGGTCCTTTTCAAATATTTGTAAAGAGTATAAGTACTATCAGTTTCGTTAAAAACTATTTTATCAGCTTTAATTTTATATTCTAATTGATTACCATTAAAATGTTCTAATGTAAATTTCTCTCCGGTTTTATCTTTAACATTAAAATAGCTTACATAGATGTAATCTTGATCATTTATTTGTCGATAGACATTGGTTTGAGTTCTATCTTTTTTACTTTTTTTGATATATTTATAAATAAACTCGTTAAACCCTTTGCTTGCCATTGGGGCTAGGTACATTCCCATAATAAGCGCTCCAACACAAACAATAGTGGCACCAATAAAATAGGGTCTTAAAAAACGATAGTAGGAGACACCACTACTTAAAAAAGCAATCACTTCAGTATTATTTGCAAGTTTTGAAGTAAACCAAATAACAGATAAAAATAAAAACAATGGAAATAGTAAATTGGCGAAATAAATAGTAAAAAAAATATAGTATTCAACAACTTCTACAAAAGGTGCTTCATTTTGAAGTATTTTATCAATTTTCTCCGCAAGATTTACGGTGATACCAATAGGAATAAATAGTAGTAATAGTAACGTAAAAGTTCCTATATATCTTTTCAGTATATATCGATCAAGAATACTCAGCATTTATTATAGCTTATTATCCATTTGTTTAACCATCTTATTTTTCCAGGTAACAAAGTCTCCTGCTAATATATGCTTTCTGGCTTCACGAACCAACCACAAATAAAAACCTAAATTATGAATAGTAGCTATTTGCCTTCCTAACATTTCATTTACCGTAAACAAATGTCTTAAATAAGCCTTACTGTAGGCAGTATCAACCCATGTAATGTTCATAGAGTCAATTTCGGAAAAATCGTCTGCCCATTTTTTATTTTTAATATTTATGGATCCATGGGCAGTAAAAAGCATTCCATTTCTACCATTTCTGGTAGGCATAACACAGTCAAACATATCAATTCCTAAGGATATATTTTCTAGAAGATTTATGGGAGTTCCTACACCCATTAAATACCTTGGTTTATCTTTTGGTAGCACCTCAGTTACAACTGCTGTCATTTCATACATTTCTTCTGCCGGCTCTCCCACAGACAAACCGCCAATTGCATTTCCTGCAGCACCCACAGATGTTATATACTCTGCAGATTGTTTTCTTAAATCCTTGTATGTACTACCTTGAACAATCGGGAAAAAAGTTTGACTATAATTATATTTTAGTGGTGTTTTTTTAAGATGGGTGATACAACGGTCCAACCAGCGATGGGTCATATGCATTGATCTTTTTGCATACTGATAATCACAGGGATAAGGGGTACACTCATCAAAAGCCATAATAATATCTGCTCCAATTGTACGCTGAATTTCCATGACATTCTCGGGTGTAAATGTATGGTAACTTCCATCTATATGTGATTTAAATTTCACCCCTTCTTCTTTTATTTTTCGATTAGCAGAGAGCGAGTAAACTTGATAGCCACCACTATCTGTTAAAATATTACGATCCCAATTCATAAATTTATGAAGTCCCCCCGCTTTTTCTAATATAGATGTTTTTGGTCGTAAATATAAATGATAGGTGTTTCCCAAAATAATATCAGGATTGATATCCTTTTCTAACTCTCTTTGGTGAACACCTTTAACCGTTCCAACAGTTCCTACAGGCATAAAAATGGGAGTTTCTATTTTTCCATGATCTGTAGTAATGATAGCTGCTCTTGCCTTGGTTGAAATGTCAGTAGCTTTTATATCGAATTGCATCTTAACTATTTAGAATTCCTAATTGATTTAATAGGATCATACAAATATAAAATGAATTGTTGTTTTAATGGAAGAAGTAAGCCCTATAATTTACTTTTTACGTAAAACAATACATTCTGTTAACTAAATGAGTGAAATCGTTAATAACTGTAACATATTCCATTTTGTGTAGGACAATCAAAAGTCTATTTTTGGGCAAGAAAAACAACAATATGTCAGACAGCAATCACTTAAATAATTTTGTAGTACAGGTACGAAGAGATATTTTACGTCAAGTACATAAAGTAAACTCAGGACATCCAGGAGGTTCTCTAGGTTGTGCCGAATTTTTAGTAGCACTTTATCAAGAAATAATGGAGCGTAAAAATACCTTTGAAATGGATGGTAAAGAGGAAGACCTTTTCTTTTTATCGAACGGTCATATTTCTCCTGTTTTTTACAGTGTACTAGCAAGGTCAGGCTACTTTCCTGTGGAAGAACTCAACACCTTTCGTTTATTAAATTCTAGATTGCAAGGGCATCCTACTACCCATGAAGGCTTACCTGGTATTCGTATTGCTTCTGGTTCACTTGGACAAGGAATTTCTGCTTCTATAGGAGCTGCTCAAAGCAAAAAGTTAAATAATGATACTAAAATAGTATATACCCTTTGTGGTGACGGTGAATTGCAAGAGGGCCAAAATTGGGAAGCCATCATGTATGCCGCAGGTAATCATATTGACAACCTAATTGTTACTGTTGATTATAATAAACAACAAATTGATGGAGCAACTGATGATGTTTTACCGCTTGGAAATTTAAGAGCTAAATTTGAAGCCTTTGATTGGGAAGTTATTGATATCAAAAATGGAAATGATATAGACGCAATTCTTAATGGAATGAAAATCGCTAAAAATAAAACTGGCAATGGTAAACCTGTTTGTGTTTTATTACACACCATTATGGGTAATGGAGTCGATTTTATGATGCATACCAATGCTTGGCATGGTAAAGCTCCTAATGATCAACAATTAGAAGAAGCACTAAAACAAAATCCTGTAACACTGGGAGATTATTAAAATACAACTATAAAATTCATATGAAAAAATATATAGATACCGGTAAAAAAGATACAAGATCTGGATTTGGTGCTGGATTAACTGAATTAGGAAAATCGAATGAGAATGTAGTAGCTCTTTGTGCTGATCTTATAGGATCTTTAAAAATGAATGATTTTCAAAACAATCATCCAGAGCGTTTTTACCAGGTTGGAATTGCTGAAGCCAATATGATGGGAATCGCTGCAGGTATGACCATCGGTGGAAAAATTCCTTTTACAGGAACTTTTGCAAACTTTTCAACTGGAAGAGTATACGATCAAATTCGTCAATCAATTGCATACAGTGGAAAGAATGTGAAAATATGTGCTTCTCATGCAGGGTTAACTCTAGGAGAAGATGGGGCCACTCATCAAATATTAGAGGATATTGGCTTGATGAAAATGTTACCAGGAATGACGGTAATCAATACCTGTGACTACAATCAAACCAAAGCCGCTACCAAAGCAATTGCTGATTATAACGGACCTGTATACCTGAGGTTTGGAAGGCCAAAAGTAGCCAATTTTACTCCTGAAGACCAAACTTTTAAAATAGGAAAAGCTATCCAATTACAAGAGGGTACTGATGTAACTATAGTAGCTACAGGACATCTAGTTTGGGAGGCTTTACAAGCTGCAGAAACACTAAATGAACAAGGAATAACTGCCGATGTAATTAATATACATACCATTAAACCACTGGATGAAGCTGCTATTTTAAATAGCGTAGCTAAAACCAATTGTATAGTTACTGCCGAGGAACATAATATCCTTGGAGGTTTAGGAGAAAGTGTAGCTCGAGTATTAGCAAAAAATAATCCAACACCACAAGAATTTGTTGCAACACAAGATACTTTTGGAGAATCTGGAACTCCAACACAATTAATGGAAAAGTATGGATTGAACGCAAGTGCAATCGTCAATGCCTCCCAACGAGTACTGAAAAGAAAGTAGTTAATTTACAGTGTAAATCTAATAGGTGTTTTCGTCTAAATAATCGGCTATTCCGTCGTTATTAGCATCTGTAAAAACAACTGTGTATAAGGTTATTATACCCGTTTCTAAGTTTGTTTTACGTTGCATTTCAACCTCATTTTCAGCGAGTTCTGGATCAGCATCACCCGGGTTCAAAGTGTATTGGTTAGCCTCTACCTCAAATCGTGTTAATTTGCCGTCGCCATCATCATCTGGATCGTTGAAATTAGGAAATCCATCATTATCAGTATCATCGTCTAATTCATTTCCATTTCCATTTAAATCTTCAAACTCCGATAAGATGGTGTCTAAATCTTGATCTGTTTTTTCAACCGCATAGGTTTGAAAAGTGAAAATGAGTTGATCATAAAATTCAATTCCACTTCCAACAGGTGGTGTATTGTAATAACCTAAACCTGATTGCATAAATACTGCACCAATACCAAAATCATCGAACGTTAGCGTACCATCAGGATTTTCGATAAAACCTGTTGCCCCATTAAATTCAATTAAAGTTGCTTGGAAACCTTTAACAACTCGAGTTAAATCAAAAGAAATTGGACTTACACTACTATCAAATGTTTCTGTTGGATAAACTGTTTCATATTCATCATTGACAAGAATTTCTTTTTCTCGAAGCGAGGTTCCAACATAATTTAAAGTAGTTTTATCAGAAAAATTTATTGGATCACCTTCCCCTTGCCTTACTTTTAAGTAATACAGCTTGTAAATAACACCGTCTTGAAATATATCATCAACATTTTTAAATGAAACTTGGTCAATTAAAGGCGTCTTGTTGCTATTATCGCCAGCTATGGTATCAAATACAATTTGGTAGTTAAAATCAGCTGGAGGATTAGCAAATTGTTCGTAATTGTAAAAATGAGTTTCTAAATAATTTTCAATCATCAAAGTTGCTGGAATTATTTCTTCATCTCTTTCTCTAGGAGGAACAATAATCACTCCATCATCTTCTGTATCGCAGGAGAAAATCAAAGTAAATAAAATAGCTACAAGAGGTAATAAAAAAATATTTCTATTCATTTTTCTTTTTTTAGTTGGCCAAATATACGATTTTAAGCTATTTTTACTGAATAAGATTAAGATCTTTTAATAAATGAGGATAGATAAGTATTTATGGTGTGTTCGTTACTTTAAAACAAGGAGTATGGCTACTCAAGCTTGTAAAAAAGGATCCGTAAAAATTGACAAAACTTCTGTTAAACCTGCAAGAGATGTTTATACTGGTGATGTGATTGAAATTCGAAAAGATCAAATACACTATACCCTGCAAGTTTTAGATCTTCCCACCAGTAGGATTGGTGCAAAATTAGTTGATCAATACCGAAAAGACACCACCCCAAAAGAAGCTTTCTCAAACAAAGAACTGCTAAAATATGCCAAGGATTATTATCGTAAAAAAGGTACTGGAAGACCCAGTAAAAAAGACAGAAGAGATTTAGAAGATTTTACAGAATCTGTCTCTGATGATTAGGCACTCATTTATTATCTTTGAATAAAATTATTACTTTATGACTCAAATTGAGAATATCATTTTAGATCAGAAACAAATAGATCATAAAATAAAACGTATAGCTTATCAAATTTATGAGAATAATGTCTCTGAAAAAGAAATAGTTATTGCTGGAATATTTGAGAACGGATTTATTTTTGCAAAAAAAATAAAAAGCGTTATTGAAAAAATATCACCCATTAAGGTTATCATGTGCAAAGTAGTGATTGATAAAAAAAATCCTATCGAACCTATTACTACCTCTCTAGAATCTAAAATTTATAAAAATAAGTCCTTGGTTTTAGTAGATGATGTTCTCCACTCTGGAACCACACTTATTTATGGAATAAAGCATTTTTTACAAGTACCACTCAAACAGTTTAATACTGCAGTATTAGTAGATAGAAATCATAAAAAATATCCAGTTAAAGCAGATTTTAAAGGAATTTCTCTTTCCACTTCCATCAATGAAAACGTATCTGTAATATTTGAAAAAGGGAATTATTTTGCGCGTTTGGATTAGAAGGAAATGCTATTTATAATCTCCTCTACTATGGCCTCTATAGAACGACAATCCGTGGTAACTTTCAAATTAGATTGGTTGTAAAAATAAGACCGTTCAAAAAGATGTTTTTTTATAAAATCATTTAATAAGAATTTGGTATTTAAATGAGAAATTAAGGGTCTTTGTTGTCTTTCATCAAAAAGTCTTTGGGTCAGTTCCTTGTTAGATGTTTTTAAATAAATAGTAGTGCTAGCTTGTAAAGATTGGAAAAACTGAACCATATCTCCGTAACAAGGAGTGCCTCCGCCCGTTGCTAAAACAAGGTTGGAACTATCAGTTAAAATTTTGACCACCTGTTTTCTTTCCATTTTTCTAAAATAGACTTCTCCCTTTGTTGCGAATAAGTCGGAAATACAACTTCCTGTTTCTCGAACTATGGCTTGATCTAAATCAACAAATTTATAGTTTAGAGAGGCTGCTAATTGCCGCCCTACTGTAGATTTTCCACTACCCATATATCCTACTAATATAATTTTCATTTTAAAATTTATGATGTAAGTTTATGATATTCAACTATAAAAATATTTATCAAATTTAACTTAAAATTGCTTTGAATTATAAAAATAATGATAGTATATTTGCACCCGCATTCAAGAAAATATTCCTTGTTTTTAAAGGATGACTTGGTAGCTCAGTTGGTAGAGCACCTCCCTTTTAAGGAGGTGGTCCTGGGTTCGAGCCCCAGCCAAGTCACTTAAAAAGTCGAGCATTAAGTCTCGACTTTTTAGTTTATATCAATTTTTATTTTACCGAGGTGCTGGAACTGGTAGACAGGCATGGTTGAGGGCCATGTGTTCTTTTGAACGTGTGGGTTCGATTCCCATTCTCGGTACTATAAAAATAAAAAGATTATACCACTATTGTGAAGCTGTTTTTTTAATTTCAAAAGCACAGAGAAGTACCCAGAAACCAAAGAAAAATTCAATAATTCTTTGATAAATTCCATTATATTCAGAAGATAAGTCAGATCCTAATGTAAATACAAAAAAATAACTAGTTACACCTATTATAACGGATTGAATAGTGAATCTCAGATAAATTGATTTTTTTAGTCCTAGTCCAATTAAAATTATAAAAAAAGGTGTTAGTTGATACATCATTAATGCTGAAAAATTATGAACAACTTGGGAGAAACTAGGTTCAATTAATTCTCTATTACATCCACTATCACAAGGAAAAATTCCAGTTACTATTGTTCCTAATCCATAGAAAATTCCAATTCCATAAAACCCTATTTTTAAAAGTTTATTTGGTTGAAAATGATTAAGTCCAAGAAGGCAAAATAGAGTAATCATAATACCACTGGGTATATAACCAAAGACTCTTAAAAATATTCCAAATTTAGTATCAATTGCATATGATTCGCTAATATACTGACTTAAGATGTCATAATTTTCGATTAATAGTCCCCCAAAAATAAAAGATGAAAAAAGAAGAATAATCCCAAATATTCCGACAAAAAAATATTTTTTTTATTCATTAAGTTTGATTTTTTTTCAAATAATTGAATTAATTAAAAATAATATTTATAGTAATAACCTAAGGTAATTTTATGACTCGATATTTCGATTGAATTATCTACATATTATATCTAAGATAATTTTTATTATTGCTATGATTAATTTTATTTTTTTATAATTTTATTTCTCGCAATAACTTCTCCTTTATTTTTTATGTTATAATAATAAATACCATTGCTTAGATGACTTAAATCTAATTGTAAATTATTTGAAGTTAATTCAAAATCTCCAACTGACTGTCCTAATAAATTGTATATTCTAAATTTTAAAGATTCATTTTTTAGAGAGTTTAATTGAATAGTAATAATATCTTTTATAGGGTTTGGATATACGAAGAGCTGTTGCAGTTCATTTAAAATATTTTCTATGGAAAGAGTTTCTGCGCTTGCAATCCAATTAGTTGCTAGACTGTTATCTAAATTTAAATCAACTAATTTTAAATAGGAACCTGATCCATCTGCAGCCTCAGGCCAAGGATCACTGTCGGCATAGCTCACTTCATCTATGGTATTTCCAAAAGCATCAGATAAAATAATTTTATAAGAACTATTACTTAGATTTCTAGTAAATACATCAAAAGGAGTAAAACCATAATAATTTTCAAAAACAGAAGCATCACTACTTAAATAAATTTTTTGATTGCTCAAAATTGAAGTATTAGCAGGAAATTGATAGGAAACTCCTAATTCTCTTATATAGTAACCGGTCAAACTTATATTTTGATTGGAGTTATTGGTTATTTCGATAAATTCAAGCTCTTCACTAAGATAATCACCATCATCTTGAGGATGATAATGTATTTTACTAATGACCAAACTAGGCACAGAAACATCTTCGCAATTATCAGAAGAACCTATATTGTTGTTCATCCAATTAATACGATTTTCAATCCAAACTTTCATCGCGATGATGTTTTCTTCCTGATCAGCTACTGTAGGCCAACCATCTTCAGAAGGCCATCTTTGTAATTCCCTAACTTGAGATTCAGCTAATAGATCGAAGTATTCATCTATTTGATTTGAGATTGTAAAGTAATTTAAAGGTTGATTTATGGCAGTTAACTCCAGCCAGCGCTTTGTTATATAACAGTTAAAAGATTCCTCTTGAAATAAATCTTTCCAAAATTTTGCTCCTGTATTTTCAAATTCAAATTGCCATACATCATAAAAACTTCTATCAAATCCAAAAACAAATAAGTCATTTCCAAAAGATAGGTTGTAATCCCAAATAGGACCCGCTCGTAGTTTACCAGCCCTATCTTTATGGAAATAAGTGCTAAATTGATATGCATCTGGATTTGAGGCAAATTCTGCCATAATCATAAAATCTAAAAAACTTGGGATATCAATAATTGATGGATAGCCATCAGTTAAAGAAATATTAACAGGATTTGTTTGAGCGGCTAAATCATAAAACATATTCTCTATATAATCGGCTTGCTGATCTGTAATATCTTCTGTTTTGGGATAGTGATGTAAGAAATTTGTTTCCCAGCCTCCGTAGTTAGGCATCGTCCATGCCACTTCATCTTCTCCATTAATTTTATCTGCTTTTACTATATATCCTCCCGTTACTTGAGGTGAAGTATTATCAAAATCAGCAATTTTTTTTAAATTAACTCTATCAGAATCTCTCTTAATTTTTTCGGTTAAAATATATACTCCTTTGTAATCATCGTTGACAATTACTTCTATATATCTAACTCTTGGCGCATAATTACCCATATTACTTGATAATGTGTAAGACAAATAATCACGAACCATAGATGGATCATATGCTAAAGAATTTAAAATCCAATCATTTTCAGAGGGCATCCCCAATAAACTAACATTGTTATTAGAATCATCATCTTCCAAAAGTGTAGTAAATCCGTATGGTTTTTTCTCCAAAACTTGCGAACTGCTTCCTCTTAACTCTATTCCTATTCTACCATCATAGTTTAAAAAAGCATCATTTGTTATATCAGTTAAATAATTTCTGGTTCCGTCGGGTCTATAAATTAGTTGCATGGTCGCCAAAACCTTTGGTTCGTCAGGTATATCATAAGGCATATTTGTATCAGGATCAATATCGGTTAAAATTACCATAATAGGTAAATTACTATCGGTTAGAATGGTTTGTTGAGCTAATGACACTTCACACAAAAGAAGAAAAAATAGTTTTAAATAAAATAGTTTTTTAAACATAAATTAATAGTCGAAGTTAGATTTATAGATTTCAAAATAAAAAAGAATATTTAATTAAAACAAAAAACCTGTACCTTTATACAAATCTTAATTTGATAATTTATGGAATGGTATGTAAAAAACAGGTGGTGGATATGGACGGTAACAGGAGTTTATATTGCTTACAGAATCTTTACCAGTATTTACTATTCCTAAAGATATAAACTAAGTATACATCTTTTCACGGAGTTGTTTAATTTTTTGGTCAGACATATACTCCTCAAAAGTCATGTAACGATCAATTACTCCTTTTGGAGTTAACTCCACAACTCTATTTCCAATAGTTTGAGCGAACTCGTGATCGTGTGTGGTCAGTAATACTGTCCCTTTAAAGTTTTTTAGAGTATTATTAAAAGCCGTAATAGATTCTAGATCTAGATGATTGGTAGGTTCATCTAATTTTAAAACATTGGCACGTATCATCATCATTCTACTCAACATACAACGAACTTTTTCTCCTCCAGATAGGACATTACACATTTTTAGTGCTTCTTCTCCACTAAATAACATCTTACCTAAAAATCCCCTAATAAATACTTCTTCACGTTCTTCTTCTGTTTTAGCCCATTGACGTAACCAATCGACCAGACTCATTTTTTTTTCAAAAAATGAATGATTATCTAAAGGAAGATAACTCTGTGTGGTGGTTACACCCCATTGAAATTTACCTTCCTCTTGTTTTAAATTTCCACTCACAATTTCATAAAAAGCGGTAGTGGCTCTAGAGTCTTTTGAAAATAGAATGACCTTATCTCCTTTCGCTAAATTAAGATCAATGTTCTTAAACAATAATTCACCATCCATAATCGATGAAAGATTCTCTACATTTAAAATCTGATCTCCAGCTTCTCTTTCCGATTTAAATATAATCGCAGGATATCTTCGGCTTGAAGGTTTAATTTGCTCGATATTTAATTTATCGATCATTTTTTTACGAGAGGTTGCCTGTTTAGATTTAGCAACATTGGCACTAAAACGAGCAATAAATTCTTGTAATTCTTTTTTCTTTTCTTCTGCTTTTTTATTTTGCTGTGCACGTTGTCTAGCAGCTAGTTGACTACTTTCGTACCAGAAAGTATAGTTTCCACTAAAATGAGATATTTTTCCAAAATCTATATCACTAATATGGGTACAAATCGAATCTAAAAAATGTCGATCATGTGAAACCACTATTACACAATTATCATAATTTGCCAGAAAATTTTCTAACCAGGTAATAGTTTCATAATCCAAGTCGTTCGTGGGTTCATCCATTATTAATACATCTGGATCACCAAATAAAGCTTGCGCTAGTAATACTCGAACTTTTTGTTTACCATCTAAATCGGCCATCGTGGTATAATGTAAATTCTCTCCTATTCCTAAATTTGAAAGTAATGCAGCTGCGTCACTATCTGCATTCCAACCATTCATTTCTTCAAAAGTAATCTGAAGCTCACCTATTTTTTCAGCATTTTCATCGGTATAATTCTCATACAACTTGTCGATTTCTGATTTAACTCTAAACAGTTCTTTATTTCCCATGACCACTGTTTCTAAAACCATAAAATCATCAAATGCATTATGGTTTTGTTCTAAAACAGACATTCTTTTTCCAGGTTCTAAATGAACATGTCCAGAGGTTGCATCTTTTTTTCCTGAAACTATTTTTAGAAATGTAGATTTACCAGAGCCGTTAGCTCCAATAATTCCATAACAATTTCCTTGTACAAACTGAGTGTTGACCTCATCAAACAAAACACGTTTACCAAATTGAACTGATAAATTAGAAACTGAAAGCATAATACTACTTGATTTTAAAATTTGCGCAAAAATAACTATTTAAGTCAACTTTGTGTATTATAAATATTTTAATTTCTTTTAACTCCTTATTAACAAAATGATACCGTTTAGGTTTTATTTTTGTTAATGACCAATTTATCCCTGTATGATTAAACAATTACTTTTAATTTGTACGTTATTTTATTTTATTCTTTCTTGCAATAATTGGGAAGATAAACAATCTCTAGTGACTTATGTGGGAGGTGAAATCGTAAATCCTAAAGGTGATTATGTTTATTTTCTGAAAGATGACCAGCTCCTAGACAGTGTACCCTTAGATAATAACAATAAATTTTTATTTGAAACAAAAAATATTGAGGCTGGATTGTACACATTTAGTCATGTTGAATTCCAAGTTTTTTATTTAAATCCAGGAGATAGCTTGATGTTACGAGTTAATACCCTTGACTTTGATGAATCACTTTCTTTTACTGGAATGGGATCAAAAAGTAATAATTTACTTATGGATTTATTTTTGTTAAATGAAGAAGAAATTGAGTTGATGCCTTCCTACTACAAGCTACCTCCAACACATTTTGAAAAAAAGTTAGATTCTCTAAAAAATATAAGATTAACAATATACAGTGAGTTTCTACAAAAAAATAAGCCTGAAAATACTTTCAAATACATAGCTGAGGCAAGTATTGATTATGATTATTTTTCAAAGAAAGAAATTTATATTATGGCCAATGAAAGAAGAAAAGATAGTGAGAGTTATCATACCATTCCCATTGACTTTTATAACTACCGAGATAATATTAATTTCGGATCTGACGTATTGAGATCCTATTTTCCCTACTATCGTTTTTTATTTAGATACTTCGATAATTTAGCTATGGAAGATACTGATGAAAAAAATGACTATCAACGAAGTTCCTATAGCCACAACTATCGTAAAATAGAATTAATAAATCAAAAGGTTACTCATGATTCATTAAAAAACAATATGGTAATGAATATCACTGGGAGGTACTTGTTAAATTGCTACAAAAAAGAAAATCAAGAAAATATATTAAATTTATTTTTAAAGATCAACACTAATAAAAATCAAATAAAACAAATAAAAGAACTTGCAGATGCATCTATGCAATTAACTCCAGGTAGTAAAATTTCAAATGTACCATTAATTAGCTCTAGAAATAAAATAAAGAAATTACATTCAATCATACATAATCCGACCGTTTTATATTTTTGGTCTTCCAAATCTATGAATCATAATAAAAATATTCACTCACGTGTAGCCGATTTAAAATCAAAATATCCAGAATATGATTTTATTGGTATTAATACTGATTCTAATTACAACAATTGGATGGCAATCATAAATAAGTCTGGTTATGCAACCAACTTAGAGTTTCAATTCGAAAACGTTTCAAAATCTGAAAAAAAATTGGTTATTCATACCATAAACAAAGCAATTATAGTAGATAAATCTGGTACTATCATCAATGGTAGTGCAAATCTATTTAATGCCAATATAGAGGAAAACCTTCTTGGCTATTTGAACCAATAATATTAATTACCTTTTTTATAATCAGCCAAAAATTTAGCCAATCCAATATCTGTTAAAGGATGGTTCAATAAACCTTCAATCGAGGATAAAGGTCCCGTCATTACATCTGCTCCAATTTTAGCGCAGTCTATTACATGCATAGTGTGTCTCACGGAAGCAGCTAATATCTGAGTACTAAAACCATAATTGTTATAAATTTGACGAATTTCCGCAATTAAATTTAACCCATCTGTAGACACATCGTCTAATCGTCCAATAAATGGTGACACATAAGTGGCTCCTGCTTTTGCAGCTAATAAGGCTTGCCCAGCTGAAAAAACTAAAGTAACATTTGTTTTAATTCCTTTATCCGAAAAATATTTAGCTGCTTTTACGCCTTCTTTGATCATAGGTAATTTAACAACGATTTGATCGTGTAACCCTGCAAGCTCTTCTCCTTCTTTAACCATTCCATCGTAATCAGTTGCTATTACTTCTGCCGATACATCACCATCTACAATATTACAAATAGCAACATAATGCTTTAATATATTGTCTCGACCAGTAATTCCCTCTTTTGCCATTAACGAGGGGTTAGTGGTTACACCGTCTAAAACACCAAGGTTTTGAGCATCACGAATTTGGTCAAGATTAGCAGTATCGATAAAAAATTTCATAAAATTAAGTTTTTAGGTGTAAATTGATTGTTTGTCCAACAAAAATACACATTAAAGAAAGTAGGAAAAAAATAATTTTAAAAAGTTACGAGTAAAAAATGTTAATAAAAAAGAAAGGTGTTTTTATTTTAATTTATAATGATTCATTAGCATTTTCTCATACCATCTACTGGGTAAAATACGTTTTAAAACTATTGAAAACTTTTGTAACAAACTCCCCTCTTTATAACGAACACGAAGGTTTTTAGATTTGATAATCTGATAAACAATTCGAGCGAGATCTTTAGGGTCCTTACCACTACTTACATGCGAATTCATAATTTCGAGGGTATTACTGTAGTCTTTTTTATAAGGGGATTGACTTATAACTGGAGAATGATATCTGCCATCAGCAATTTTGGTTGCAAAATCACCAGGTGCTATGTTGGTCATTTCTATTCCAAACTGTTTGATTTCTATTCGAAATGCTTCTGCAGTTATTTCTAGGGCTGCTTTAGTAGCTGAATATATTCCTCTGTAAGGTAGCCCCATGTAACCCGCTATAGATGTAATATTGATAATCAAACCACTTTTTTGCTTTCGCATTTGTGGTAAAACAGATTTTATCACATTGATGGGTCCATGTAAATTAATATCAAATGCTTTTTTTATCTCTGATGATGGAGTTTCCTCTATGGGCCCAGTGATTCCAACACCAGCATTGTTTATTACAATATCTAATTGACCTTCTTTATCAATGATTTGAGCAATAACTTCGTTTATTGAACTTGGATTGGTAACCTCCATGCTTAACAGAGAAAAAGATGTTTTTTGTTGATGTTTTTCTGGATTTCTGCTTGTTCCATAAACTTTAAATCCCTTTTCAGAGAGATATTCGCTTATTGATTTTCCAATTCCAGAAGACCCACCAGTAACTAATACAACTTTTAACATCTAGACAAAGATAAATAATTGAAAGTTTTGATTAAAATGTATCAAAATTTTAGACATAAAAAATGGCAAGCTACCTACATCACACTGCTACAACCATCTACCCTTGCTGTGTTCCCACCCTGGGGGATTCGACAGGAGCTAGTTGTGTAGGACTTGCCAAAGCAAAGATACTGCATTTTCCATTTTTCACAATCTTTTACTATAAATTATTAAAGAATTATTATAGTTGGTGAATAATAAATATCTTGCATAAAAATTTAAAAATTTTATGAGATTATTTACCCTAGTTTTGAGTGCATTATCATTTTTTTTTACGATATGTTGTAATAGTAAAAAAGCAACCGGTGCAGAATTATTTGATATAGCTATCGAAACCATGCAAAAAACATATACTCCAGCTGATAATTTCAAGGTTTCAATAGTAAATAAAAAAAATACAACCATTGACTCTCTTGAATATTTCTTTGATTCAAGAAGAATAACTTCCTCAAATACAAATACTGATTTGACCATTCATCTTAAAAATGAAAAATTAGGAAATCGGTCATTAAAAATAAAAATATATTCGGGAACTTCCGTTTATGAAATTTCTAAAAAAATAACAGTCTTGTCCTCCATAAAACCAAAATTATATACCTATTCAATTTTAGAGGAATATCCTCATGATATTAATGCATATACTCAAGGGCTTGAATTTAAAAATGATACTTTGTATGAGAGCACTGGGCAATATAAAAACTCTTCACTCAGAAAAACCAATTATAAAACAGGAGAAGTTTACAAAAAAATCTCTTTAGATGATGCTTATTTTGGAGAAGGACTAACTATCCTTAATGAAAAAATTTATCAATTAACATGGAGAGAAAAAACAGGCTTTATATACGATTTAAATACATTGCGTAAAACAGGATCTTTTGTATATGGTAGAAGCAGTGAAGGTTGGGGGCTCTGTCAAGATGGAGAATCTATTTATAAAAGCGATGGTACCCAAAGAATATGGAGATTAAATGCCAATACTCTAAATGAAGAAGGCTTTATAGAAATTTACACCAATTCAAGTAAAATAAAATCAGTAAATGAATTGGAATGGGTTAATGGTAAAATTTTTGCAAATATCTATTTAAGGGATGCTATAGCAATTGTAAATCCAAAAAATGGAGCAGTTGAAGGAGTAATAGATCTTACATCTCTAAAAAATAAAGTATCGGTAAGCAATCCAAAAGATGAGGTATTAAATGGTATTGCCTATAATGGAGAAGAAAATACCCTGTATATAACTGGAAAAAACTGGAACAAATTATTTAAAATTAAAATTTTTGAAAAATAGTTTTATTTACTTATACCTTCATTAAAAGAGATACCAAAATATATAAAACGATGATTAGCGGAATGGCAATAAACTTAAATATAATAATTGCTAGTAAACTAAGTACTAAAAATATGTATCGAACTTGATTTGAATTAAAATCCCAAGTTTTAAACTTTAAAGAAAATAATTTTATTTCAGCGTTTAATAAAAAGGAACTCACAATCGTAAGTGTTATTAAAAACCAATGATTGAATATAACATGCTCAATTAAAGGTGAATATTGGTAATGAAATATTAAAGGTAAACTAATAATTAGCAAGGTATTAGCAGGCGTTGGCAGACCTATGAAGTTTTCAGATTGTCGAATATCTATATTAAATTTTGCAAGACGATAAGCAGAAGCTAGGATAATTACCATTCCTATAAAGGGCATAAAACTCATACCAAATTCAAAGCTTTTCAAAATTTCATTAGTTTCAAATCCAGTTCCAAGCTCTTTTGGTGATACGGATTTATTCAATAACTGAAACATAACCATTCCCGGAACCACTCCAAAACTTACCATATCTGCCAAGGAATCAAGCTGAATTCCCAACTTACTTTCTACATGAAGTAACCTAGCAACCAGGCCATCTAAGAAATCGAAAAACATCCCAGCGATCACTAAAAAAGAAGAAATAACTAAATCACCACTAATAACAAATAATATAGCTAAACAACCACATAATAAATTTAAAGCGGTAATTAAATTTGGTAATTGTTTTTTCATTATTTGTCATTTTATTCTGTAAAAATAGAAAAGTATTTTCGTCTATTACAATATGTATCGAATATAATAGTTTATAATCTAACAAAATAGTATGATATTTACCGAAATTATTAAGCTTGAAGAAGAAAATATTTATTAGCTTTTTATTTGTTTGTACGATTGCTAATTCACAATCTGTAAGAAAATATTCTAACGAATTCATGAATATAGGAGTCGATGCAGCATCTTTTGGTATGGCTAATGCTACAACTGCTTCTTCTGCCAATGTCAATTCTGGATATTGGAATCCTGCAGGTTTATTAGCTATTGAAGACAATCAACTGTCTATAATGCATGCATCCTATTTTGCAAATATTGCTAATTATGATTATGGAGCTTTTGCTATGCCTTTAGATGACCGAAGTGCAGTTGCAATTTCTTTGATTCGTTTTGGAGTTGATGATATTTTAAACACCACCCAATTAATAGATGATCAGGGCAATATAGATTACAGTCGAATTAGTTTATTTTCTACGGCTGATTATGGAATTACCTTTTCATATGCAAGAGCATTACCCTTAGACGGTTTGAATATTGGGGTAAATGCTAAAGTAATTAGAAGAATTATTGGAGATTTTGCTTCCTCATGGGGTTTTGGACTGGATTTGGGTATTCAATTTAATAAAAATGATTGGAAGTTTGGCGTAATGGTCAGGGATATTACTACAACCTTTAACGCTTGGGCTATTGATGAAGAAAAATTTAGTGAAATTCAAGGAGCAGTTAATGGTCAAAATCAAGAATTACCTGATACTATGGAAATAACCATTCCAAAATTAAATCTTGGAGTATCTAGAAAGTTTATATTTCATTATGATTATGTTTTATTAACTGAAATAGACTTGAATTTTCGTTTTACTCAAACCAATGATTTAGTTTCTAATTCCTTTGCTAGTTTTACCCCTGCTGTTGGATTAGAATTTGGTTACATCGATTTAGTATTTGTAAGAGCAGGAGTTGGAAATTTTCAAAGTATCACTCAATTAGATGGAAATAATTCATTAGGGTTTCAACCAAACATAGGTATTGGTTTTAAATATAAAGGGATACAAGTTGATTATGCATTAACTGATTTAGGAGATCAAAGTGCAGCGCTGTATTCTAATATTTTTTCCATTACTTTAGACTGGAGTTTATTTAGGTAATCGAATGAACTCACAAACAGCCATGAAGAATTTCTAATACAATTAAAATGAAAAAGAAATTACTCTATTTAAGCTTTATATTGGTTCATATACTATTTATATCTAATGTAAAGGCACAAAAAATTTCACTATCTGAGTCAGCAGCCATAAGCGTTCTTACGATGGGTCCGGGTACTAATTTAAACGATAGTTTTGGCCACAGTGCATTTAGAATAACAGATCCCAATCAAAACATTGATGTGGTATATAATTATGGAGTTTATAATTTTGACACCCCAAATTTTTATTTAAAATTTATAAAAGGGCAATTAATGTATCAATTAGATCGAACAGATTTCAGTTTGTTCTATCAGCACTACTCAGATCAAAATAGATGGATAAAGGAACAAGTTTTAGATTTAACTATAAAAGAAAAACAAGAAGTTTTTGATTTTCTTCAAAATAATTATTTGCCTGAAAACAGAAATTATATCTATGATTTCTTTTTTGAAAATTGTGCTACGAGAATACGCGATGTTTTAGCAGGTATTTTAAAAAACAAATTAGTAATAGATGAAAGCTTTGTATCTGATATCCATACTTTCAGACAATTAATACAGAAAAACGTTCATTGGAATAGTTGGGGTAGTTTTGGAATGGATCTTGCCATTGGCGCAGTGGTCGATCGAAATGCAAGCAGCTGGGAACATCAATTTTTACCCGAATATATTTTTAAAGCTCTAGAAAAAGGCCAAATAAAAAGGAGTTTAGGAGCTAAAAAATTGGTTAAAAAAACCTCAATTCTTAATAAAAACTCGGCCAAAGAAAAATTGGAAATTTTTCTTATAAGTCCATTTTTTGTGGTTTCACTCTTAGCACTTATTATTTTAGGGGTTACTTATAAAGATTATCGGAATAACTCAAGAAATCGTTGGATGGATAGTAGTTTATATGCCTTAACGGGAACTATAGGAATATTTCTAATATTATTATGGTTTGCAACCGATCACTTTGCCACTCAAAACAACTACAATCTATTGTGGGCTGTCCCTTTATCCTTATTTTTTGTAATAGAGATTGCAAAGAAAAATCCAAAATATTGGCTTAAAAAATACATCATGTTTCAAATATTAATGCTTCTATTGTTGAGTATTCATTGGATTACTGGAGTTCAATCTTATCCAGTGATATTGTTACCTTTACTAATAGCCATTGGTATTCGTTATATTTTTATATTTAATTTTTTAAATAAAAAGTAATTTTTTTAAAATTCTTCAATAAGCGTATTTGGATTGCCACTAAACTTTCTTTAAAGCTTGAATTTTTTCCAAGTTAACTCAATTCCAACTTTAACAGCGAACTCAGGATTATAATTGAGTAGACGTTTTGCTTTTGAAATATCAGCTAACGAGTCTTTAACATCACCCTTTCTTGAAGGTCCGTAGTTAGCAGGCAAATTAATTCCAGAGATTGATTTTAAATGACCCCAAAGTGTATTTAAACTAATTCGATTTCCGCATGCTACATTATAAATTTCATTAATTGCATCATCAGGAGCAAAGAAAGAACGAATATTTGCCTGCACTGCGTTTTCTACAAAGGTAAAATCTCGAGTTTGTTCACCATCTCCATGAATTATTGGAGAAACATTTTGCTTTAAAGATTGCATAAAAAGTGGAATAACCGCAGCATAAGCACCATTAGGGCTCTGTTTAGGACCAAAAACATTAAAGTATCGTAAACCAATGATGGGAGTTCCATAGGTTTTATAGAATACTTGAGCGTATAATTCGTTTACTAATTTACTAACAGCATAGGGCGAAAGAGGATTTCCAATAGTTCCTTCAACTTTAGGTAACAATTCGTGATCTCCATAAGAAGAGCTCGAAGCAGCATAGACCATTCTTTTTACAGACTCACTCTCATTTTGTGCAACTAACATATTCAAAAAACCAGATACATTGACCTCATTAGATAAAATTGGATTGTCTATGGAGCGAGGTACTGAACCCAGTGCAGCCTGATGAGAAACATAATCGATATCTAGCATTGCTTTTTTACAAGTGTCTAAATCTCTTATATCTCCTTGCATAAACTCAAAGGCAGCATGATTTTCAAATTCTTTTATATTTTGATAATAACCATTGGCTAAATTGTCTAAGACTCTAACTTTTTTTGCCTTATATTTTAATAAATACTCTACAATGTTAGAACCTATAAATCCAGCACCTCCAGTAACTAAAAAGGAATATTTAGAAAGATCTTCTTTATGATATGTATTTTGAAACATCACAATCTACTATCGGTATTACTTTTTGGATACAATGACTTTACGTCAAAAATAACTCCTGTTGCTGAAATTAACTTATCTAGATTCAACGATAAAAACTCATTATGAGAAACTGCTAAGACTATAGCGTCATAATTTGTTTTTAATAAAGAGGCATTGGTTATTAAGTCTTGGTTATACTCTAGTTTCACTTCATCTTTATTAGCCCAGGGGTCATAAACATCTATATTAACTTTATAGGTTTCAAATTCTCTAATAATATCAATTGCTCTTGAATTTCTAATGTCTGGACAATTTTCTTTAAAAGTAATACCCAGTACCAATGCATTAGATCCTTTAATTGAAATCCCTTTATCTATCATTAATTTAACAGTTTCTTGAGCTACATAACCTCCCATACTGTCATTCATTTTTCGACCAGCTAAAATGATTTCAGGAATATACCCAACATCTTTTGCTTTTTTCGCTAAATAATAAGGGTCAACCCCTATACAATGACCACCAACCAAGCCAGGACTAAACTTTAAAAAATTCCATTTTGTAGCAGCAGCTGTTAAAACCTCTTGTGTATCAATATCTATTAATCTAAAAATTTTAGAAAGCTCGTTAACAAAGGCTATATTGATGTCTCGTTGTGAATTTTCAATTACCTTAGCAGCCTCAGCAACTTTAATAGAAGGTGCTAAATGAGTTCCTGCTGTAATAATTGAGGCATAAAGTTTATCAATAAATTTTGCTGCTTCTGGAGTGGAGCCCGAGGTAACTTTAAGTATTTTGGTTACAGTATGTTTTTTATCGCCAGGGTTAACTCGTTCTGGAGAATACCCTACAAAGAAGTCTTTATTAAAAAGAAGACTCGAAAACTGTTCTAAAATTGGAACACAAACTTCTTCTGTAACCCCTGGATAAACGGTAGATTCTATAATTACAACATCGTTCTTTTTCAGAACACTTCCAACGGTTTCACATGCTTTTTGAAGAGGAATAAGTAAAGGCTGATGTTCCTTATTAATTGGAGTTGGAACCGTAATAATGTATACATCGGCTTTGTTTATATCAGAAACTTCCCCCGTAACGATCAAACCGAGATTAGAGGAATCGTCTAAGGCATTAGTTAATTCTTTACTAGAAACTTCTAAGGTCGTATCATTTCCTTTTTGTAATTGCGCTACCCTTTTAGTGTTGATATCAAAACCAATTACTTGATATTTAGAGGCAAAGGCAACTGCCAAAGGTAACCCTACATAGCCTAGACCAATAATCGCAATGGTTGATTTTTTTTTCAAAACTGAAAGTTTAATACACAAATATAAAATTCCTTAATGGAGAAACGCTTATTTTTTAATTTTATTCCACTAAAAATTTCGTCCGAAATTATTCAATATTGATATATAAATAACAATGTTTAAAAAAATTTCTTTTTTTTGCTCTTTTTAATCTTAATTTGTAAAAAAAATAGTGAATTACCTATCTGTTGAAAACATATCAAAGTCCTTTGGAGAACGTTCCTTATTTAATAATCTTTCTTTTGGAATTAATGAAGGCCAAAAGATTGGTTTTGTAGCGAAAAACGGAACAGGGAAAACATCTATTTTAAATATTCTTTCAGGTGATGAGCCCTCAGATTCGGGTCAAGTTATTTCTAGAAAAAACTTAAAAATATCATTTTTACCTCAAGAACCAATGCTAGATCCAAATGCAACTATTGAAGAAATCATCCAAACCTCAGACAATCATATTATTAAAATTATTACAGCGTATGAAGAAGCGCTAAAAAATCCAGAGGACACTTCAGGCTATCAGAAAGCATTTGATTTGATGGAGGCTAACCAGGCTTGGGA
Source organism: Flavobacteriales bacterium (assembly GCA_004214175.1). Classification (GTDB taxonomy): domain Bacteria; phylum Bacteroidota; class Bacteroidia; order Flavobacteriales; family Flavobacteriaceae; genus Marifrigoribacter. The sequence goes on along the minus strand of SGZH01000009.1, from coordinate 12,346 downwards.
TTTTGAGACCGTGTATAAACAAATTTTATCCAAATTAAAACTGAATGATCTAAATCAGAGAGTGGGTACCATGAGTGGTGGACAAAAAAAACGTCTGGCGCTAGCCAATGCATTACTTGGTCAACCTCAACTTTTAATTTTAGATGAACCCACCAATCATTTAGATTTAGAAATGATTGAATGGCTAGAAAGTTTTTTTACGAAGAGTAATATTACACTATTTATGGTTACGCACGATCGTTTTTTCTTGGAGCGTGTTTGTAACGAAATTATAGAATTAGAGGACGGACAATTATTCAGTTATAAGGGAAATTACTCTTATTATCTTGAAAAAAGAAAAGCACGAATCGAAAATTTTACTTCCGAAACTAAAAAAGCTAAACAACTATTTAAACAAGAACTTGAATGGATGCGAAGACAGCCCAAAGCACGTACCACCAAAAGTAAATCTAGAATTAATGATTTTCAGGCCATAAAAAGTAGGGCTCATCAAAGAAGAAATGATCACGAAGTACAATTAGAGCTCAATATGGAACGTTTAGGTACCAAGGTAGTTGAATTACACGCTATATCTAAGTCCTTTGATAATAAAAAAATACTAGATCAATTCGAATATAATTTCTTAAAAGGAGAGCGGATTGGAATCATTGGTAAAAACGGGACTGGAAAATCGACTTTTTTAAATATGATTACCGGAAATTTAGCTCCAGATAAAGGTAAAGTAGTCATTGGAGACACCGTAAAATTTGGTTATTATACCCAAAAAGGAATCCATATAAAAGAGGGCCAAAAAGTAATTGATGTAGTCCGAGAATTTGGGGATTTTATACCACTAAAAAAAGGTCGACAAATTTCTGCACAACAACTTTTAGAGCGATTTCTATTCGACAGAAAAAAACAATATGATTTTGTTGATAAGCTAAGTGGAGGTGAACGAAAAAGACTTTATCTATGTACTGTTTTGATAAAAAATCCAAATTTTTTAATACTAGACGAGCCTACAAATGATTTAGATATTGTTACTTTAAATGTACTCGAAAATTTTTTACTAGATTTTCCTGGTTGTTTAATTGTTGTCTCACACGATCGTTATTTTATGGATAAAATTGTAGATCATATATTTGTTTTTAGAGGAGATAGTTTGGTGGAAGATTTTCCAGGAAATTACTCAGATTTTAGGGTTTATGAAGATAGTAAACCTCCGCAGAGCAAAAAAGTAAGTTCGGAGCGTGACTCCAATAAAAGCAATTGGAAAAAACCAGTTAACAAAGCCAAATTAAGCTATCAAGAGCAAAAAGAATATCAGCGTCTTGAGCGCGAAATAGCAAACTTGGAGCGAGAAAAAAAGACTTTAGAAAATAAATTTACAACAGAAAATTGGGAAGCAGATGAGATACAAAAACAATCCATTCAACTTCAAAATATTATAGAGAGCTTAAATAACAAAACAGAACGATGGTTTGAATTATCATCTCTCCTGGAGATTTAAATTTTATTAAAAAATAAAATTTAATAACCTCTTAAAATATAATATCTTGTAACCCTATACTTTGAGAAATGAAGACTATAAAAACAGCATTAGTTACCGGAGGAGCTTCAGGTTTAGGCTACGAATTTGCTATATTACTTGCAAAAAATAGCTTTCAATTAATTTTAATAGATATTGACTCGGATCAATTAGAAATAGTAAAAAATGAATTAGAACAGAATTTTCAAATTAAAGTACATACCATCACTAAAGATTTAAGTCTCCAAAATAGTGCTGCAGAATTATTTGAAGAACTTAGAGAAACCCCAATAGATGTTTTAATTAACAATGCCGGTTTTGGATTATTTGGACCCTTTTATAATACTAATTGGGACCGTGAGTTATCCATGCTTAATTTACATGTTGTTACTACCACACAGTTAACTAAGCTACTATTAGAGGGTATGATTAAAAGAGGAAGAGGAAAAATATTAAATATATCGTCTCTTGCTGCCTTTCAACCCGGACCATTGATGGCTATTTATTATGCCTCTAAGGCCTATATTTTATCTTTCTCTGAGGCCATCTCTAATGAATTAAAAGGAACTGGAGTAACAGTTACCGTTTTGTGTCCTGGACAAACAAAAACTTCTTTTCAAGAAGTAGTGTCAGAGGGTAATAAAACTAATAAAATTAGTTTTAATATCGCAACTGCCAATAAAGTTGCCGAGTATGGATATAAAGCAATGATGCGAGGTAAACCATTAGCGATTCCTGGTATATTCAATAAGATTTTATCCTTTTTACCTAGGATATTACCAAGAAAGATAGCTACAGCAATCGTCAGAAAAATACAAGAAAAAAATAGAGAATTATAACTCTTTGTTTTTGTTTTTTTCTGTGATCCATTTACTCATATATTTCGTTGCTTGCAGATTCTTAAATTGAAGTATTTGTCCAATAAAATTACGTTTTCTGTATTTTTCTTTAGCGTTTAAGAGCTTATTTAAATGAATTTTAAATTCTTCTGAAAATTTATTTTTATTAAATCGTTTATTAATTATTACAAATCCATTTTCTTGGCATTTCAACCATTCTTTTTTGTGAGTATATAAATTTACAGAAGCTTGTACTAAGGAATCAATAGTTTCAGAAACTATTCCTGAAAAAGGAAAATCACCAGCAAGACCTTCCGCTCCAATAGCAGTAGTAATTGATGGGGTACCGCTTTTCATTGCATCTATAAATTTACCCTTTAATCCAGCACCAAAACGTAAAGGCGCCAAACAAATTTTAGCAGATTTCATAATTTCAGTCACCTCATCAACCCAACCTTTAACAAGAAATTTATCATCCTCTGAATGAAGTTCGTTAATATACTGAGGTGCATAGGCACCGTACACATGGAGTTCTGCTTCAGGGAGTTGTTCTCTTATACCTGGCCAAATTTCTTTTTTTAAAAACAGAACCGAATCTACATTTGGTGCGTGTAAAAGATTTCCAATAGTTATAAAATGTTTTCTATCTTCAAAAGAAGGCAGGTTGAAAAATTTAGTAGAATCAATAGCGGTGGTTAAAAATGGTAAATAAAATAATAAATCACTATTTATTTGAAATGTTGTTTTCAATAAATTCATTTCAAATTCTGATATAATTAATGATAAATCACAACGGTATATACTTGCTATCTCTCGGATAGCAGCCTCAGAGAATAAATGATCTTCTGTAGTTGTTTTTTCATTTTTTAAAGCTTCATGCCTTGCCTTTCTTAAAAAATGTAAATCTTCGGTATCTAGAATACGAATTGCCTCCGGACAATATTCTGCAACTCTCCAACCAAATTTTTCTTCCGTAATAAAACGATCAAAAAGGACTATTGAAGGATTTAATTTTTTTATAAAATCATTAAAACTTTTATCGTTTAATTTAATTGTTTTTACTTCTATTTGTGAATCCATAAAACTAACAGATTTTTCTGATGTGGAAGCCGTACTCGAAAAAACTATATGGTACTTTTGTTCTTCAAAAAAGGAAATTAATTGCATCATCCTTATTCCAGCTGCAGTTGTAGATGGTTCTGGAAACGTTTGACCAATAATTAATAGTGTATCCATATAAAAAACAGAATATTTTAGAGGTACAAATTTTGAACTTTTTATTTTAAGAAATCACTTCTGCATATAAATCAAAATCCTCTGCTGATGTAATTTTTACAGTTGCAAAATCACCTGAACGAATATAAGATTTTTTTGCGTTTATAAGGACTTCATTGTCTACATCTGGGCTATCAAACTGAGTTCTACCAATAAAATAATTTCCTTCTTTACGATCAATAATTACTTTAAATTCTTTATCAATTTTTTCTTGATTTAACTCCCAAGATATTTGTGATTGGATTTCCATAATTTCATTAGCACGCTGTATTTTAACTTTTTCAGGAACATCGTCTTCTAATAAGTATGCAGTAGTATTTTCTTCATGAGAATAGGTAAAACATCCCAGTCTTTCGAATCGCATATCGGTTACCCATTGTTTTAACTCTTGGAAATTCTCTTCAGTTTCTCCAGGATACCCAACTATTAAAGTAGTTCTAATAGCCATTCCAGGGACTCTTTCTCTAAAATCTTTTAATAGTCTGTTAATTTTTTCTTTTCCAAACCCTCGTTTCATTGATTTTAATACGGAATCTGAAATATGTTGTAGTGGAATATCAATGTAATTACAAACTTTAGGTTCATTTCTCATCACTTCTAACACATCCAGTGGAAATCCTGTTGGAAAAGCATAATGCAAACGAATCCAATCAATACCTTCTACTTTTATTAGTTCTTTAAGTAATTCTGCAAGGTTTCTTTTTTTATAAATATCTAAACCGTAGTATGTTAAGTCTTGAGCTATTAAAATTATTTCTTTAACTCCGTTTGCTGCTAATTTTTCTGCTTCAATAACTAATTCTTCAATGGGAGTACTTTTATGCTTTCCTCTCATTAAAGGAATTGCACAAAAGGAACATGGGCGGTCACATCCCTCAGCAATTTTTAAATAGGCATAGTTTTTTGGAGTGGTTGTCAATCGCTCTCCTATTAATTCGTGCTTGTAATCTGCCTCAAGAGCTCTTAATAAGTTTGGTAATTCGGTAGTTCCAAAATATTGATCTACATCAGGTATTTCTTTTTGTAAATCTGGTTTGTACCTTTCAGATAAACAACCCGTAACAAATACCTTATCTACTGAGCCATCTTGTTTTTTTTGAACGTAGTCTAAAATGGTATTAATACTTTCTTCTTTAGCATTGGCAATAAAACCACAAGTGTTAATTACAACAATATTCCCTTTATCCTCGTGTACTACATCTTTATTATTAGCTTTTAACTGGCCCATCAACACTTCACTGTCATAAACGTTTTTAGAGCAACCTAATGTGACAACGTTAATTTTATTTTTCTTTAGACTTTTAGTACGCATATTAATTAATTGAAAGCTATTTAAAGAAAGAATCTACAAACTCAATTTTATTAAAAACTTGAAGATCATCAATACCCTCACCCACACCAATATATTTTACGGGAATTTTAAATTGGTCACTAATACCTATCACAACACCACCTTTAGCAGTTCCGTCTAATTTTGTAATTGCTAGTGAGGTAACTTCAGTAGCAGCTGTAAATTGTTTGGCCTGTTCAAAAGCATTTTGTCCAGTTGAACCGTCTAAAACTAATAAAACATCATTAGGAGTCTCAGGAATTACTTTTTCCATTACACGTTTTATTTTTGTCAACTCATTCATTAAATTAACCTTATTGTGAAGTCTTCCTGCAGTATCAATTATTACTACATCTGCTTTTTGCTTAACAGCACTTTTTAGGGTGTCAAAAGCAACACTTGCCGGATCACTACCCATCGATTGCTTAACAATAGGAACATCTGTTCGATCTGCCCAGACTTGCAGCTGATCAATTGCTGCAGCTCTAAATGTATCTGCGGCACCTAAAACAACGTGTTTCCCAGCTTTTTTAAATTGATTAGCTAGTTTACCAATTGTAGTCGTTTTTCCTGCACCATTGACACCTACCACCATTATCACATAAGGAGTATCTTGTTTAGGGATATCAAATTCGATGGCATTACCTGTATTAGTCTCACTTAATAGCCCCGCTATTTCTTCGCGAAGAATTTTATTAAGTTCATCAGTACCTAGATATTTGTCTTTTGAAACTCGGGATTCGATACGATCTATCACTTTTAGCGTTGTTTTTACTCCTACATCACTAGACACTAATACCTCTTCAAGATTATCTAAAACATCATCATCAACTTTACTTTTTCCCACAACAGCTTTACTAAGCTTATCAAAAAATGACGATTTAGTTTTTTCAAGACCTTTGTCTAAGGTTTCTTTTTTTTCTTTTGAAAATATTTTTTTAAAAAAACTCATAGTTAGTTTTTTAGAATCTAATTAATTACAAATATAAGCTACTTCTGTTGTAAATATTATTAAATAGAAAAGCCACTTTTTAAAAAGTGGCTTTATATATATATTTAATCGATTTTATTTTTTATTGAACCAATCATTTACCTGGTTTGGAGCCATAATAGACTCTACAAAAGTATAGGCCCCGGTCTTTTCCGATTTTACCATTTTAATTGCTTTTGTTAAACGTTTAGAGCCTGTCTGTAATGATGCTATTGATTTTTTTGCCATGTCTAATTATTTTATCTCCTTATGTAGGGTCATCTTTTTAAGAATCGGATTGAATTTTTTAATCTCCATACGATCTGGAGTATTTTTTTTATTTTTAGTAGTGATGTAGCGAGATGTACCTGGTTTTCCAGAAGATTTGTGCTCTGTACATTCTAAAATCACTTGTACTCTATTTCCTTTTTTAGCCATTGTAATCGACTTTAATTATTAAGATGCTTATTTGTTTAAGTAACCCTTTTCACGAGCTTCTTTAACTACTGCAGTAATTCCTTTTTTGTTTATTGTTTTTAAGGTTGAAGCAGCTACTTTGATAGTAATCCATTTATCTTCTTCAGGTAAATAAAAACGTTTTTTTATCAGATTTACATTAAATCTTCTTCTTGTTTTATTCATAGCGTGAGAAACGTTATTCCCAAACATTGCCTTTTTTCCAGTAAGCTCACAAACTCTTGACATTTCTAATATCTTTTAGTTATTTTAAACAGGGTGCAAATTTAGTAAAATTTATTCTTACCTACAACAAAAGAAAATTAGTTTTTTAAAATTTCTTTCTGAAGCATTTCAAGAGCTTTATAGGTTGTTTTTAAGATAACTCGCTCTCTTGGTTGTCCGAAATTAAATTTCTTTGACACCACGCCTTTCGGACTTGCTATTGCTATATGTACAGTACCCAACTCATCATCAGCATCTCCTTTACTAGGTCCTGCGTTTCCTGTAGTGGCAATTGCATAATCTGTTTTAAAAACTTTATTAGATGCTATCGCCATCAACTCGGCTATCTCTTTACTAACAACAGAAAATTTATCTATTGTATTTTTATTAATTCCTAAGATCGAAGTTTTGGTATCTGTAGCATAAGCAACTAAACTGCCTCTGAAAAAAGAAGATATACCAGGCTCAGTAGTAATCATTTCTGCAATTTTTCCACCAGTACAGCTCTCGGAAACACTTAGTGTTTTCTTATTTGTATTAAAAAGCTGTGCAATTTGATCGACTAAGTTTGTTTCGTTTTCATAACCAACTGCAATATCATTTAATAATTCATGCAATTGATCCATTTGCTTATCTACTTCCTTTTTGATCTTTAATTCTCCAAAACCTTTTGAAGAAAGTCTAAGTCGAACTCTACCTAGGGAGGGTAAATAAGCTAATTTTATATTACTAGGTAAGGCATCTGCCCATTGATGAATAATTTTAACAATTTCACTTTCCCCTTTTCCAATAGTTAATAATGTTTTGTGATATATAAAAGGACAATCAAATTTTTCAATAATTTTTGGAAGCACCTTTAAATTCATTAAGTTTTTCATTTCAAATGGGATACCAGGCAAGGATATATAGACCGTATTATCTTGCTCCATCCACATACCTGGAGCGGTTCCGAAATCATTTTTTAATACAGTAGCTTTAGAAGGAACCAATGCCTGATTTAAATTTTCAGGAAGCGGGTGCTGATTGGTAAATTTTTTGTAAAGCTGTTTTACGTGCTTCAAAACTTCTTTATTTTCAATAAGCTGATCTTTAAAAAAATCACATAAAGTTACTTTTGTAATATCGTCTTTAGTTGGTCCTAAGCCACCAGTAAGAACAACTATATCAACTCTTTTTTGCGCATTTGTTAACGCTTCTAAAATATGTAAACGATCATCTTGTATGGATGTAATTTGATATACTTGAACTCCAATTTTATTTAGTGCTCTAGAAATAAAGACTGAATTAGTATCAACAATCTGTCCAATTAAAATCTCATCCCCGATGGTAATTATTTCTGCTAACATTTATAAAGTAAAATCATCATTATATCCTGCAATTTCAGCTATATTTTTTATCGAATATATTTTCGGTATCACTTAACTTTTATAGAAAATATTTCTTCTTCCTCTATAAAGCCATTTAAAACATCATCTGAGAATACTTTACCCACTCCCGATGGAGTCCCCGTAAATATAACATCTCCAATTTTTAAAGTGAAATATTTAGATATGTATTCAATTAAAGTGTCAATTTTCCAAAGCATCAAGGAAGTATTTCCTCTTTGAACAATCTTATTATTTCTTTTTAAACTAAAATTTATGTTATTTATGTTTGTGTACTTTGTCTTGGATACAAAATCACCAATAACTGCGGAACCATCAAATGCTTTAGCTTTTTCCCAAGGTAATCCTTTTTCTTTGAGTTGAGACTGAAGATCTCTGGCTGTAAAATCTATCCCTAAACCAATTTCATCATAATACTTATGTGCAAATTTTCTATCAATGTGTTTTCCAATTCTATTAATCTTAACTAAGATTTCTACTTCATGATGCACATTAACAGAAAACTCAGGAATAAAAAAAGGTTGTTTTTTTAACAAAATAGCAGTGTCAGGTTTTAAAAACAAGACAGGATCTTTTGGAGCTAAGTTATTTAACTCTTCAATATGATCTACATAATTTCTACCTACACAAATTATTTTCATTTTGTATTGAATTTGTTTTTTAACATATCCAAACTTTGATCAGTAATAGGACCCTCGTATTTATTATTGATTCTGTTTTTTAAATCTCTCATTACCTTCTTTGTATAATTAGGAAAATCTGCATTCTGTATCCAACTAAAGTAGCCTGGCTCCGTTTTAAACAATTCTTCAATCACTTTTCCTTTATGTTTACCGAAAGTAATAATTTCTTGACCTTGTTTATTGTAACCAATAAAACCAGCGAAATCAGCAAATTTTTGGTGAGCACTAAATTTAGAAAGATAATCCATATCATTTTCTAAATCGTCATATTTGTCTAACTGTGCCTTTAACACCTCATAAGTGGCTTGGGTATCTGCTTCTGCGCTGTGTGCATTTGTAAGCTCTTTATTACAGTAAAATTTATAGGCGGCTTCCAAGGTTCTTTTTTCCATTTTATGAAAAATAGTCTGCACATCAACTGCTTGTTTATTTTTTAAATCAAAATCAATTTCAGCTCTAAATAATTCTTCAGCCAATAGCGGAATATCAAATCTATTGGAATTAAATCCACCGAGGTCACTATCCTTTATTAACTCATAAACTTTTGGTGCTAATTCTTTAAAAGTAGGCTCGTTTATCACCATTTCATCAGAAATTCCATGAATTGCAGTAGTAACTGGAGGAATTTTCATCTCAGGGTTTACACGCCAAGTAAAACTTTCTTTGTTTCCATTCGGAAAAACTTTTAGTATTGATATTTCTACAATGCGATCTTTTGAAACATTTACCCCCGTTGTTTCTAAATCAAAAAAGCATATGGGTTTTTTTAATTTTAATTCCATTATGAATTTTTATACTAACAAATATATAGAATAGACCTCTTGAATGTTACGAAAAAATAAAAATCATTTTTTATATTTCTCTGTTGGAATCCCAGGCCTCAAGGTAATTAGCTACTGCTTTCACAAATTGACCTCCTAATGCTCCATTAACTACCCTGTGATCATAGGAATGCGATAAGAACATTTTATAACGGATTCCGATAAAATCACCTTCCTTAGTTTCAATAACCGCAGGAACTTTTCTGATGGCTCCAAGTGCTAATATACCTACTTGTGGTTGATTGATGATTGGTGTTCCCATAATACTCCCAAAAGTACCCACATTAGTAACGGTATAAGTTCCTCCTTGAATATCATCTGGTTTTAGCTGACCAGCTCTAGCTCTTTTGGCTAAATCGTTAACCGCTTTAGTCATTCCAACCAAATTTAAAAGATCTGCATTTTTAATTACAGGAACTATTAAATTACCATCTGCTAATGCAGCAGCCATACCAAGGTTGATATTTTTTCGTTTGATTATTTTATCCCCATCAACTGAAATATTAAGCATCGGAAAGTCTTTTAATGCTTTTGCAACTGCCTCTAAAAAAATTGGTGTAAAAGTTAAATTTTCACCTTCTCGTTTTGTGAATCCATCTTTTACTTTTTTACGCCAATTCCAGATATTGGTCACATCTGCTTCAATAAAAGACTGTACATGTGCAGAAGTTTGAACACTCTCTACCATATGATGAGCAATTAATTTGCCCATACGAGTCATTTCTATAATTTCATCCCCTCCATTAACAGATACTGGAGTTGTTGGAGCTGGTTTACTTTCTTTTAGTAGAGCTTCCTTATTTATTGTCGTGGTTTCTTTTATTAAAGGTTGAGTACTTCTATTTCTTACAAATTGCAAAATATCGTTTTTAGTAACTCTTCCATCTTTTCCTGTTCCAGAAATTTGATCTAATTCTTGTTGTGAAATACCTTCTGCTGCAGCAATATTTTTAACTAAAGGTGAATAAAAACGACTGTCTGAGCTTTGCACAACACTTGGTGCAGTTTCTAAAACAGGAGCTTCTACAGCAGCAATTATCTCTTTTGTTGGAATCACCTCATTTTCTGCCACTGGAGCAGAGACTTCAGGAACAGCTCCTTCTTCAGCTATTTCAATAATAGCAATAGTCTGTCCTACTTGAATCACATCATTAATATCAAAAAGTTTTTCAACTAAAATACCCGTTACTTCACTTGGCACCTCACTATCTACTTTATCGGTAGCAATTTCTAATACTGCTTCGTCCTCTTCAATAGTATCTCCAACTTCTTTCAACCAACTAGTTAAGGTTGCTTCCGCAACACTTTCTCCCATTTTTGGTAATTTCAATTCAAATTTTGTCATCATAATTATCTAAAAGAAGGTTTTTCTATATACCGCAAAATTAGTTAAAATTTATATTTTTAAAGAGTCATTCGCCTAAAAAACGAGTACAGAACCATTTTCATCACTTTGATCACTTCCTAAAATAAAATTACAACCTGGAGGTCTTATGCGAAATTTATTATCAAATCCACTTAAATTTTTCATTACTGTTAAAATTTGTGAGTAAGACATATAATCTACATCAAAAATAAAGCAACAATTTGATAACTCTTCATCTAAAAAAATATCCTCAGAAACTGTTTGTATCTCTGTTTTTAATTTTTCAGAAAGTATTTCCGACAACTTTAAATTTTCACTTAAAAAGTAGGTTTTTTGGATTTGATAGATTTGGTTTTCTGTAGTTTTTGAAGATTTTTTGATTCTTTTTGTTAAAAACACCCCCAATCTTACGAGTACATTAAAACCAATATTGGTCTTAAAATGTTTTTGGTAAAAAATAAACATCGCTCCATAAAAACGATCAAAGTAAGCTTTATCTCTTTTGGTACTTTCTCCTTTATAATGTAAAATATTTGTTGTACCCAGGTAATAATTTCGATAGCCAGCTTTTGTTAATTTAAAAGATAAATCAATATCTTCACCATACATAAAATAATCTTCATCAAAACCACCAACCTCTTGATAAACAGATTTTTTCATGAACATAAAAGCTCCAACTAAAACCGATACTTCACCACTATCTAAGGGCTCTATATGTTTGGCATAATAGCTATTACTCCATCCTATTAGCTTAAGAAATGCGGCTTTTGGAGTGGGTAAATTACGTTTACTCTCAGGTAAAAAAGAACCTTTCCCATCCATTAGGTAAACACCTAAAGCTCCCAAATTACCTTTAGAATTGGCATATTTTAAGACCTCACCAAAAGTATATTCTGTTATTGCAGTGTCAGGATTAAGAATACAAACATATTCTCCTTTTGCAATTTTAACTGCCTGATTATTGGCTTTACTAAAACCAAGATTTTCTTTGTTTTCTAGCAAAATAATTTCAGGAAACAATTGTTTAACCATCTGACAACTGTCGTCAGAAGAATTGTTATCTACTACGATAATTTCAGACTCAATTTTTTTTAAACCAACCTGAACACTTAAAATACATTGCTCTAAAAAAAAGCGAACATTATAGTTTAATATGATAACAGATAATTTCAAAATTCTAATTTTTTAAGGAAGCTTCAAAGGGAATTCTATTCACTATACTTCTACCTAAAGTTACCTCATCCGCATATTCCAATTCATCCCCTACCGAAATTCCTCGTGCTATAGTAGTGGTGGTAATTTTAAATTCTTCGATTTGTTTAAAAATAAAAAAATTAGTGGTGTCACCTTCCATAGTTGAACTTAAAGCAAAAACAAGTTCCTTTACAACTCCAGATTTTACCTTATCAACCAAGGAAGAAATGTTTAATTCGCCCGGACCAATGCCATCCATCGGTGATATTTTTCCACCTAGAACATGATATTGTCC
>SGZH01000008.1 GCA_004214175.1 Flavobacteriales bacterium | reverse complement strand
GCTTCTCCACGAAATCCTTTCGTATGAATATTAAATAAGTCTTCGGCAATTTTTATTTTAGAGGTAGCATGGCGTTCAAAACAAAATTGAGCATCTGCCTTTGTCATTCCTGTTCCGTTGTCAATTACTTGTACTAATGTTTTTCCAGCGTCCTTAATAAGAAGTTTAATTGATGTAGCTTTTGCATCAATAGCATTTTCAAGTAATTCTTTAACTATGGAAGCCGGTCGTTGAACAACTTCTCCTGCAGCTATTTGATTGGCAACATGATCTGGTAATAATTGAATAATATCTGCCATTAGCTTTTAAAAAAATATAGATAAATCAAAATCAATAATAAATAAGAATATTAAAATTAATATTGTGAAAATAAAAAATATACGATAATTTGTTTTTTTATCAGATGTTTTTTTTAGTTCTTTAAGGACTGCTTTAAATTTTGCTCTTAAGTTTTTACTTTCACCTACGGTTGATCGATACTTATCAAATTTATGTTGCATTAGGAAAGGACTACCCTCTGTACCATCGTTATTGTAATAACGAGGTTCATATCCAAATTTTTTATTTTTTCGTTGCTTTAAAATTCCCATTGATCAAAAGTAATTAAAATCAAGTAGTTTTAGAAGTGTTTTCATAGCGTATATTAACAATAAATATACCAAAATTAATAACTGTCTGTTGTTATTAAAAAAATAGAATATTGATAACTTTAACTCCGTATTCATTGAAAACTAATTTCAATTCAAAATAAGAATATTGATTTTTTAGTTTTGATTTTAAATCTGTTAAGCTATCATAGGTAGGCTGTTCTATTTTAATTTTTAGCTCTATAAAACGTTTTTCTGAAATTAGATAAAAGATATTAATCTATACCTGAGCTATAAAAGAGGAATAGTGTAATTAGATTATTTTGCCTCTTTTCTAAGTTGAGCCATTTTAATGGCAACAATAGCAGCTTCCACACCTTTGTTTCCATATTTTCCTCCACTACGGTCTATGGCTTGCTGCAAAGTTCGATCTGTCAATACACAAAACATAACAGGGATATCATTATCAAGGTTTAATTGCATTATTCCATTTGTAGTAGCTTCACAAACATAGTCAAAATGTTTAGTTTGACCTTCAATAACACTACCAATAGCGATGATTGCGTCCAACAATTGGAAACTTTGTTGCATTTTTTTACAACCGTAAACTAACTCGAAACTTCCAGGAACATTCCAACGTACTAAATTTTCTTTTACAGCTCCACATTCTAATAAAGTATCATAAGCACCCTGAAACATTCCTTCTGTTATTTTAGAATTCCATTCAGAAACAACCATCCCAAACCGAAAATTTTTCGCGTTTGGGATGGTTGCTTTATCATAAGATGATAAGTTATTGTTTTCTGTTGCCATATTATTTCATTGCTTCTGCTTTTCCTATATATAAGATAGCTTTATCAGCTTCAGGTGATTTTGGATACTCATCTAAAATTGTATTTAAATGTTTTAATGCTATAGCGGATTCACCTAAATCGATGGCTATGATTCCTGCTTTTAATAAAAAACGAGGAGCTGTTAGTTTACTAGAACTTATAGATGCAGCATTTTCATAATATTTTAAAGCATCTTCTTGCTGGTCTAACTGAGCAAAAGCATCTCCAATAGCACCTTTTGCGATGGGGGCAATATTAGCATCATCTGCATCAAATTGATCTAAATGCTTAATAGCTTCTAGATATTTTCCTGTATTTAAGTAGGCAACACCAGCATAGTAATTTGCTAAGTTAGCCGCATTGGTACCATTGTAATTATCTATAATGTCTACAAATCCAAATTTCCCATTACCTCCATTTAGTGACAGATTAAATAGAGAATCTTTTGTTGTGGCCGTTAATGCTTGCTCATAATAGAATTGAGCTTGAAACATTTCGTTCATTGCCTCAGTTTCTTTAGGTTCTTGGATGAAATTTTGAAAACCCAAATATCCTAAAACGCTTGTTGCTATAACTCCAACAAAAATTAAAATTGCTTTTTGATTTTTTTCTACCCAGGCCTCAGTTCTTGAAGCTCCTTCATCAAGAGTACTAAATACCTCTGCCGTTGTACTTTCCTCTTCTATTTGTGAAATTTTCTCGGCTTTATTTTTAGGTCTTCCCCCTCTTTTCTTGTATGTTGCCATAATATGCTTTGTTAAGTGTGCAAAAATATAATTTTTATTAGATAATAAAAGCACAAGTTTTTATTATTTTTCAATAATTTGCACTTATAAATATACAAAAGCTAAAATTGGAGTTAAAAGACTCTAATATACTGAAAACATGGTTTTAAAAAACTTATCACTTCTTAACTATAAAAACTTTGAAACCGTTTCTTTTGAGTTTGATTCAAAAATAAATTGCTTGATAGGTAATAACGGTGTTGGAAAAACGAATGTTTTAGATGCAATTTATCATCTTTCCTTCGGAAAAAGTTATTTTAACCCAATAACCGTTCAAAATATTAAGCATGGAGAAGCTTTTTTTGTGATAGAAGGTAATTATGACAAAAACAATAGAGAAGAAAAAATTATAGTCAGTGCAAAAAGAGGTATAAAAAAAATAATTAAACGTAATGGGAAACCCTATCCAAGATTTAGCGAACATATCGGTTTTTTGCCACTGGTGATTATTTCTCCTGCAGATCGTGATCTAATAATAGAAGGTAGTGAAACAAGGAGAAAGTTTATGAATGGAGTAATTTCTCAACGAGATAGTGATTACTTAAACACCTTATTAAATTATAACAAGATAATCGCTCAACGAAATTCATTACTAAAATATTTTGCAGTAAATCATACTCATAACCAAGAAACTCTTGATATTTATAATTTACAAATGCATGACTTAGGAACGACTATCTATGAAAAAAGAAAAGCGTTTTTAAATGATTTTATACCCATTTTTAGTAAACGATACCAATCTATCAGTAATTCGAAAGAAATAGTAGATATTCAATATAAAAGTCAATTAAATGAACAGGATTTATTAATTTTATTGAATGAAAATTTAACAAAAGATAAAATAAGTCAATACAGTAATTATGGAATTCATAAAGACGACCTAATTTTTGACATTGAAGAACACCCAATTAAAAAATTTGGTTCACAAGGACAACAAAAATCTTTTTTAATAGCTTTAAAACTGGCTCAGTTTGATTTTATAAAAGCCCAAAGTAAAGCAAGTCCTATACTGCTGATGGATGATATTTTTGATAAATTAGATGAGCAAAGAGTCAAACAAATTATAACCCTTGTAAAAAATCAAGACTTTGGTCAGTTGTTTATAAGTGATACCCACGCTGATAGAACCGAAAAAGTGATCAAAAAAATACATCAATCGTATAAAATATTTAAGTTATAAAATGGCAAAAAGAAAAGGAGATCAGAACTCAATGAGTGATGTATTAAAAGGGTTTATAGAAACGAACAAACTACAAAAAGGCTTGGATAAAGTTTCGATTGAAGATGCATGGCACAAGGTTATGGGAAAAGCTATTTCCAAATATACCACTGGAATAAAGTTAGATCGACAAGTGCTTTATGTTCAATTAAGTTCTTCTGTATTACGAGAAGAATTAAGTTATGGTAAAACAAAAATAATAGCGATGATTAACGAAGAAATGGGGAAAGAAATAATTAATAAAATTATTCTGCGTTAACCATAAATCATAGCAAAAAAAAACCTTTCGTAATGGGTAATGGAAGGCTTTTTTTATTTAAAATATTTTTTAAAACATTTCTCTTGCTGAAAAATGAAAAGCGCCTTCAATGGCTGCATTTTCGTCACTGTCACTACCGTGAACAGCATTTTCACCAATAGAAGCAGCATAAAGTTTTCTAATCGTACCTTCTGCAGCCTCAACTGGATTGGTAGCTCCAATCAAAGTACGGAAATCTTCTACTGCATTATTTTTTTCAAGAATAGCAGCAACAATAGGACCACGAGTCATATATTCCACTAACTCACCGAAAAAAGGACGCTCACTGTGCACAGCATAAAAAGCTTTTGCATCATCCGTTGTCATTTGGGTAAGTTTCATAGCTACGATTCTAAATCCGGAAGCTGTAATTTTTTCAAGTATAGCACCAATGTTTCCTTTTTCCACACTATCGGGCTTTAACATAGTAAATGTTCTGTCTGTTCTCATTTTTTATAATTTTTTTTGCAAAAGTATGCAATTTGAAATCATTTACCACAAGTAAATACTAATAAATTGTATATTCGCATACTATGAATTCAGAGGAAATTTTCATACTAAAAAAAGCCCTAACCAACACGAGCAATATAGTTATTGTAGGTCATAAAAACCCTGACGGAGACGCAATTGGGTCTTGTTTAGGTTTGGCTAATTTTTTAAAACAATTAGAACACCAAGTAACCGTGGTAATGCCTAATGATTTTCCTGAATTCTTAAAATGGATTCCTGAAACTGAAACAATCATTAATTATGAGCAGCATAGAGAAAAGGTAAAAAAATGTCTTAGCGAAGCAAATCTTGTTTTCACCCTAGACTTTAACGCCCTTAATCGAACTGGAGATTTAGTAACAGAATTAATGGCAACTAAAGCAGATTTTATACTCATTGATCATCATCAAGAACCAGATGATTACGCCCTTGTAACCTACAGCGATGTAGGTATGAGTTCAACTTCAGAAATGGTATATCATTTTATAGAATTTATGGGTGGCCTCAACTTGTTAAATAAAAAAATTGCTACGCAGTTGTATGTTGGTATAATGACCGACACGGGTTCTTTTCGTTTTTCAGCGACAACAGCTACTACCCACAGGGTAATTGCACATCTAATCGAAGTAGGTGCTCCTAATTCGATCATTCATCAAAATATTTACGATACTAATAACCCTGATCGATTAAAGCTATTAGGAGTTGCGTTAAACAATATGGTTATGCTTCCCGAATACAAAACGGCTTACATCACCATGAGTCAAGAAGAATTAAATAATAATAATTTTAAAAAGGGAGATACCGAAGGTTTTGTCAACTACGCCTTATCAATGAAAGGTGTTATTTTTGCAATAATTTTTATTGAAAATAAAAAAGAAAAAATCATAAAGATATCGCTTCGAAGTAAAGGTTCTTTTTCGGTGAATGATTTTTCAAGAAAATATTTCAATGGAGGTGGGCACACCAATGCTGCTGGTGGTAAAAGTTTAAAAAAATTATCTAAAACCGTGGAAGAATTTATTAGTATCTTGCCTCGCTATAAAAAAGAATTGAATGAAGCTTAATTTATTTTTAACTCTTACATTTTTACTGGTATTATTTTCTTGTAAAAGTCCTGAAGCAAGAAAACCAGTTCAATACTCATCGGGTTCATTTATTTCTACATCTATTAAAAGAAACAAAGCTATATTTGAAAAGGAAGAAAAAGAAATTCTCCATCTTTTAGAGGCTAATAAAACAGAATCTTATTTTACTTCAGAATCTGGGTTTTGGTATTATTATGAGGTAAAGGATAGTTCTAAAACTAACGTTGCTGAGTATGGAGATAAAGTTACTTTTTATTATGACATTAAAGATTTAAATGGCATAACTATATTATCAAAAAATGAAGTTGGTCTTCAAAATTGTATTATAGATCAAACAAATCAAGAACTAATTTCTGGAATACGTGATGGCCTGAAATTAATGAAAGAAGGAGAAACGATTACATTTTTATTTCCATCCTACAAAGCATATGGGTATTATGGAATAGAGAATAAACTAGGAACTAACATTCCTATTCAATGCACAGTAACATTAAATTCAATAAATAAAACAAATGAAAATTACTAAAATTATGAAAAAAGGAGCATTTTTAATTTTAATACTAAGCCTTGGTTTGGCTTCTTGTCAAGAATATAATTATCCTAATCTAGAAAAAGGTGTTTATGCAGAGTTCAACACTAATAAAGGTGTTTTTGTAGCAAAATTATACCATGAAGACACTCCACTTACGGTTGCCAACTTTGTTGAATTGGCTGAAGGCAGAAACGAATTAGTGGATTCAGCATACAAAGGAAAAAAATATTATGACGGATTAACTTTTCACAGGATCATAAAAAACTTTATGATACAAGGTGGTGATCCATTAGGAACAGGATCTGGAAATCCAGGATATACCTTTCCTGATGAATTTTCTGATAATTTAAAACATGATAAAAAAGGAGTTTTATCGATGGCAAATTCAGGACCAGGAACCAACGGTAGTCAATTTTTTATCACCCTAAAAGAAACTCCTTGGTTAGATGGTAAACACTCGGTGTTTGGAGAAATTGCAATAGGTCAAGATGTGGTAGATTCTTTAGGGTTAGTAGAAACCACCAAACCTGGTGACAAACCGGTTGATCCTGTTGTCATAAATAAATTAAATATTATACGAGTTGGTGGTGCAGATGTTATTTCGTTCAATGAAGCTATGGCAAAAGCCGAAGAAAAAGTAAAAGAAGAACAAGCAGCAAAAGTAGCAGTAGCAATGATAACTGCTGAAATGTTAGCAAATGATATAGCCAAAGCAGAGGAAATGCCTTCAGGTATTAAAGTTTATTTTAATAAAAAGGGGAAAGGTGTTAAACCCAATGAGGGCTCCAAAATTAAAATGAACTATGCGGGTTACCTAAAAGATGGATCCTTATTTGATTCAAATCTAGAAGAAATAGCAAAAAAGTACAATACTTGGGACCATCGTAGAGCTGATGCTGGCGGATATCAACCAATCCCAACAGATTACAGTAAAAACGCTCAATTAATACCTGGATTTAGAGAAGGTTTATTGATGATGAGTGTAGGTGATAAAATCACACTTTTAATTCCTTCTCATTTAGCATATGGCGAACGAGGAATTCCAAATTTAATCCCTCCAGGAAGCGATTTAATTTTCACCTTAGAATTAGTAGAAATTGTAAAATAAAATTTACTTACTAAACTAAAAAAGACCTTCTTACTAAGAGGGTCTTTTTATAGAATAAATTAACAATTACTATGGTAGAATTATACTATCAAGCTTCTTTTCTTATTTTTATTTTAATAACGATTCTTTGGATCTGGAGTGTTTATCTCAAAGACGTTAGTATTTTAGATATTTTTTGGGGCTTAGGATTTGTAATCCTAAATATGTTTTATGTGTTTAATTCAGGAGATTTAAATTCAAGAAAAATATTGCTATTAGTCTTAGTAAGCGTCTGGGGACTCCGACTTAGTATTTATCTTGCATACAGAAATATAGGGAAGGGAGAAGATTTTAGATATCAAGAGTTTAGAAGAAAATTTGGCCCCAAACGCTATTGGTGGTTTAGTTATTTTCAAGCTTTTTTATTACAAGGGGCTTTGATGATTCTTATTTCTATCACACTGCTTGGAATGAATTTTTCATCTCAACCAACAACACTTAGTACATTAGATTATATAGGTATCGGTATTTGGCTAATCGGATTTATTTTTGAGGCTGGTGGCGATTATCAATTGATGCGATTTAAAAAAAATACTAATAATAAAGGTAGCGTATTAACTACGGGATTTTGGAAATATACCCGCCATCCAAATTATTTTGGAGATGCTGCGGTTTGGTGGTCCTACGCAATTTTTAGTATTTCTGCAGGAGCTTATTGGCAGGTAATTGGCTCCATACTGATGACCTTGCTAATTATCAACATCTCTGGAGTAACATTGCTTGAAAAATATTTAAAACAAACAAAAACTACCTATTCTGATTATATCGATAAAACGAGTTCTTTTTTCCCTTGGTTCCAAAAAAAATAATTAAATGGATTTTATAAAAAAAAATATATGGCTCATTCTTTTTATTTTATGGGGCTTACCATTGAGTTATTACAGAAGTAAATTTCGAAAAATAGTTTATCAAACTGATAGTTGGTATATCAATATTAAACCTTATTTCATCAAAGAAATAAAAGGTCTATTTGGAACACTCTATCCAGAAAATAAAGCTTATCTAAAGTTTAGAAACTTTTATCTATTCTATTTATTGGTTTATTTATTACTTTTTTTAGCTTACGCCTTTTTTGATAAACAAAATTAAATTAATTTTAAATGTATATTATAGCGCTACAAAAAGCACTCTTAACCATAGCGTTTTAAATAGAACTCATGTCGAAATTACCCAAAGAGCATAAATTTATTGATCTTTCTGACTATGGTCGTCCGATTGCCAAAATCATTGCAAATTATCTTAAAAATACCGTTTTAACTCCAATTCATGTAACTATTGGATTTATCATTGCTGGTTTTTTAGCAGTTTATTGTATGTTAGAAAACTTATATTGGTATGCTGCTTTTTTTTTAATTTTAAAATCAATTTTAGATGCGGCAGATGGTGAGTTAGCTCGTGTAAAACAAAAGCCTTCCTATACAGGTCGCTTTCTAGACTCCGTAGCAGATATTATATTAAACGCCATCTTTTTTATAACCATAGCTTATATTACCAAAACTAATTATTGGGCTTGCTTTTTAGCATTTTTTGGGTTACAACTACAAGGAACACTATACAATTACTATTACTCGATTTTAAGAAATAATTTTAATGGTGATACAACCAGTCGAATTTTCGAAAATAGTACCCCTAAAGCATTGGCTGGAGAGAAGCAAAAGCATGTCACCATTTTATTTAATTTATATAAGCTACTGTATGGGGTTTTTGATAAAATTATATACCAATTAGATTCCTCAGCAGAAAAAAGTAAATATTGGCCAAATTTATTTATGACGGTTGTATCAATTTTTGGCTTAGGATTTCAATTACTGGTAATTGCAGGGATGCTAGTATTGGGTTTAAAGGTCTTTATTATTCCTTTTTTTCTGATCAATACGATGCTTGTTTTTATATTTATTGCAATTAGAAAATTATTTTTTAATAGTCATTAAAAAATGAATTTCTCTTATTTTAAAGGAATTTTTTTTAGAATTTCTTTTAAAAATCTCCAAAATTTTTGAGTAGATGATATGCAAGCACGTTCATCTGGAGAATGCGCTCCCTTGATGGTTGGACCAAAAGAAATCATATCCATTTTCGGATAATTTGTTCCCAAAATTCCGCATTCCAAGCCAGCATGACAGGCTGCTATATGTGCTTTTTGACCGTTCATTTTTTCATATAAAGAGCTTAATACTTTTAGAATAGCAGAATCCATATTCGGAGTCCAACCGGGATAATCTCCTGATAAGATGACATTGAAACCAGCTAATTCAAATACTGATTTTAATGAATTTACCATATGTTCCTTTGATGATTCTACCGAGGAGCGTGTTAAACATTCTATTTTAATTTGCCCCTCCTCTAAAATTATTTTTGCAATGTTATTAGAAGTCTCCACTAAGTTAGCTATGGCTGGACTCATCCTAAAAACACCATTGTGTGCTCCGGCTACTGCTTTTAAAAATAATTGTTGACATTCCTTACTTATTATTTTTTTTGGTAGTTCGTAGAGTTTCTCAATACTAATGATCATCTCTGATTCTATGGGCTGGTATTCATCAATTAAATCAGCTTTAATTTTTTCAAAAGCGGTTATAAAATTAGTTTCATTGACTATCACAACCTGAGCATTGCTCTCCCTAGGGATGGCATTTCTTAGACTTCCACCATGTACAGATGATATAGAACAATAGTCATTGGTTGCTATTAGAATACGATTCATTATTTTATTTGCATTAGCAAGTCCAAGGTGTATCTCCATACCGCTATGACCACCTTGCAAACCTTTAACGCTTATTTGGTAGCCGATCGCATTTTTTGGAGTGGACTGTTGAGGGTAACTTTTAAAGGCTGTAACATCTACTCCACCAGCACAACCTACACCAATTTCATTGTCCTCTTCGGTATCTAAATTAAGAAGTATATCGCCTTTTAATAAACCACCTTTTAACCCCATAGCACCTGTCATACCGGTTTCTTCATCAATAGTGAATAAAGCATCAATAGCTGGGTGAGCAATTTCTTTACTTTCTAAAATAGCCATAATAGTGGCCACTCCTAATCCATTATCTGCACCCAATGTGGTACCTCTTGCTTTTACCCAATCACCATCTACAAACATTTCTATGCCTTGAGTTGCAAAATCGAATACGGTATCGTTATTTTTTTGATGTACCATATCGAGATGCGATTGCAACACAATCCCTTTTCTATCCTCCATTCCTGGAGTAGCAGGTTTACGGATAATTACATTTCGAACATCGTCTTCAAAAGTTTCTAAACCTAAATGATTACCAAAGTTTTTTATAAACTCAATGACTTTTTCTTCTTTTTTAGAAGCTCTTGGTACTGCATTTAAATCTGCAAAATTATTCCAAAGACTTATTGGCTCTAAATTTCTTATGGATTCATTCATATATCAACTATTTTAAAAAGTATAACTTTAAACAAAATTACGATTAACTTCTTTGAGTAAAAATTATAAAAAGATTTATTTGTAAGTTTGAAATATGCAAAGTAAAACGAAACTATTTTTAATAAGCTTAATTCCAGTTCAGGTCATTGTTTTGCAGATATTAAAATATTTCCCAGAATTTGTTGAAGTCTATTACAGTACAGGAATTTTTCCATTAATTTCTGAAGCTTTAAGATTCACCTTTGGTTGGATTCCATTTTCTATTGGAGATGTTTTTTACCTCATTTTTATTGTCCTGATCGTTCGATGGTTCTTTAAAAACTTGATAAAAGTTCGACGCGACCCTAAGTTTTTTTTTTTAGATATATTTTCAAGCTTATCACTAGTTTATTTGTTCTTTAATTTAATATGGGGATTCAATTATTACAGAATTCCATTGCACGAATCCTTGTTAATAAAAAAAACATACAATATAGAGCAACTTATCAATACGACTGAGCGACTCATAAAAAAATCGAATGAGGTACATCTTGCATTGGGTGTTAAAGATTCAAATAAAGTTAAAGCTCCATACAACAATCAGCAACTCTTTAACAAAACAATAAACGGATTTCAGAACATTAAGGTAAAACACCCTAATCTTGACTATCAAAAATCTAGTATTAAAAAAAGTAGTTGGAGTCTGATTCTTACCTACATGGGCTATAGTGGTTATTACAATCCACTAACTGGTGAGGCACAGGTTAACGATTTAATTAAGCACTTCGGGTTTCCGGTAGTTAGTTGTCATGAGCAAGCCCATCAATTAGGTTATGCTGCTGAAAATGAAGCAAATTTTATTGCAGTTTTAGCGACCGTCAATAATGATGACCTTTATATAAATTACACAGGGTATATTTTTGCACTCCGCTATTGTTTAAACGAAATTGCTAGACGAGATTTAGATAGGTATAAAAAGATGTTACCTACCGTGCATTCTGGAATTTTGAAAAGCTATCAAGAAATGCAAGATTTTTGGAAAAGTTATGAAAATCCTTTTGAAGCTATTTCAAAAACAGTTTGGGATCATTTTTTAAAAGTGAATAATCAAACTAATGGAATAAAAAGTTACAATTATATGGTTGGCTTAATTGTAAATTATTATGAAGAACAACCCATTTAAGTTTTTTTGTGTTAAAATTTTAATTAATTACCTTAAATATAACAGTATTTGAATTTTTAAATTCTACTGAAAACAGACCAAACAAAACTTTGAAACTACTACACTAATAAATACAGCAATAAATAATTGTTTATATAACAAAAACCTATATTTGTCCTATGCTAAAAAACATTTCAAGCACTCAAAATCCGCTAATAAAAAAAATTATTTTATTGCAGGAAAAATCTAAGGAACGTAAAAAAACTGGCACATTCGTTATTGAAGGTAAACGAGAGATTAAATTAGCATTAAAGGGAGGTTATCAAATAGAAATGATTCTTTTTAATTCAGTAATTACACCAAAAGAAGAAGTTTTAAGTCATTTTGGAGAACCGACAATTAATTTAATAGAGATTAGTGCTAAGGTTTATAAAAAAATTACGTATCGAAGTTCTACTGAGGGCATTATAGCTATATCTAAAACTAAAGATTTAAGTTTATTTAATTTAAATCTTCAAAAAAAAGATTTGCTTGTGCTCATTGCAGAGGCTCCAGAAAAACCTGGTAATATAGGTGCCTTTTTAAGAACTGCTGACGCTGCAAATGTTGATGCTGTAATTATTGCAAATCCTAAAACAGATTTATACAATCCAAATATTATTAGATCGAGCGTTGGTTCTATTTTTACTAATAGCCTTGCTACTGGAAGTACTTCAGAAATTATTACCTTTTTAAAAGAAAAAAAAATAAATATATTTAGTTCCATTCTGCAAGAATCAGAGCCTTATTACACTCAAGATTTTACAAAAAATACTGCGATTGTAGTAGGCACTGAATCTACTGGTTTATCGCAAGAATGGAGAAGGAGTAGTTATAAAAATATCCATATTCCTATGCAAGGGAAAATCGATTCGATGAATGTCTCTGTAGCAACAGGAATACTTCTATTTGAAGTTAAAAGACAACGAAATTTCAAATGATATTTATTTAAAATTCAAATCCTATCTAAAAAAATAAATTTTACCAATGAAATCCGACACACTCTTTTATATTATTATTTCCATATTAATAATCAGCTTTATTATTGATAAAGTTTTAGACGCTTTAAATGCAAAACATTACAAGGACCCCATACCTCCTGAGCTCAGTGATGTATACAAAGAAGAAGACTATCTAAAATCACAACATTATAAAAAAACAAATGATCGTTTTAGCTCCATTACTTCATTAATATCATTAATTGTAACATTGTTTTTTTTCTATTTAGATGGTTTTGCTTTTGTAGACGAATGGGCTAGAAAATTTTCAGATAATACGATTATTATTGCGCTCATATTTTTTGGAAGTATCATGTTTGCAAGTGATTTATTAAGCACTCCATTTAGTTACTACCATACTTTTATCATTGAAGAAAAATTTGGATTTAATAAAACTACTTTAAAAACATTTTTTATGGATAAAATTAAAGGGTGGTTGATGTCTGCTGTTTTAGGGGGCCTGTTACTTTCGATAATTATTTGGCTTTATGAATCTGTAGGTAGAAACTTTTGGTTATATGCTTGGGTTATAATAGCTGTATTTATTGTTTTTATGAATATGTTTTACGCACGTTTAATTGTACCTCTCTTTAATAAACAAACACCACTTAGTAACGGTTCATTAAAAAATAAAATTGAAGATTATGCTAAAAAAGTAGGATTCAAGTTAGATAAAATAGTTGTAATTGATGGTTCTAAAAGAAGTACAAAAGCCAACGCTTACTTTTCAGGTTTTGGAAGTGAAAAAAGAGTTACGCTATTTGATACCTTAATTAGGGATTTAGAAGAAGAAGAAATTGTTGCAGTTCTGGCACATGAAGTAGGCCATTATAAAAGGAAACACATACTATTTAATTTAATAATTAGTATTTTAATAATGGGGTTTACCTTTTGGTTATTATCGTTATTCATAGGAAGTCCAATATTATCAGAAGCCTTAAATGTATCTTCGCCTTCCTTCCATATTGGTTTAATAGCCTTCGGAATACTCTACAGTCCAATTTCAGAGCTTACAGGATTGGTAATGAATTTTATTTCGAGGAAATTTGAATACCAAGCTGATAATTATGCTAAGGAAACCTTCGATGCAATACCCTTAATTACAAGCCTAAAGAAACTAAACAAAAATAGTTTAAGCAACCTCACTCCTCATCCAGCATATGTTTTTGTTTATTATTCACATCCAACATTACTTCAACGATATCATAATTTGAAAAAATAAATAGATTATTTAAATTCAATTTTATGATCTTTTAAAAAAATCTTAAAATCTAGTATAAATAAGATTTTATTTTATTGTTTATTTCAATCATTTGTGTATTTTTAATTTATGACAGATAAGGCACTGGATTTAGAAAATAAGGAAATTGCTAAGCAGTATAAAAAATTGCTTAAAATAAGTTATCGAACACTTTCGAAAGAAGATAAAAAACTAATCCGAAGCGCTTTCGATATTGCAGTTGATGCCCATAAAGAACAAAGAAGAAAGTCAGGTGAAGCCTATATTTTTCATCCTATTGCTGTAGCAAAAATTGTTGCTTCTGAAATTGGTCTGGATTCTACTTCCATCGCAGCAGCATTGTTACATGATGTTGTTGAAGACACTAATTATACTTTAGCTGACGTGGAACAAATGTTTGGGGAGACGGTTGCAAGAATCGTTGATGGTTTAACCAAAATTTCTCATCTATCGACAGATAAAAATATTTCTCTTCAAGCTGAAAATTTTAGGAAAATGCTTTTAACTCTTAATGAAGATATTAGAGTTATCATCATAAAAATTGCAGACCGATTACATAACATGCAAACTATGGAGGTTATGCCTCCAGATAAGCAAGTGAAAATAGCTTCAGAAACGCTATATATATACGCTCCATTGGCTCATCGAATTGGAATGTATAATATTAAAACAGAATTAGAAGATTTAGGCTTAAAGTATACAGAACCTGAAGTTTATAATGATATATTTAGTAAAATAAAAGAGAGTAAACAACAGCAAGATAAGTATATTAAAACCTTCGCTAGCATTATTAAAGATACCTTAGATAAGGAAAATTTAAAGTATGAAATTAAAGGAAGACCAAAGTCAATTTTTTCAATAAGAAGAAAAATGTTGGTTCAAAATGTTTCTTTTGATGAAGTTTATGATAAGTTTGCTATTCGAATAGTATATAATTCTAGTGAAAAAAATGAAAAGTTCATTGCTTGGAAAATATATTCTATAGTAACGGATAATTTTCGCCCCAACCCCACCAGATTACGTGATTGGATTTCATCACCTAAATCAACAGGTTATGAAGCGCTGCATATAACAGTTATGGGTCCCAAAGGACGTTGGGTTGAAGTTCAAATTAGATCGGAGCGAATGAATGAAATTGCCGAAAAAGGTTTTGCAGCTCATTACAAATACAAAAACAAAGAAAAAGGAGATATTGAATTAGACAATTGGCTCAATAAACTTCAAGAGACTCTTGGTAGTTCAGAAATTAGTGCGGTCGATTTTGTTGAGGAATTTAAGCTTAATCTTTATGCCAAAGAAATATTTGTATTCTCGCCTATGGGCGATCTATATTCTTTATCAAAAGGTTCTACTGCGCTCGATTTTGCTTTTCACGTACATACAGAAATTGGTTTACACACAAGGGGAACAAGGGTAAATGGTAAACTTGTTCCACTGAGTAAAAAATTAAAAAGCGGAGATCAAGTTGAGATTATTACTTCAGATAAAGCTAAACCAAATTCAAACTGGTTAGATTATGCAGTAACTGGACGAGCTTTATCAAAAATAAAATCCTCATTAAAAGAAGAAGAAAAACTTATAGCTAAAGAGGGAAAAGTAATTTTAGCTAGAAAATTAAAATCGTTAAAAATTCCTTTTGATGAAAATACGGTTAAGCAACTTGTATCTTACTTTAAAATTAATACAAGTTTGGATCTATTTTATCGAGTTGGAGTTGGAATTATAGATAATAAAAAGCTAAAAGAATTTGTTGCAACTCGTAATAATGCTTTTGTCAGTTTCTTTAAAAATAGATTAAGAAAAAACACGAAGCCGGAAGAAATTGACAAAGATGAAATCACTGCAAAATATGATCAATTGGTATTTGGAAAAGATGAAGAAAAATTAGATTATAAATTATCTGTATGTTGTAATCCAATACCTGGTGATAACGTATTTGGTTTCATATCCGTATCTGACGGAATTAAAGTTCATAAAAAAAATTGCCCAAATGCCTTACAACTTCAGAGTAACTTTAGTTATAGAATCATAAATGCTAAGTGGAAAGATTCGACACAAAGTGACTTCAAAGCAGAAATCGTTATCTCTGGTATAGATACTATTGGATTGGTTAATGAGGTCACAAAAATAATTTCTAACAATCACAATATTAATATGATTAACCTTCATTTTGAAAGTGACGATGGTGTTTTTAACGGAAATATTGCTGTGGTAGTAAAAAATATTACCATTCTTGATAACCTTGTGAAAAAGATTAAAAAAATTAATGGTATCGATAAAGTTAGGAGACTATAATTAAGTATTTTTGTGAACATGCGCACAAATGTAAATCCAAATAATCAAGTAATTGTAAAAAATGTGTTTACGGCTTTTTTAGGTGAAAAAGGTCATAGGAAAACACCGGAAAGATATGCAATACTTCAAGAGGTATACGATCTAGAAGAACATTTTGATATTGAGTCATTGTACATCAGTATGAAGAATAAAAACTATCGAGTAAGTAGAGCTACTCTCTATAATACCATAGAATTACTTTTAGAATGTGGTTTGGTTAGAAAACATCAATTTGGACAAAGTCAAGCACATTATGAAAAATGCTATTTTGATAAACAACACGATCATCTCATTTTATCCAATGGGGAAGTAATAGAATTTTGTGATCCAAGGATCCAATCTATTAAAAAAACCATTGAAGAAGTTTTTAATGTAGATATCATTAATCATTCACTTTATTTTTACGGAAATAAAAAAAATCCTGAAACTAAACAGGACAAATCATAATTTATGGCAGTAGATTTATTACTAGGATTACAATGGGGAGATGAAGGAAAAGGAAAAATTGTAGATGTTCTTACTAAAGATTATAACATAATAGCACGTTTTCAAGGTGGTCCAAATGCTGGGCACACCTTAGAATTTGATGGTATAAAGCATGTATTAAGAACAATACCTTCTGGTATTTTTCATGAAAAATCTATTAATGTGATTGGTAATGGTGTGGTAATAGATCCTGTTGTTTTCGTAAAAGAATTAGAAGCTCTTAATAAATACCATATTGACTACGTTTCTAAATTAATTATTTCAAGAAAAGCACATTTAATCTTACCTACTCATCGACTACTAGATGCTGCATCTGAGGCCTCTAAAGGGAAGGCAAAAATTGGTTCTACCCTAAAAGGAATTGGTCCTACATACATGGATAAAACTGGTAGAAATGGGATTCGTGTTGGAGATTTAGAACTAGAAAATTTTAAACAAAAGTATAAATCTCTTGCAAAAAAGCACGTTGCAATGATAGACTTCTACAATGTAGAAATTCAATATGACCTAGAAGAAATGGAAGCAGAATTTTTTGAATCCATAGAAAAACTTAAAAAATTAACTTTTATTGATAGTGAGGAGTATTTAAATCAAGCTATCAAATCAGGAAAAACTATCCTTGCAGAAGGAGCTCAAGGTTCTCTTTTAGATATAGATTTTGGAACCTATCCTTTTGTAACTTCCTCCAATACAACAGCTGCAGGAGCATGTACTGGTCTTGGAGTCGCACCCAGAAAAATAAAGGAGGTATATGGAATATTTAAAGCCTATACAACGCGTGTGGGGTCGGGACCATTTCCAACAGAATTATCTGATAACATTGGGGCTAAAATGGCTAAAGTAGGTCATGAGTTTGGTGCAGTAACTGGTAGAGCTAGACGTTGTGGCTGGTTAGATTTAGTTGCTTTAAAATATACTTGTGAAGTGAATGGAGTTACTCAATTGATGATGATGAAGAGTGATGTCTTAAGTGGTTTTGATCATCTTAAAGTCTGTACATCTTATAACTACAAAGGTAAAGTTATAAAACATCTCCCTTACAACATTGAAGCGGAAAATGTAACACCAATTTATACCAACTTAAAATGTTGGAAAGAAGATTTAACCAAAATGACAGAGGCTAGACAATTACCTAAAGAGTTAAACGATTATATCGATTTTCTTGAAAAAGAATTAGAATTACCTATTAAAATAGTTTCTGTAGGTCCAGATAGAAAACAAACAATCTCAAGGTAATACCAATTCTTTAGTATCTTTGTTAACGTATACACAAGGAAATTTATTTGAAACTTAATAATTATATTCTATCATTTTTTTTTATTTGGTGCGGCTATACTTTAACCGCTCAAGAAGAGCCTGTTAATCTTGGTGATAAAACCCAAGTATCCATTAAATCAGGTTATTGGGAAAAGAAACCTGATGTACCTGATGCTGTAATCTATACTAGAGATAAATCTGGACAAGTTTATATCACCCATGAAGGTGTTGAAATTTGGTGTAATCAAGCTTATGTTTATACAAAAGATAATTTTGTCAAGGCATATGGGGCTGTAAAAATTATACAAGGAGATACTGTTTCCATGAAAAGTGACTACAGCGAATACAATGGTAATACTCAATTTGCTTTTGCAAGTGGCAAGGTTTCTTTTAAAGATAAAAAGACATCTTTAAAAACAGATACCTTATACTTTGACCGCATCAAACAGCAAGCTTATTACAATAGTGGTGGAATAGTAAGAGATTCCTCTAGTATACTAACTAGCATTGTAGGAAGATATTTTGCTAAATCTAAAAAGTATCAGTTTTCATCGAATGTAGAGATTAAAAATCCAAAGTATACTATAAACTCAGAACAATTAGATTTCTTTTCAGAAACAGGTATAGCCTATCTGTACGGTAAATCTACTATTATAGGTAAAACGAGTACTGTATATTGTGAAAGAGGTTACTACAACACCAGAAAAGATATTGGATACTTTGTCAAAAACTCAAGAGTTGATTATGAAAACAGAATAATGTATGGTGATAGTATTTATTTTAATAGAAATAGAAACTTTGCTTCTGCAACAAATAATATTCGAATTATTGATACCCTAAATAATAGTTATGTAAGAGGACATTATGCAGAAGTTTTTAAAGATAAAGATTCTGTTTTTATAACGAAAAGAGCGGTTGCAATAACAGTTCAAGAAAATGATTCAATATATATCCACGCAGATACTTTAAAAATTACTGGAAAACCTGATCGTAGAATTTTAAAAGGATTTTATAAAGCACGGTTTTTTAAAAGAGGACTACCAGGTGAAGAACCCACTAGTGGTAAATGTGATTCTATCTTCGTAAATGAAAGTACTGGAATAACCAAACTATTGCGCAATCCGATATTATGGTCTGGAGAAAATCAAATGACAGGAGATACCATTCATTTACTAAGAAATATTAACACAAAAAAATTAGATACTTTAAAGGTATATAATAACTCGTTTCTTATTCAAAAAGATAGTGCAGGTTATAATCAAGTAAAAGGAGAGCGATTGATTGGTTTATTTACAAATAACGAATTAGACACCATAAATATTAAAAAAAATACACAAGTAATTTTCTTTTCGAGAAACGAAAATGAGAAATTAGTTGGAATAAATAATACAACAAGTAGTTCCATTCAAATGTATTTAGAAAATCAAAAAATTAGAGGGGTTCGGTTTATCAAAAAAGTAAATGGAAAATTATATCCTCCATCACAATTTCCAGAAAACACAAGAATTTTGCCGGGTTTTAAATGGTTTGGGGATGAACGGCTCTTAAAAGTGAGAGATTTATTTAAAGAAAAACCTGCCCCTATTCTGCCTAAAATTAAAGGCATAAATCTACCAAAAAAAGAGGAAGATTTTTTTAACAATAACCCAATAAAATATAACTAAACCTCAAAGTATTACTATAGTGAGAAATCAATGGAAAAAGATTTTTTTAAATATCAAGCTCAAACCAATCCGCATCCTCTTGCGCTCGAGGTATTAAAAGCCAAAGGATCCTACATTTACGATCAAAATCAAAAAAAATATTTAGATTTTATAGCTGGTGTTTCTGCTTGTAGTTTGGGGCATCGTCATCCTAAGGTTGTAAATGCTGTGAAAAATCAATTAAACAAATATCTTCATGTAATGGTCTATGGAGAATTTATTCAAGAACCAGCAGTCCATTTAACAAAACTACTACACCATCACTTACCAGATAATTTAACTACTACATATTTAACCAATAGTGGTACTGAGGCTATTGAAGGGGCTATTAAACTTGCTAGAAGAGCCACTGAAAGAAAAGAAATTATTTATGCAAAAAAGGCATATCACGGAAGCACACTTGGAGCTTTAAGTATTTTGGGAGTTGAAAGTCAAAAACAAAAATTTGAACCACTAATTCCTGAGTGTCATGCAATCGAATTTAATGATGAAAGTGAATTATTAAAAATAACCAATAAAACAGCTGGTGTCATATTAGAAACTATTCAAGGTGGCGCAGGTTTTATAGTCCCAAGAAGTGATTATTTAAAAAAAGTAAAAAAACGTTGTAAAGAAGTTGGTACACTATTAATTTTAGATGAAATTCAACCTGGATTTGGTAGAACTGGTAAATTATTTGGTTTTGAACATTTTAAAATTTCACCAGATATTTTAGTAGTTGGAAAAGGAATGGGTGGAGGAATGCCAATTGGAGGTTTTATTGCTTCTAATGAATTAATGATGTTATTTTCTAACCATCCTAAATTAGGGCATATAACTACTTTTGGAGGAAACCCTGTAATAGCAGCTGCTGCTTTAGCAACACTGAAAGAATTAACTGAAACTTCATTAATTAAAGAAACTTTAACGAAAGAAAAACTTTTTAGAAAACTTTTAGTTCACCCATCCATAAAAGAAATACGAGGAAAAGGCTTAATGCTTGCACTAATAGTTGAATCTTCAGAGCTCGCTTCAAAATTAATATTAAAGTGTAAAGAAAAAGGGTTATTACTTTTTTGGCTGCTTTTTGAGAATAAAGCGATTCGTATAACTCCACCCTTAACAATATCTGAACAAGAAATTAAAGAAGGCTGTGAAATTATACTAGAAGTATTCGATTCAATTTAAACTAATTAACCATCACCACTTACACTTAAATTTAAATTAAAAAATCCCTTTATCTGTTAATAAGTCCGTTAACAAGAAAAACGGCACAACATTTGAAAGTTATGTTACATTAGTATATTTAATTAAATTAAATTGTTATTTATTTTAAAAATTATATTTGAGCGAGCAAAACAACATACCACTCACCCGTTTCGAATCCATGTTAAAAACAAATAATGTGTTTTTCTTTGATTCTAATGAGTTTGAAGATATTATTCATTATTATTTAAATAATGGAAAAATAGCACTTGCAAAAAAGGCTACAAAACTAGGATTAGAACAACATCCAACTTCTACCAACCTAAAATTATTTCAAGTTGAAATGTTCATTTTTGAAAATGAATTAGAAATAGCAGAAGAGCTATTAGAAAACATCTATTTGCTTGAACAATTCAATGAAGAAGTTTTCATTCAAAAAGCCAATATTCTCTCGAGAAGAGATAAGCATTTGGAAGCTATTAAAATGCTAGAAAAGGCTCATGATTTATCTACAGAACCCTCTGATGTCTTGTCACTTATTGGAATGGAATATTTATTTTTAGAAGATTTTGAAAATGCAAAAAAATATTTTATTCAATGTCTTTCTAAAGATAATGAAGACTTCTCAGCACTGTACAATATTATTTATTGTTTTGAGTATTTGAATCAAACCGAAGAGGCCATTGAATATTTAAATAGATTTTTAAATAAAAATCCATATTGCGAAGTTGCTTGGCATCAAGTGGGAAAACAATATTTCATATTGAAAGAGTACAGAAAAGCATTAGCTGCTTTTGATTTTGCAATTATAAGTGATGATCGATTTATTGGAGCCTACCTTGAAAAAGGAAAAGTTTTAGAAAAATTAAATCGATATAATGAAGCGATAGAAAGTTATACCGTTACACTTGGATTAGATAATCCAACTTCCTTTGCTTTATTAAGAATAGGGAAGTGTTATGAAAATTTAGGAAATAGTGAATTAGCGCTTCAGTTTTTCAATAAATGCGTAGAAGAAGATGCTTTGTTAGATAAAGGCTGGATTGCTATTACCGATTACTATATTAAAATTAAAAATTTTAAAAAAGCTTTGTATTATATTAATAAAGCTATTAATATCGACAGTGAAAACGTACTGTATTGGAAACGCTATGGAAAGATAAACTTTAGACTTAATCTTTATGAAGAGGCTGAGGTAGGTTTCCGAAAAACATTAGAATTAGGAAATTATGAACTTAACTCTTGGTTAACACGTAATGATATTTTGTTAAAATTAGGAGAATTTGAAGCTGCAAAGAATAACTTATTTCAGGCAAAAGAATTTTATGAAGAAAGCGCAGAAATAGAATATCGATTAGCAGGTTTATTTTTTAAAAACTTAGAATTTAATAAAGGTGAATTTCATCTAAAAAATGCTCTTAAATTAGATTCTGAATTTTTAATTATCATAGAAGAGCTTTTTCCAAAAGTATACAGCTTAAAGAAAGTTAAAGAAATAATTAAAGTACACAAAAAAGCTTCCCTTTAAAATGTGTATTTTTGATGTTATTAATTTTTTAATGCATCAAAAAAATAATGCAAAAACGAAATTTTATAGATTACCTCACTATAACAGCTAAGGGTTTGGCTATGGGAGCAGCAGATGCCGTGCCTGGGGTATCTGGTGGAACAATAGCATTTATTACTGGAATTTATGAAGAATTAATATCTACTTTAAGTGGCATTAATTTTTCACTCATTAAAACTTTACAAAAACAAGGTATAGATGCTTTTTGGAAACAACTAAATGGAAATTTCATTTTGGCATTGGTAGGTGGAATTGCAATTAGCTTTGTGAGCTTTATGAGAATTGCAAAATATTTAATTGAAACTCAAGCAATTTTAATATGGTCATTTTTTTTGGGTCTTATTGTTGCAAGTATTTTATACATTGGCAGGCAAATCAAAAAATGGACTTTTAAAACCTCATTTGCATTAATATTGGGAAGTCTTATTGCCTATTTTATAACAACCATACCTCCTATTTCAAATAACGATCAGCCCTTTTTCCTTTTTTTAGCAGGAGCAATTGCAATAAGTGCAATGATTTTACCTGGTATTTCAGGTTCATTTATACTATTAATATTAGGAGCCTATAAGACCTTGAGCGATGCTGTATATGATTTTAATTTTAAAAATATTTTATTTTTTTTAGGAGGAGCCTTGATAGGTTTAATTAGCTTTAGTAAACTATTAAAATGGCTTTTTAAAAATTATGGGGATTTAACCCTAGCTATTTTAACGGGATTCATAATCGGTTCACTCAATGTGATTTGGCCCTGGAAGCAAACAATAACTGTTTTTTCTAAGGAAAAAGGTCTAAAACTTTTTTTTAATGAAATTTCAGATTTAGGGACTCTTTCAGTTTTTCAAAAACAGAATTTTGATTTCAACAGTTATAAAAGTATCCTGGAAAAAAGTATCAGTCCTTTTACCTATTCAGAAATAAATAATGGGATTGATTCTCAAGTATTACCATCTATAATCCTAATTTTTTTAGGCTTTACAACCGTATTTTTATTAGAAAAAACTGCTGCTAAAAAACCAAAAAATGGCAATTGAAAGATCGTTAGCTGATAAAATATGGCTAATACTAAAAGGCTTAGCAATGGGAACAGCTAATAAAGTTCCAGGAGTCTCTGGAGGTGTTGTTGCATTTGTTGCTGGTTTTTATGAGGAGTTCATATACTCCTTACAAAAAGTAAATAGAAAAGCATTTCTTCTCTTATTCAACAGAGGTTTAAAATCATTTTTGGTTTATACCAATGCTAGTTTCCTTGGTTTATTGTTTTTAGGGATGATCATAAGTTATTTTAGTATTTCAAAAATACTTGATTATTTACTAGTTAATTATGAACTTTACGTTTGGTCAACTTTTTTTGGGATGATTATCGGATCCTTGTATTATATTGCTAAAGATTTCCAAAAATGGAACCGAAAATATATTCTTTTTTTATTGCTTGGTATTTTAATAGGTATTAGTATTAGTTTTTTGGAGCCTGCAAAAGAAAACGATCATTTGTTTTTTGTTTTTTTATGTGGAATTATTGGAGTTTCTGGCATGACATTACCCGGATTATCTGGTTCTTTTATTTTAATTCTATTGGGTAATTATGTATTGCTTTTAGTAGATTCTGTAAATGCACTCTATGATAGTTTTTCGGATATATTTCATGGCGATTATAATTTTTTAGAGGATGCAAAAAGAATTCATTTATTAAAAGTCTTATCAGTATTTTCTTTGGGATCAATTACAGGATTGGTAACTCTATCTAATGTTTTAGCATTTCTCTTAAAAAACTATAAAAAAATAACAAATGCATTAATCATTGGATTTATAGGGGGCTCATTAGGGGTAGTTTGGCCATGGAAAGAAAAAATTTTAGAAAAAGATAGTTTTGGAGATATTCTATTAGATTCCAATGGTAGAGAAATAGTTATTAGTTATCAAAGATACTTTCCATCAGAATTAACACCTGATTTTTTTTTGGCGGCTTTATGTATGCTAATAGGTGTTTTAATTCTTCTTTTCTTAGATGGATACCATAAAATAAAAATAAATTCGAATGGATAAATACGGATTAATTGGAAATAATATTGATTATTCCTTCTCAAAAACTTTTTTCAATTCTAAGTTTAAAAAGGAAGAAAGAACTGATTCGTATGAAAATTTCGATATTCCTGATTTATGTCAATTTTCAGAAGTCCTTCGTAAAAATCCAAAATTAAAAGGTTTAAATGTTACGATTCCTTACAAAGAGAGTATTATTAAGTATATAGATATAATTGACTCTAATGCGCGAAAAATTGGAGCAATCAATACCATTAAAATTACTGACAATGGGAAACTAATTGGCTACAATACAGATTATATTGGATTTAAAGAATCTTTAAAAAATTTACTTCCTTTATCAAAAAAGAATGCACTAGTTCTTGGAACTGGAGGAGCTAGTAAAGCAATAGTATATGTTTTAAAATTTTTAAATTATAAGGTTACTCAAGTTTCTAGAGTAAAAAAAGAAGGTATTACTACATATAAAGAATTAAATAAAGAGCTTATAATCGAACACCAATTAATTATCAATTGTACTCCACTAGGAACATTCCCAAATGTTGATGAGTACCCAAATATTCCTTATCAATACATCACAAAAAATCATCTTATATTTGACCTCATTTATAATCCGCTAGAAACTATGTTTATGAAATTAAGTAAAGAACAAGGAGCTAGAGTGAGTAATGGATTAAAAATGTTAGAATACCAAGCCGAAGAAGCTTGGTCGATATGGAAAGCAAAGAATATTTAGAAATTTATTTAATTACTTTGACCTTCCTTTGGTAATTAGTTAGTAGTTAGTATCTTGATACCATAAAAATACACAGAAAAAATATGTGTACAATTTGAACCTTAACATTGAAAAAAATGTCAGAAAAAGAAAGCAATAAAGAAATTGAAACTATTGAAACACCTGTTTCAGAATCTTCAAATCAGACAGAAACAGCAAAAAATACAACTGCTAAAATACCTAAAAACAAAGCAATTAATGAAAAAGAAATTTCAGTAATTGATACAAAAAATACGATTCCCATAGAAGAAAAAGAGATGGAAATAAAAGATGATGAAAAGTCAAAAAATGATGAAAAATCATCTGGTATAGATTACAGTAAACTATCAGAATTAGAATTAATTTCTGAGCTTAAAACTATCATAGATAGTAAGCCAGTGAATGAAATCAAAGAGGTTGTAGAAATCATAAAAAATGAATTTAATTCAAAATTTCAAGATGAATTAGAAAAAAACAAAGAAAGCTTTCTAACAGCGGGAGGAAATATAATAGATTTTTATTTCACAACTCCAGAAAAAAAAGAGTTTGATACCTCTTATTACTATTATAAAAACAAAAGAAGTAATTATTATAAAAATCTTCAAAAAGATCAAAAAGCAAATCTTATTAAAAGAGAGGAAATAATTGAAGAGTTAAAAAGTCTTTTTAATGCAAAGGAGAATACAAGTACTATCTATAATAGATTTAGAGATATTCAAGAAAGATGGTTTGAAGCTGGTACTATACCCAGAGATAAATACAATACCGTTTGGAATAATTATCATCATCACGTTGAAAATTTTTATGAGATACTTCACTTAGATAGAGAATTTAGGGATCGTAATTTCAAACAAAACCTTGAACATAAATTAAGATTAATAGGAAGAGCAGAGGAGCTAACTAAAGAAGAAAATAGTAATAAAGCTTTTCGTGAATTACAAATGCTCCACAAAATGTGGAAAGAAGAAATTGGACCTGTTGCTAAAGAATTTAGTGACGAAATTTGGGATAAATTTAGTGCAGCTACCAAAATCATTCACGACAAAAGAAATCAACACCTTCAAGAACTAGAAGCAGAAGCAGAAAAAAATGTTGGTTTTAAGATTGAAATAATAAAGAATATAAATTCTTTAACAGAAACTGCGAAAAATAAGGGACATCAAACTTGGCAAAATACCATAAAAAAAGTTCAGGAACTTAGAGATCAATTCTTTGAAGGTGGTAATGTACCTCGTTCAAAAAATAAAGAAATTTGGAATTCATTTAAAGAAGCTACCCGGAACTTTAACAAAGAAAAAAATGCTTTTTATAAAAGTCATAAGAAATTACAATTTGATAATCTTGCTAAGAAAAGAGAATTAATAAAAGTTGCACAAGACAATAAAGACGGAGATGATTTTGAAACATTAACTCCGTTAATGAAAAAAATACAAACAGACTGGAAGAAAATTGGGCACGTTCCAAGAAAAGATAGTGATAAAATCTGGAAAGAATTCAAAGCTGTTTGTAATCATTATTTTGATCGTTTACATTCTCAAAGAGATCAGGCTAGTAAAGAAGAATATGCAAATTTTGAATCTAAAAAAGCTTTTCTAGATTCCATGGAATCTCTACCATTACAAGGAGATTATAACAAGGATATTGTTATCATAACAGACAAAATAAAAGAATGGAAAGAATTAGGAAGAGTTCCCTTTAATAAAAAAAACATCGAAAATGATTTTAAAAAAAAATTAGATTATTTATTTGAAAAATTAAATGTTGACGAAAAACAAATAGAGTTAATTAAATTTGAAAACAAATTAAATTCTTTTGTATCGGAAGAAGATAATAGAAAATTAAAAAATGAAGAGTTTTTTATCTCTAAGAAAATAGGTGAAATAAAAAATGAAATAAGACAATTAGAAAATAATTTATTATTTTTTAAACATGTTAAAGATGACAATCCTATGGTAAAAGATGTTCACAAGAATATTTCAAAACAAAAACAACAATTAGATACTTGGGTTGAAAAATTAAAAAAAGTAAGGGTTATACGAAAAGAAAAATCTTAAAAAATTAAAAAGGTGTTATTAACACCTTTTTTTATGTATTTTTTTTAGCTTCTTCCCAATAAATATCCATTTCAGATAAAGTCATTTCTTTAATTGGTTTATTGAGCTCTTTAGCTTTATTTTCTAGATATTGAAATCTCTTGATAAACTTTTTGTTCGTTCGCTCTAGTGCATTTTCGGGGTTAATTTTTAAAAAGCGTGCATAATTAATCATAGAAAATAAAACATCTCCAAATTCGGCTTCAATATTATCTGTATTATTTTCTGAAATTTCGTGATCTAACTCTTGTAGTTCTTCTTTAAGTTTATCATAAACCTGATGTGGTTCCTCCCAGTCAAACCCTATACCAGCTACTTTATCTTGAATTCTGCTAGCTTTAATAAGTGCTGGCAATGAATTTGGAACCCCTTCTAAAACACTTTCTTTTCCTTCCTTAAGCTTTAAGGATTCCCAATTTTGTTTGACATCCTCTTCATTGTTAACTTTTAAATTACCATAAATATGTGGATGTCTTGAAATTAGTTTTTCACATATAGAATTAGCAACATCCGAAAAATCGAAATCATCTGTTTCGCTTCCAATTTTAGAATAAAAAACTATATGAAGCAATAAGTCTCCTAATTCATTTTTAATTTCTAGTAAATTGTTATCAAGAATAGCATCACCGAGCTCGTAGGTTTCTTCAATAGTTAAATGACGTAATGATTCAAATGTTTGCTTTTTATCCCAAGGGCACTTTTTTCTTAGCTCATCCATAATGGTAAGAAGTCTATCTAATGCCTTAAGTTGATTCGCTCTTGGATTCATCTATTATTCCATCTCCTCAGAAGATTCATTTTTAAATTTTGATATTCCATTTTTAGTTAGCAAATTATACCATTGAACAATCTTTTTTATGTCACTTGGATAAACTCTATCCTCATCATAATCAGGTAAGATTTCAAAAAAATATTCTTCTAATTCATCCTTTGTAGACTTGTGACTTATAGCCTTCCCGCCTTTTTCCTTATCAAATATTTTAGCAAAAACTTCGCTTAAAGGCAATTCTTTGGTTAAAGTGTAAATGGCTATTTCAGCTAGAATACTAACATTTTGTCTAGCACTTACACTAATTTTTTTTCCATCAATTAAAGAGGTAGCTAAAAAACCATTTCTTGTTTGATTTTGAATTTGGTAAAGACCTGGTTTACCCGAAATCGTTAATATTTTTTCTAAGCTCATTATTTAAATTTAGGATTGTTTTTAACTATACTGAATAAATATGTTGTGGTTAAATAACTAGTGGATTTGTTAACGTTTTTTTTTCATATATGGAAAACGCATTCGATAATCAATACTTATCTTTCCCTTAGATATGTTAGTAAGCTTTCGTTTAATCAATCGCTTTTTCAAGGAAGAAAGTTTATCCGTAAATAAAATTCCTTGAATATGATCATATTCGTGTTGAATTATTCTAGCAGCAATTCCATTAAATTTCTTAGTATGCTTTTCAAATTTTTCATCTAAATATTCGATTTTAATAGTTTCTTTTCTAAAAACATCTTCTCGAACATCAGGTATACTAAGACAGCCTTCATTGAATACCCAATCTTCACCTGTCTCATCAATTATTTGTGCATTTATAAAAACTTGCTTAAAAGTACTCAAAAAATTTCTTTCTTCTAACTCTAATTGTTCATCATCTTTAAAAGGAGTTGCATCAACAATAAATATTCGGATAGGTAAACCTATCTGTGGAGCTGCTAAGCCAATTCCTTTAGCCCCATACATAGTCTCAAACATATTCTCCAATAAGGATTCTAATTCAGGATATTCTTTATTAATATTTTTTCCTAACTTCCTTAAAACAGGATCCCCGTATGCAATAATCGGTAATATCATTGTTTTCTATTTAAGTAATCTTGTAAAATAATAGTAGCACTAATTTGGTCGAT
This sequence comes from Flavobacteriales bacterium, assembly GCA_004214175.1. Taxonomy (GTDB): domain Bacteria; phylum Bacteroidota; class Bacteroidia; order Flavobacteriales; family Flavobacteriaceae; genus Marifrigoribacter. The sequence continues at coordinate 10,110 of SGZH01000008.1, read as the reverse complement.
TAAAGACTTATTTTGTCTCTTTTTTTTACTTAGGCCACTTTCTATCATTGTATTAAAAGCTATTTTACTTGTAAATCGTTCATCCATTCTTTCTACTCTTAACGTTGGAAAAATTTTTACTAATTTTATTATAAAGTTTTTAATGCATTCTTCAACATCAGAATGAGTACCATCTTTCTGTTTGGGTTCTCCAATTATAATAAGTTCAACATTCTCTTCAGCAACATAATCTTTTAAAAATGAGATTAAATCTTTGGTTAAAACTGTTGTTAAACCTGACGCTATTATTTGCATTTCGTCAGTAATTGCAATACCCGTTCTTTTAGTTCCAAAATCTATTGCTAATAATCGTGCCATATTTTATGCAAAAATAAGGGAATAATTAAAAGTGACTTATATCTTTGTAAAATTATTAGATAAATATGACTGATTTACAAGAAATTATTGAAAAAGCATGGAACGAACGATCGCTATTAGCTGATCCAACTTATATCGAAAGTATTAGAGAGGTAATAAGTTTATTAGATGATGGTAAACTTCGTTGTGCGCAACCTACTAAAAATGGTTGGCAAGTTAACGAATGGGTTAAAAAAGCAGTAGTCCTTTATTTTCCTATTCAAAAAATGGAAGTATTGGAAACTGGTATTTTTGAATACCATGATAAAATTCCTCTAAAAAAAGGTTATCAAAAAAAAGGAATACGGGTAGTACCACACGCAGTTGCAAGACATGGTGCTTTTATTTCGAAAGGTGTTATTTTAATGCCTAGTTATGTTAACATAGGAGCTTATGTTGATGAAGGTACTATGGTAGATACATGGGCCACTGTCGGTAGTTGTGCTCAAATTGGTAAAAATGTGCATATAAGTGGAGGTGTTGGTATTGGTGGTGTTTTAGAACCCTTACAAGCTGCCCCTGTAATTATAGAAGACAACGCTTTTATTGGATCTAGATGTATTGTAGTTGAAGGTGTTAAAGTAGAAAAAGAAGCAGTTCTTGGAGCTAATGTAGTTTTAACAGCATCAACAAAAATTATTGACGTGACTCAAAGTACCCCAAAAGAAAGCAAAGGGATTGTTCCTGCAAGATCAGTTGTTATACCCGGCAGCTATACTAAATCATTTCCAGCAGGAGAATATCAGGTACCATGTGCTTTAATTATTGGTAAAAGAAAAGATAGTACTAATAAAAAAACATCCTTAAACGATGCCCTCAGAGAATACGATGTAGCTATTTAATTAATATAAATATTAAAAAAGCTTATCTTTCTATTTTAAATAGTAGCTTCCAGACAATTAATGAAAATACTTGTAATACAACAGAAAATGATAGGTGATGTGCTAGTTAGCTCGTTACTATGTAATAATCTAAGAAAAGCATATCCCAATGCACAAATAGATTATATGGTTTATAAAAGCACGCTACCTGTTCTAAAAGGAAATACAAGTATTGATAATTATATTTTATTTGAAAAAAAACATCGTAAAAGTAAATTAAAATTTTTCAAATTAATATTTGATATTAGAAAAGAAAAATATGACTTGGTTATCGACGCTTATTCAAAATTAGAAAGTTGGTTAACCGTACTTTTTTCTAATGCTACAACTAAAATTTCGTACAAAAAGTTAGGTAGAACTTTCTTGTACACATATAATATTCCTTTATGTGAAGAACCTAAATCGAATATAGGTTTAGTAATAGAAAGGAGGCTTTCACTATTATCACCATTAAATCTTGATACAAGAACAGAAGTGGTACCAAGTCTACTAGTTACAGAAGAAGAACGGAAAATTGTTACTAAAATATTTAACGATTTTAAATTAGATACCACAAAAAAGACAGTAATGGTATCCATTGTTGGTAGCAGATTTAATAAAACGTATCCATTAAATTATATGGCTAGGGTAATTGATTTAATTTCCTCAAAAGTAGATGCAAATATCCTATTCAATTATATTCCTAAACAGCGAGAACTAGCAAAAAAGGTTTATAATTATTGTTCTGAAGAAACTAAAAAAAATATATACTTTGATTTATTAGGTAAAGATTTGAGGGAGTTTATCACTATAATGGATGCTTGTGATTTTATTGTAGGAAATGATGGTGGTGCGATTAATATGTCTAAAGCTTTAAAAAAACCATCATTTACCATTTTTTCACCTTGGATTGAAAAACGTTTTTGGTCAACTTTTGAAGATGGAAAACTTCATAGTTCCGTTCATTTATTAGATTATCAACCTCAATTAATTGAGGGAAGAAAAAAGAAACAACTAAAAAATCAATCTATCGAGTTGTATCAGCATCTAAAACCTTCTTATTTTAAATCTAAGTTATTAAAATTTATAGACTTTAACTTAAATGAAGAAAAACCACCATCAATCCCCACTGATTTTGAGGAAGTATATGCCATGCATAAGGAATTTCCCCTCTCTGCTGTTATAATAACTTATAATGAAGAAGAACATATAGAAAAATGTTTAATGTCACTTGTTGGCGTTGCTGATGAAATTATAGTGGTAGATTCTTTTTCTACGGATAAAACAGAACAGATTTGTTCTAAGTATAATGTAAATTTCATCAAACATAAGTTTCAAGGATACATAGAGCAGAAAAATTATGCAATACAACAGGCTAAATATAATTATATTTTATCACTTGATGGAGACGAGGCTTTGTCAGAAAAGTTAAAAAAATCTATTCTAGATATCAAAATACATTGGGATCATGACGGTTATTATTCTAATAGACTAAATAATTATTGTGGAACATGGATAAAACATTCAGGATGGTATCCTGATAAAAAAATACGTCTATTTAAAAAAGGGAGTGGAGAATGGAAAGGTATCAATCCACATGATAGTTACACGCTTAAAAAAGGAAAAAAAATTGGGAAACTAGAGGGTGATATACACCATTGGATTCATAAAGACTATCAAGAACTAATTGATAAAGTAGAAAACTTTTCTACCATCGCATCGAATGCTTATTATCAATTAGGAATAAAATCTACCTATTTTAAAATACTGCTAAGACCAACCTGGGCATTTTTTTATTCTTATATTTTGAGATTCGGCATCTTAAATGGAAAAATTGGTTATCGAATTTGCAAACAAAAATTTAGAATAACATTATTAAAATATCAAAAATTATACAGACTTTGGCATCAAAACTCCTGAAGACACTTTTTATAAATCTTGGGAGAAATTATGATAAACATCTCTAAATTTTTATTTCCAAAAGAATATTTTTTTCTTTCTAGCTATTTTTTTGTGGTATTTTTTTTGAAATTCTTCCGTAAATAACCACATTTGATTAAATATTTTTTTTTCACTTTCATCAAATAGCTTGGCATATTCATTTGCCATAACTTCAACCATCTCTTTTTTTGGAGTTAATTTCGAAAAATTTTTCATACGATCTTTAAAAGACATTTGGTGAAATTTCATTCTATTTAAATCAACCAAATAAAAATCATACTTTTTTGTATATTCATTTCTTTTTATGAGGGTATTTCCAGGTGAGTGATCTAAAAAATTAATTCCTTTTTCATGTAAATCAAAGGTAAAACGAGTAAATTCTCTAAGGATAGTATCAAAATTTGGATAATCTTTATTATTTACTAATTCTCTGTACGTGATATCATAATCTAATTGGTTACTTACATAGAAACTTTTATTTAAAAAATTAAAATTAGAATACTCAAAGTAAGCAATAGGTTTTGGAGTATTAATCCCATTTTTTATCAGAATCTCTGCATACTCAAAAGACCGATTTGCTTTTGATTTTCTAAAAAAAGAATAAGCAATTCTATTTATTAAATGTGGAACTTTAAAGGATTTAACATTGAAGCTATAATTTTCAATCATAATCTTTTTAATGGTATTTCTAGTTCCCTTTTTCCCATCAAAAGTATCAAAATCTTTTATCACACTTGAGATTATTTTAATAGATTTAACTGTTTGATCCTTGCTAAATACTTTGTGTTCTTTATTTCTAATTGACATAAAAAGATACCTTTTTTAATAAGGTTTAATGATAATTAATAATATATTTAGATATTGAAATCTTAATTTTGCAAAGGTAAAGTTATAATTATAAATGTTAATATTCAATTACTTTTAATTACACTTGTTTATGTTGAATTCACAAAACATTATTTATATTTTTCACAAAAATGGTGCAAACAGCCATTATTTAGCATTAAATCATCTTCTTAATAAGAAAGGAATGATGTTAAAATATAGAGAGTTTTCTGTATTTAGTAACCTTGTAAAAGCAATTTTCACTTTAAATAGTAAGTTACTTAAGAAGCAACTAATTAATTTTTTCTTCATTGTAAGTCTATTATTGACTAAAAATAAAAAAATAGTGTTAGGGATTGCTCCTTTTGACTCCAAATTAAAATCAATTCTAAGAATTTTAAAAAATCATAAAGTCTTTTACCATACTTCATGGACCTATTGGGATAAAAGTTTTCATCCCAAACAAAAAAACAACTCACCTATTGTCTATCAAACATGGTGTAAATTTCTTGAAGAAAAGTGTCTTCATATATTTGCAGTAACTCAGCAAAGCAAAAATCAATTATTAAAAAATTATAATATTTCCAATAAAAAAGTTAGCGTAGTTTATCATTCATTGGATGCAGTGTTTAATCATGAGTTTGAAATAAATAAAAAACCACTTAGTTTTATTTATTTTGGCAGATTGGTCCCTCAGAAAGGTCTAAAGGAACTTTTAGATTATTTTGAAAAACAGGAAAATGCAATTCTTACTATTGTTGGTGACGGAAAAGAAAAATATCTTATAACATCAAAAACCAATAATACTTCTATCAAATGGATTCCCTATATCGCCAACAAACAAAAACTTGCGAAACTATTAAGTACACAACAATACTTAATATTAAATTCAAAAAAAACCCATAAATGGGAAGAATTATTTGGTATAGCTATCATTGAGGCTATGTCGCAAGGAGTAATTCCAATTGCCACAAATCATTCAGGACCAAAAGAAATAATTACAGAAGATATAGGCTATTTAACTGAAGAAGGCGAAATTACATTAGCTATTTCAAAATTAATTGACAAAACAAATTTTGACCTATCTATGTCTAATAATGCAAGACTTGAAGCTAAAAAATATTTTGAAGAATCAATTGCACAAAGATGGCAACCAATTTTATATTAATATGTTAGACGTCAGTTGCATTATTATAAACTACAATACTTCAAATTATACTTATGAAGCTGTTAAATCATTATATAAAACCCATAAAAATATTTTAAATTTTGAAATTATCATCGTTGATAATGCATCAAAAAAAGACGATTATACCAACTTAAAATCAAAATTAAATAGCTTATATAAAAGTAATTTAAAATTAATTAGAAGTAACATTAATACTGGCTTTGGTGGAGGAAATATGTTAGGGGTTTCCAATGCATCGCCTACTAAATATTATGCTTTTATTAATAATGACACTTTACAAGTGAGTAAATATTGTCTCAAGTATTTAATGGAATTTCTAGAAGCTCAACCTCAAGCAGGTTTGTGCTCACCACAAATGTTAGACGAACATCTGAATTTTAGAGTAACAATTGATCATTTTTCATCTTTACAAAGAGAGATATTAAGACGCCCGTTTCTAGAAACATTTTTCCCTAAAATATATCTCAATCGTAAAATACGATATAAAGTACCTACAAAAGTTCATTACGTTCAAGGGTCATTCATGTTTATTGGAAGTGCTGATTTTAATGAAATTGGTGGTTTTGATACAAACTTATTCTTGTACTATGAGGAATCTGATATTTCGTTACGTCTATTAAAATTAAAAAATAAATATACGTACTTGGTTCCCTCATTGGAATATATTCATTACAAAAGTGCTAGTATTAAAAAAAATATCGACATTAAAATAGAACAAAAGATTTCTTTGTTGTACCACACAAAAAAACATTATGGATGGGGACAGCAAAAAATATTGAATTTGTATTTTATAATTAGATATTTTTTTACCGCCATGGTCAAACCAAAATATTGGAAACTATTTATGACGCTTTTAATTGGGGCGCCTTTATCTAAATCCTTAAAGTCTAAACAAAAAAAAATATTACTTTAATTTATCAATTCATGATTTATGAAAATTTTAAAAATAACAGTGGCTTTATTTTATTATTTTTACCAAGAAATTTAAATCGATAATTCACATGCAAACCGAAATTAACGAGTGTCTAAATGTGCTTAAAAAGGGTGGTATTATACTATACCCCACTGACACGGTTTGGGGCATTGGATGTGATGCTACAAATTATGAAGCGGTCGATAAGATTTTTAAATTGAAAAAAAGAGCATCTAACAAATCTATGATTTCATTAGTGAATGATTTTAAAATGCTCAATCAGTATATTGAAGATGTACCAGAGGTTACCTATGATATTATCAAGTATGCAACCACCCCTACTACTATTATCTATGATCGACCTTTACACGTGGCTGAAAATTTAATAGCAGATGATAATTCAATAGGAATTAGAGTCGTTAGAGAAGGTTTTGTAAGCAAATTAATCAAAAAATTTAAAAAACCAATTGTATCTACTTCCGCAAATTTAACTGGAAAAGCAACTCCAAATAATTTTAAAGAAATCAATAAAATTATTTTAGAGGGAGTTGACTATGTAGTTGAACTTAATCAACAAACAAAACATTCAAAACCATCATCCATTATAAAAATTCAAACCAATGGGTCTGTTAATGTTATTCGTAAGTAAATTTCTTAATCATTAAAAAAATAGTGTCTAAAAAAATATATACAACAGCACTTTCAAAGCCTATTTTTAAAATAGTAGCTGAAGCATCTTCTTTATTAAACATAGAAAGTTATGTAATTGGAGGATATGTTAGAGACTTTATTTTAAATAGATCAAACTCAAAAGACATTGATATAGTAACCGTTGGTAGTGGTATTGATTTGGCAAAAAAGGTTTCAAGTTTGATTCCAGGTCAGCCTAAAGTATCCATTTTTAAAAATTATGGAACTGCGATGTTAAAAAATGATGAAATTGAACTTGAATTTGTAGGAGCAAGAAAAGAGTCTTATCAAAAAACCAGCAGAAATCCTGCAGTTGAAGAGGGAACTTTAGAGGATGATCAAAATCGAAGAGATTTTTCAATTAATGCGATGGCGTTGAGTTTAAACAATTATAATTTTGGTGAACTTTTAGATCCATTTAATGGGGTTAATGATTTAAAAAACAAAATAATTAGGACACCACTAGACCCAGATATCACTTTTTGTGACGATCCATTACGAATGTTAAGAGCGATTCGATTTGCTACGCAGCTTCAATTTAGAATAGAAGATCAATCTTTTAAATCGATTGAGAAGAATGCAAAACGAATCACTATTATTTCTACTGAACGTATTGTAGATGAACTTCATAAAATATTAGCATCTCCAAAGCCTTCCATTGGTTTTGCTATTCTAAATAAAGTTAATTTATTAACTCACATTTTACCCGAGCTTTCAAATTTAAAAGGTGTTGACAATATCGAAGGTCAAGGTCATAAAGATAACTTCTGGCACACGCTTGAAGTAGTAGACAACATTGCTAAAACTACAGATGATTTATGGTTACGTTGGGCAGCACTGTTACACGATATTGGAAAAGTACCCACCAAAAAATTTGATAAGAAAATAGGATGGACTTTTCATGGTCACGAATTGGTTGGCTCAAAAATGGTATATAAATTATTTAAGCGATTAAAAATGCCTTTGAATGAAAAAATGAAATTTGTTCAAAAAATGGTATTCATGAGCTCAAGACCAATTGTAATTGCTTCGGATGTAACCGATAGCGCAGTACGTAGATTAGTTTTTGACGCAGGAGATCATATTGAAGATTTAATGACCCTATGCGAAGCAGATATTACAACTAAAAACCCTGAAAAGTTCAAAAAATATCATGAGAATTTTCGTAGGGTAAGAGCAAAAATAACTGAGGTTGAGGAGCGGGATCACATCAGAAATTTTCAACCTCCAATTTCCGGAGAAGAAATCATCAAAACTTTTGATTTAAAACCTTCAAAAGAAATTGGAATAATAAAAGATGCTATTAAAGAAGCTATTTTGGAAGGCAAAATTCCAAATGAATATATTCCTGCTAAAGAATTCATGCTTCAAAAAGGGAAAGAATTAGGATTAAAAAGTTAATGATATAGAACCTGTAAAATTAGAATCTGAGCGTTTATTAATTCGTCCTTTTAAAATAGGAGATGAACAAGCTATGTTTGAGTTGAATTCAAACCCCCTTGTTCAAAAGTATACGGGAGATGCTTTGGTTACCACTAAAGAGCAAGCTGAAGAAATTTTACATAATATAGTCCTTAAAGATTATGAAATTTACGGATATGGTAGGTTTGCGGTTATCCATAAGCCTGACCAAAAACTTATCGGTTTTACAGGAATTAAGTATTTACCTGAAGCAAATGGAGAATCAGATTTAGGCTATCGTTTTTTGCCAGAATACTGGGGAAAAGGTATTGCAACAGAATCCTCAAAAATGTCCTTAAAATTTGCTTTTAAAAAACTTAAGCTTAAACGAATTTTTGGTTTTGCAGAGCTAGAAAATAGTGCTTCTAAAAATGTTTTGTTAAAAGTGGGTTTTAAGTTAGATAAAATTGATTTTTATCCTGGTGAAGAAGACATTCCAGAAAAAAAAACTCTTCAATGGTTTGTGTTAACAAAGAAAGAATATGCTAAAACGATTTAATAAGCTTGCTAAAATATCTTTGATCTGTATCTATTTTATAATTATTGCGGGAGCTGTAGTTAGAATGACTGGTTCAGGAATGGGTTGTCCTGATTGGCCAAAATGTTTTGGATACTACATACCCCCTACTGAAATATCTGAAATTCAATTTCAACCTAAACATCATTACAAATCAGGCCAAGTAATTCAATATGAAGATGTTTTTTATTATGCAAAAGAGAATTTTACATCCACTTTGAAATTAGACTTAAGCAATTGGGAAATCAACACACAACATAGTTATAATACCTTCAATGTAATTCATACTTGGATTGAGTATATTAATAGGCTATTAACCGCTTTTGCAGGTATTCCTATTTTAATACTATTAATTATATCATTAAGATTAAATAAAACTTACAGAAATCTAACCATCACCAGTATACTAGTCATACTTGGGATGGGATTTGAAGCATGGTTAGGTAAAACGGTAGTTGACTCAAATTTATCTCCCTATAAAATAACAATACATATGATGGGCTCATTTATCATTATTGCATTATTATTATATGCTATTTATCATTCCCAGCTCAAGAATCTGAAGCCTCAGAAAGTCATTATCTTTCCTCCAGTATTTAAATATGTTTTAATAAGTGCTATTTCACTGACTTTTATTCAAGTATTTTTAGGTACACAGGTACGGCAATTTATAGATGAACAGGTCTTGAATTTTGGTTATAAAAAAGAGTTATGGTTACAAAATCCTAACTTACAATTCTATATACATCGAACATTATCTATACTAATTATCCTAATCAATGCAAGCTTATATATGATCATTAAAAAAATGCAGCTAAATGAACCCTTGATAAATTACATCATGTTAGTCATAGGTCTTGAAGTAGTCACTGGAATTCTTATGTATTATTTAAACTTTCCTTTTACTACACAACCCTTACACTTGGTATTATCTGCATTATTATTTGGATTGCAATTTTATTTAATATTAAAAACAACTATCAAAAAGCATAAAATATTAAATTAAACTCCAGCTCTAAAATTAGCTATGGTCTAAAAAAAATATTCATTATTCATAATAATTCTGTTTGCTTCAAGGGAATTGATTTAAGTATATTTGTCACTTAATTATTAATTTATGATATACCGCTTTAGAATTATATTAGATGCAAAAGAAGATGTTTTTCGAGATATTGAAATCGATTCCGAAAATACCTTAGAAGAACTAAATAATAGCATCACTCAAGCTTTTGGTTTTGAAGGAAATGAAATGGCATCTTTCTACGTCAGCAATGAAAACTGGGAACAAGGTGAAGAAATTGCTTTATTCGATATGAAT
>SGZH01000007.1 GCA_004214175.1 Flavobacteriales bacterium | reverse complement strand
CAAACATTCCTATAAATTTTTGCAATATTTATATTGATTTAATTTAAGGATCTTTCAAACATTTATTCTAACTTTCTTTCCCAGTTATTAATTAATATATATATTGGGCTTTACAAACTAGTACCCTATGAGTGATAAAATAAAATATGAAATGGAATTTCCAATTCATGCGTCCCCCTCACTTTTATTTCAATACATATCGACGCCTTCTGGGATGCAAGAATGGTATGCCGACAATGTGAACTCACGCGGAGAGTTTTTTACTTTTATCTGGGAAGGCTCTGAAGAAAAAGCCAAATTGGTTTCAAAAAACAAAGGACAATCCATTCGTTTTCAGTGGGTCGATGATGAAGACACTGATTATTATTTTGAAATGCGAATTCAAGTAGATGCCATTACCAAAGACGTTTCTATTATGGTGACCGATTTTGCAGAAGATGATGAAATAGAGGAGGGTAAAATGCTATGGGAAAATATGATTTCAGAATTAAAACAATTACTGGGTTCTGTTTAAGAACTGTTTAATAGTATTTATATTTGCACCGTCTTCAATAAAAAGACGGTTTTTTTATGATTAATTTAAATGGAACATTATATAGTGAGGAAACAGCCAAGCTGTCCATAAGAAATAGAGGTTTATTGTATGGTGATGCAGTTTTTGAAACTATAAAAGGGGTCAATGGACAACTCTTTTTTTGGGAAGATCATTACTTTAGACTAATGGCTTCCATGCGCATACTTCGAATGGAGATTCCCATGCATTTTTCGATGGAATTTTTGGAAGATGAAATAAAAAAAACGATTCGAGCTGCACATTTTGATAAGCACTCCTTAAGAATCAAACTATATGTAAACCGAAAAGAAGGAGGGAAGTACAATCCTACCAATCATGAGGTGGACTATTTTATTGAGCTTGAGGCCATAGGAGATCCCTTTTACACTTTTAATGAAGATCGCTATGAAGTCGAACTTTTTAAAGATCACTATATCTATGCTAATTTATTAGCGACACTGAAGTCCAATACTAAAATAATTAATGTATTGGGAAGTATTTATGCAACCGAAAATGGCTATCAAAATTGTTTGTTATTAAACGATAAAAAGATGGTAGTCGAAGCACTTCAAGGCAATTTATTTTTAGTGAAAGGAACCACTATTATTACCCCTCCAACAAGTGATGGATGTCTTCGAGGTATTATTAGAAAACAACTCATTGAAATTTGCAAAACCCTTCAAGAATATACGTTAGAAGAAAAATCGATCTCTTCATTTGATCTTCAAAAAGCGGACGAATTATTTATCACTAACGTTATGATTGGGATTCAACCTATAAGTAATTATCGTAAAAAGGTTTATAAAAATGAGGTAGCTCGAGTGTTACTTCAAAAATTGAATGTAAAAGTTCGTTTGGCTTCCTAGTTATAAGAAGGATGTTCTGGGGCATTGGACCAAATTAGGTAATCACCACCAAATTCAATCATTTTTTCTTTCCAAAAGGATGCATCAGTCTCACCTAAAATTTTATTTTTATAGGTGTTTGGGCTTACTACCCAACTATTTACCTCCAGTTCTTGTTCTAATTGCTGATTACTCCAACCAGAGTAGCCTAAGAAAAAGCGTATTTCAGAATTCTTAATTTGGTCTTCTTGAAGCAGGCTGGTAATTTCTTTAAAGTCACCACCCCAATAAATTCCATTTGAAATTTCGATGCTGTTGGGAATTAGTTCAGGTATTTTATGAATAAAATACAAATTGTTTTGTTCTACAGGACCTCCATTGTAAACAGGCATGCTAGAATTTATTTCAGGAATAAAATCTTTGATATTATAGGGCAAGGGTTTGTTTAAAATAAAACCTACGGAGCCATTTTCATTATATTCTGCCAATAATACCACTGATCTATTAAAGGAGATATCTCCAATAATAGAAGGTTCAGCAACTAATAAGTATCCTTTAACAGGCTTTAAAGAGGTCATAGTTGTTTATTTAATAACTAAATCTAAGTATTAATTTTAAAAAATGCAAGTTAATTAGATAGTTCCATAAACTAAAGACCAAAAAATAATCCCCATTTCCAGTAGGAAAAGGGGATTATTTAAATAATAAAGATAAATCTAGTTTACGCTACTGCTTAAATCTGATCCTGCTTTAAATTTTACTACATTTTTTGCAGCAATTTTAATAGTTGCTCCAGTTTGCGGGTTTCTTCCATCTCTTGCAGCTCTTCTAGTAACTGACCAAGAACCAAAACCTACTAAAGAAACTCTATTTCCTTTCTTTAATGATCCTCCTACTTCGCTTAGCATACTCTCTAATGCTTTTTTAGCTGCTGCTTTTGTAATTCCAGCACTTTCTGCCATTGCGTCGATTAAATCTGATTTGTTCATAAGTTGTAAAATTAAATTATTGATTAAACTTTAATTATATTGTCATACAAAATTAACGGGATTATCGGTTCACACAAGTAATGACGTACTAAATAGCGTTTTTTGTTGATAACTTTAGTACTTTGTTAATAAAGTAAAGTGTATTTGTACAATTTTTGTAAGTTCAATGATCATAAGGCTTTACATCATTTTTGAATTTTCATCAAAAACATAGCCATGTAAAAGCGATTTAATATCCATTTTTCGCTTACCGGGTAGCTGTATCTCATAAATAGACAACAGTCCATTTTTGGCAGCTACTTTTAATTCATTTTTGGTTGCTATGATTTGTCCCAAAGGATATGAATGGTTTTCAATTTTAAAATCGCATTGGTATATTTTAATTGTTACAATTTCGTCATGGTTAATGAGTTGTGACCATGCTGCAGGGTAGGGATTAAGACCTCGAATAAAAGCATCGATATTTTCAACACTGCTAGACCAATCGATTCTGGTATTGTTTTTATTTAATTTGGGAGCTGTTTTTAAAATTTGGCTATTACTTTGTTGTATGGGTGCTTCCTTTTTATTTTTTATGAGATCAACTGTTTTAAGGACTAGATCAGCTCCAATATCCATTAAGGTATTGTGTAGACTTCCAAACGTAGCTCTGGGAGGAATAGAAACTTCTTCTTTTAAAATTATTTTTCCAGTATCGATGGCATCATCAATAAAAAAAGTGCTGACACCGGTCTTTTTCTCACGATTGATAATGGCCCAATTAATAGGGGCAGCTCCTCTGTACTGCGGTAATAGCGAAGCATGTAAATTAAAAGTACCATAGCTTGGTAAATCCCAAACTAATTTTGGGAGCATTCTAAAGGCTACTACGATTTGAAGATTAGCATTTAAATTTTTTAATTGCTCTAAAAAGAAATCTTCTTTTAAATTAATGGGTTGTAAGAGAGTTAAACCTTTTGATAAGGCATATTCTTTGACCGCTGATGATGTTATTTTTCTCCCTCGTCCTGCTGGTTTATCGGGGGCGGTAACGACTCCTACAACTTGGCAACCACTTTCTACTAACTTTTGAAGTACACCAACGGCAAAGCCGGGGGTACCCATGAAAACAATTCTCAAATCTCTCATCAATTTAGATAATATTCATTTTTGGTGTTTATTTTTACCGTACCAGAGTCCATTAACTTTCTGAGTACGAAAACCACTTTTGATTCCGTAAAAGTAAGTTTTTCTGTCATGAATCTGGAAGTCATTTCTTTTTCTTCAAGAAGATATACTATTTTCTCTGCAATAATTGTTAGCTCCGCTTTACTTGGAATTTTCTCTTGGGGAGCGCACACAGAGCAAATTCCGCAGTTTTCAGCTCCTAGTTCTCCAAAATACTTAAGCAGTTGGACACTTTTGCAGGTAGTGTCATTCGTAACAAATTCTAAAACTGATTTTACTTCATTTTCTTTTTTATGATTTAAAGCTAACAATTGCTTGGAAACACGATTAATTGTTTTTTTATCCTCTCTTGGAACTATAAAAGTAATGGTGGCGTCCGTATGAAATAACTTTAATTCCAAAACTCCTTCTTTCTTCATCTTTTCAAGCGCTTTTATAATGGTGTTTACCGATAGCCCTGTTTTGGAAGCAATTGATTCAATTCGAACCGGTGTAGGGGTTTCAAAAATTCCCCCGTACATTCTTAAAATAGTTTTACCAATAATTGCAATCGATGGGTGTTGGTCTAAATACTTAATGAGTTTTTCAGAACTCATTTCAAATTTTAGAATAGATTTCCTTCCAAACTGCTTAGAAAGCTGAATGACTCCCAATCGTTCTAGAGCAGTGAGACCGTTATAGGTAGTCAGGGTATTTAGATGGTAATGTTTACAAAATTCTAAGTAATTAAAACTATGACTTGAAAACTCGCCTTCTCCATAGGGTATTTGGAAAAAATTACACAAAGAACGATATAAGCCTTTTATTTGATCGGTATTTGGTCTAGAATCTAAAAATTGTTTTTTAATTAAGATTTTATCATAATCGTTATAAAGTATCATTGCAGAAGAAAAGTTACCGTCTCTTCCAGCTCTTCCTGCTTCTTGAAAATAACTTTCGATACTTTCAGGTAGTTGGGTATGAAAAACATACCGAACTTTTGGATGATCAATCCCCATTCCAAAAGCATTCGTGGCAACCATAACTGTTATTTTACCTTGAAGCCAATCGTTCAATCTAATTTTTTTATCCTCTGAACTAATTCCACCATGAAAAAAGTGACTTTTAATTTTTAAACTGTTGAGTTGATTACTTATCTCAACGGTTTTTTTACGACTACGCACATAGACGATGGAGGAGCACTCATTGTTTTTAAGAAGTTGTTCAATTTTATAGATTTTATCCTCTTGGTATAGTACTTTATAAGCTAGGTTTTTACGAATAAAAGAAGTTTTTATAATGGCTGGATTTTCTAATTTTAACTGCACAACCATATCGGAAACTACCTCTGGAGTTGCTGTTGCAGTTAAAGCAACCATGGGAACTAATGGGTGGAACTTTCTAAGAATATTGCAATTTTTATAAGAGGGTCTAAAGTCATTTCCCCATTGAGATATACAATGAGCCTCATCGATTGCAAAAAGATTGACATCCATTTGCTTAATGTAATTTTGGACTAATTCTTGGTTTAACCGTTCTGGAGATAAATATAAAAACTTATAATTTCCATAAAGCGCATTGTCCAATAGTATATTTAAATTTTGAAAAGAGATTCCTCCGGGAATACTCAAGGCTCTAATTCCCTTGGTTTTTAAATTAGACACTTGATCTTCCATCAATGCAACCAGTGGCGAAACAACAATACAAATTCCTTCTTTTGCAAGAGCTGGAATCTGAAAACAAACCGATTTTCCTCCACCTGTTGGTAGCAAACTAATGGTATCTCTGTCGTTTAAAATAGTAGCTATAATTTCTTCCTGTTTTGGAAGAAATTGTGAGTACCCCCAATGGTCTTTAAGTATTTGATGCGGGTTTTTCAATAATTAAAGTTCTAAATGAGTTATAATAAATTTCATTCGTTCTTTTAAAGTTCCAAAAGGAACCTCAATGACTTCGTATCCATATTTTCGATAACTTTGAGTTAGAAATTTATGAATTTTTTCAGCTTCTTCATACGTTTCATATCGTTCATTGTCTTGAGTATAAATATCTTTCCACGGCGGTAAGATAAAAACGGTATCATAGCGATGTTTATTACAAGTAGTATGAAAACTTTCGGGATACGATACATTTGTAAAATCCATATATGCTGTAATATCAGGCAAACCACGATCGTAAAACAGTATTGTTTTTTTAAAATGACCTACTTCTTGATATTGTTTTAAACGACCCTCCAATAAATGCTGACTAAATAAAACAGGATCTGATAAAAATAGTTGATCAATTCCCTTTTTTTGTGCTTCTAGTGTTACTTGTCTTGAAATTTCATTTTGGCATTGGTATCCATTTTCTTCTAAAAATAAAATTAGAGAAGTTTTTCCAGATCCAGGACCACCGGTAATAACTATTTTTTTGGGCATATAAAAAAGATATTATGCAAATAACGTAAATAATTATTGATAGCGAAACCCTATATTTGTAAACTGTAATAAATATGTAATGCATAACGAAAAAGATACAGTGGCTTTTTATAAGAAATTAAAGAAAAGCTTAAAAAGCGATACCCAATGGCCTGCTTTATACTTGTATAAATTTATTATTCCCACAAACGAATCAAAAATTGCAGAAATTGAGGCTATATTTAACAATACCAATGCTGAAATCACAAAAAGAGATTCGTCTAAAGGTACTTATACCAGTATATCTATAAAGGTTAATATGAAATCTCCAGATGCAGTAATCGAAAAATATAAAAAAGTTTCTAAAGTGGAGGGAGTAATTTCTTTATAAAATTAGTATTTTGCAAAAATTATTAGATTACTTCACATATTAATTCACCTTGTAGGTTACTAAACCACATTTTATCCAAAAATTTTGATAGATCACATAGAATACAATTCGGAGAGAGAAAAACTTATTATACCTGAATATGGTAGACATATTCAAAAAATGGTAGATTTCGCTATCTCTATAGAAACTAAAGAAGAAAGAAACAAAGTTGCTAATAGTATCATTGCAGTAATGGGGAACTTAAATCCTCATCTACGTGATGTTCCAGATTTTCAACATAAACTTTGGGATCAATTATTTATTATCTCCGATTTTAAATTGGAGGTAGATTCACCTTATCCAATTCCAAAAAAAGAAGAACTCCAAGAACGACCGGAGTCTCTAAATTATCCTCAAAACTTTCCAAAATATCGTTTTTATGGTAATAATATCAAGCGAATGATTGATGTTGCTAATAGTTGGGAAGAAGGAGATAAAAAAGAAGCATTGGTATTTACGATCGCCAACCATATGAAGAAATGTTTCTTAAATTGGAATAAGGATACTGTTGAAGATGATGTAATATTTAATCATTTATTTGAACTTTCTGAAGGAAAGTTAAACCTCAAGGATTCTAAGGAAACATTATTAGATGCGATGACTATTCTTAAAAATAAGAAAACCTACGGTCAAAAGAAATATCAAAAAAATTATAAAAACAACAAAAGTAGAGCTAGAAAAAAATATTAATAATTAGACAATAATAACTATAAACTATTGGTTGTTGTTTAATAACAGAATCAAAACTAATAATTTTTATGGGATCATTTCGTATAGAGGGAGGTTGTAAATTGCAAGGAGAAATTATACCTCAAGGTGCAAAAAACGAAGCGTTACAAATTTTGTGTGCTGTATTACTTACAGATGAGGAAGTTTTAATTGATAATGTGCCAGACATACGGGATGTCAATAAATTAATAGAAATTTTAGGAAATCTTGGTGTTACTGTTCAAAAATTAAAAAAAGGAGCTTATTCATTTAAATCTGATAATTTAGATCTAGACTATCTAGAATCTGAGCGATTTAAAGAAGAGGGTAGTGCCTTAAGAGGATCCATTATGATTATTGGTCCATTACTAAGTAGATTTGGTAAAGGATTTATACCGCAACCCGGAGGTGATAAAATTGGTAGAAGGAGATTAGATACTCATTTTGAAGGATTCATCAAATTGGGTGCAACCTTTAGATACAATAAGGAAGAGTCTTTTTATGGTGTCGAAGCTGCTAACGGTCTCAAGGGTACTTATATGCTTCTGGATCAGGCATCCGTTACTGGAACTGCTAATATTTTAATGGCTGCTGTTTTAGCTGAGGGGACAACCACCATTTATAATGCTGCCTGTGAACCATACCTTCAACAGTTATGTAAGATGTTAGTTTCTATGGGGGCAAAAATAAATGGAATAGGTTCCAATTTATTAACTGTAGAAGGGGTTTCGTCTTTACAAGGTTGTCAACATACGATTTTGCCAGATATGATTGAGATTGGCAGTTGGATTGGATTAGCGGCAATGACCAGAAGTGATATTACCATTAAAAATGTAAGCTGGGAACACCTTGGATTGATTCCTGAAACTTTCAGAAAGTTGGGTATTACCCTTGAAAAAGTGGGTGATGACATTCATATTCCTCGACAAGAAAGTTACGAAATACAAGGCTATATTGATGGTTCTATTTTAACTGTTTCGGATTCTACTTGGCCAGGTTTTACCCCAGATCTATTAAGTATTGTATTGGTTATTGCTACGCAAGCAAAAGGAAGTGTGCTTATTCATCAAAAAATGTTTGAGAGTCGTCTTTTCTTTGTGGATAAATTAATTGATATGGGTGCTAAGATTATTCTTTGTGACCCACACAGAGCTACAGTAATTGGTCATAATTTTGAATATCCATTAAAAGCAACTACTATGGTATCACCTGATATTAGAGCGGGAATTTCTCTATTGATAGCTGCTTTGTCAGCCAATGGTACTAGCATCATACAGAATATTGAGCAAATTGATCGTGGCTACGAAAATATAGATACACGTTTGCGAGCTATCGGAGCTAAAATTACAAGATTGGACTAGTTTATTTTTTATGTTTATTAAGTTCGTCCTGAAGCTTTCTTCTAATTTTTTGTTCACGCTCTAATGAGCGTTGTCTGAAATTCTCAAATTCGTTATCGGTTTCCTCTAATTTTTCTTTGGTGGTTTTAATTATATTAAAACTATTTTTATAACGTAAAAATAATATAATGATGATTAGTGATAAAAAACTAAAACCAAAAAATACAAATAAATTATAGGTAGGCTTTTGAATTGGTATCCCTAAAACATCAATAACTTTTTCTTTGTCTTTATAGATTGCTAATTCCTTTTTAGTAGCATCTAATTCATAAGTAAGTTGATCAATACTAGAATCTTGAAATTCTTTTTCTTTGTCAAGGGTATTAATTTCTTGTTTATAGCTATTAATTGAATCGGATACATTACTACGTAAAGTGTATAATTTTTCTTTTTTTACTACTTTGTATCCTTTATAATTATTAGATTTTTTTATTAAATCTTGAAATTGCCCTTCTATGTTTAGTTCCTGTGCTTGAGTATTTTTGGTTAAAGCCAATAATAATAGGAGAAAAGGAAAATAAATCTTCATAATAATGGTGTTTCTAAGATAAAATAATCATCTGCAAGATGCTAAAAATTGTTTAAAACAGACTTTAATTGCGGAACTATTTTTTTTGAATATTTTTTTAAGATGCATTCGATGTTTTTTAATTTTGAACTTCTAAGAATATTAAAACATTGATTTGTTATTTTTTTGTGAAAAACACCATAAATTAAATTAAATATGTTTGTTTAGCTTTGTATTCTTTTAAAAATTTAATTAAACACTACAAAAATGAAAAAAATTATTTTATTGACTTTTATATGTTTGTTATCCTTATCCGTAAACGCACAAGTAGAGTCTCCGCAACCTAGTACTTCTCAAACAGTAAATCAAACTGTAGGCCTCACCCATATTGAATTGTCCTACTCTAGACCCTCAATGCGAGAAAGAAACATATTTGGCGAATTAGTGCCCTATGGAAAAATGTGGAGAACAGGTGCTAATAAAAATACCACCATTAGCTTCGATAAGGATGTAATAATTGGCTCTAAAGAAGTAAAAGCAGGTACTTATGCCATATTTACTAAGCCTAATGCTCAATCTTGGGAGATATATTTTTACTCAGACACCTCTAACTGGGGTATTCCATCAGTTTGGGAAAATGAAAAAGTGGTAGCTTCGGTAAAAGCAAATGTTATAGTTATGCCTACGGAGGTAGAAACATTTACGATTTCCTTTGATGCTATAAGCAATGATAAAGCAAATTTAGGTTTTAGTTGGGATCAAACTTATGTCACTGTACCTATTTCATTTTTTACAGATGCTCAAGTCACAAAAAGTATTGAGTCTGTAATGAGTGGACCGAATGCCGGAGATTACTACTCAGCCGCTGTTTATTATTTTAACGCTGATAAAGATATTAAAAAAGCAAAAAACTGGATTGATAAAGCTATCGAAATGAGAGAGAATCCTGCTTTTTGGTATTATAGACAACAGTCTTTAATTTACGCAAAAGCGGGAGATAAAACTGGCGCTATAAAAGCTGCAAAAAAATCATTAGCTCTTGCAAAAGAAGCTGGAAACGATCATTATGTAGCTTTAAACTCAAAGTCATTAAAGGTATGGGAAGGTAAATAATCAGAATATAAATAAACTACTTTATATTATTAAAGAAGCAGCTAAATCTAAGTTTAGCTGCTTTTTTATAACTCATTATTTTTTTCTTTTTGCCCATTGCTCATTAAAAAAGCTTTTAAAAAACTATCAATATCTCCGTTTAGAACTTGGTCAACATTCCCAGTTTCATGAGCGGTTCTAACATCTTTAATTAATTTATAGGGATGTAAAACATAGTTTCTTATTTGTGAACCCCATTCGATAGCCATTTTATTGGCCTCAATTTCATTTCGGTGGCTTTGTTGTTTTCGCAATTCAATTTCATATAACTGTGACTTTAACATTTGCATTGCCCTCTCTCGATTTTCTAGCTGTGACCTGGTTTCAGAATTGTGAATCATAATCCCAGTGGGTTCATGAGTCAAAATAGCTTTAGTCTCCACTTTATTTACATTTTGACCACCAGCACCACCACTTCTTGCAAAAGACCAGGATATTTCTGCAGGATTGATAGCTATTTCAATAGTTTCGTCTGCCATGGGGTATACATAAACTGAGGCAAAACTGGTATGTCTTTTTGCATTGCTATCAAAAGGAGAAATTCGAACCAATCGATGAACACCATTTTCACCTTTTAACCAACCAAAAGCATATTCGCCCTCAATTTCTATGGTGACTGTTTTAATTCCTGCAACATCTCCTGATTGAAAATTAAGTTCTTTTACCTTTAATTGATGTTTTTCAGCCCACATCAAATACATGCGCATAAGCATTTCTGCCCAATCACAACTTTCGGTACCTCCAGCTCCTGCTGTTATTTGCAATACAGCACTAAGATGATCTCCTTCGTCACTTAGCATATTCCTAAACTCTAGTGTTTCAATAGCTTCTAACGAATCGTTAAAACGCTTTTCTAGTTGTTCGGCAGTTCCTTCACCTTCTTTAAAAAATTCGAATAACACTTCGGTATCCTCTGTAATAGATAAGGCATTATTATAATCTGAAATCCATTTTTTCTTGGTTCGAAGTGACTTCATGAAAATTTCGGCATCTTTTGGATGGTTCCAAAAATTAGGATCGTACGTTTTTTCTTCGTCGTTTGCTATTTCAATCTTTTTACCAGCAACGTCAAAGATACCTCCTTAACGCATCCAGACGTTCCTTAAGATCTTTTATTTGATCAAGTGTTATCATAATTGTCCCGAACTATCGGTATTTTTTATTATTAACTCCTGGTAAAAATAGAATTTAACAATTCATCTTAAAAGAAAATTCTAATATTTTTTATAGCGTTAAAATAAATAAATTTTTATAAGATACAGATTACTCTATTTGGTTGTAATAATATATTTCTGCACAATTTATTCAAGAAAAAAAATGACTTAAAATTATATAATGGTTATTTTAATTTTTAAATTTATCTGTTGATAAGTAAAGAGCTCCCAATGAATATAGATTTACGAAGTGATACGGTAACCAAACCTACAAAAGGAATGTTACAAGCCATTATAAAGGCGCCAACTGGAGATGATGTTTATAAAGAGGATCCTACTGTAAATAAATTAGAACGTAGATTTGCAGAAATTTTTGGTATGGATACAGCACTTTTTTTCCCGACTGGATCAATGTCTAACCAAACTGCTATAAAATTACACACACAACCTGGAGATCAATTAATTTGCGATAAATGGGCTCATGTCTATAATTATGAAGCAGGAGGAGTTGCATTTAATAGTGGAGTTACTTGTAATCTAATTGACGGTCATAGAGGAATGATTACGGCCTCAGCAATAGAAAAAGGGATTAGTCCAATTTCTAACTACCATACACCTAATACAACCTTAGTTTGTTTAGAAAATACTACTAATAAAGGGGGAGGAGCTTGTTATGATTTTGAAGAATTTAGAAAAGTAAGAACTTTATGTGATAGCTACGGTTTAGGTTTGCATTTAGATGGTGCAAGACTCATGAATGCTTTAGTTGCAAAAAATGAAGATCCAAATAGCTATGGAAAGATATTTGATACCATTTCTATCTGTCTAAGCAAAGGCCTTGGAACTCCTCTTGGAACAATTTTACTCGGTAGCAATGAGCTAATGACAAGAGCTATTAGAGTACGTAAAACTCTTGGTGGTGCAATGCGACAAGTTGGTTTCATGGCAGCGGCAGGATTGTATGCTTTAGATCATCATTTTGAAAGATTAGCTGAGGATCATGAAAAAGCATCAGAAATTGCCCAAACGCTCCAAAAATTAACTTTCATAAAGAAAGTAGAACCCGCTGATACTAATATTGTTATCTTTAATTTAATAGATGAAATTTCAAAAGATCAATTTATGAATGATATGTTAAAAAATCATATACAAATTAGCGATATGGGTGAAGGTAAGCTTAGAATGGTAACTCATCTAGATTATACCGATGAAATGCATCTTACTGTTCTTAATGTTCTTAACAATTATGAATATTAAAATAAATCCATTCCAGGTATTTTTGGCATTCCTTCACTAGCAACAGCAGCAACTTCTCTCTCATTTATCGTCGTTGCTTTATCGATGGCTTTATTTAAAGTTAAAATTAAAGATTCTATTAATTGTGTTTTATTTTCCAATAAGCCATCATCTATTTCAAGATTCTTTAATTCTCTATTAGCAGTAATCGTTACTTTTAGCATACCATCACTACTATTTCCATCTATTAAGACAGTGTTCATTCGTTGTTTTGTGGCTGCTACTTTAGCCTGGGCTTCTTTTAATTTACCCATCATTCCTTTTAAATCTCCAAACATGATATATATTAATTTGCAACAAAATTAGTATATTGTAATCAAACTAATCTATAAAATTCTAATGAAAAAAATATTAATTTTTTCGTTGCTAACGCTTATTTTTGTTGCTTCCTGTAAAAACAAAGAAATATCTAAAGCGACTATGGAAATACAAGCTCCAAAGGCAGACAAAATAGAAAAACATTTAGAGAAACATGGAGATGTTCGAATAGATAATTATTATTGGTTGAATGATCGTGATAACGAAGAAGTAATTGATTATCTGGAGCGTGAAAATGATTATTACGATCGGATGACCGAACATACAAAAGATTTTCAAAAAAGTTTATTTGAAGAAATGAAAAGTAGAATCAAGGAAGATGATGAATCTGTTCCTTATCGATTTAATGGTTATTATTATATCACAAAATTTGAAAAAGGAAAAGATTATCCAATTTATACTCGAAAAAAAGATAGCTTAGAAGCTGAGGAAGAATTACTTTTTGATGTCAATGAAATGGCCGAAGGACATTCTTATTATAATTTATTGGGTTTGAGCGTAAGCCCTGACAATACTAAAATATCTTTTGGAGTTGATACGGTAAGTCGAAGAAAATATACCATTTATATTAAAGATTTATTGACCGGTACTATTTTGGACGAAACTATTCCGCTTACTACCGGAGGATCCACATGGGCGAATGACAACAGTACCTTATTTTATACTCAAAAAGACGAACAAACTCTAAGATCCAACAAAATATTTAGACATCGATTAGGGACCTCATCCCTTAGCGATGAACTTGTCTTTACTGAAGAGGATGAAACATTTGGAACTTTTGTTTTTAAAACAAAATCTAAAAAGTTTTTAGTCATTGGATGTTATAGCACCTTGACCTCAGAATACAGAATTTTGAATGCAGATACTCCTTTTGAAGAATTTAAGATTTTTCAACCTAGAATTAGAGGTTTAGAATATTCTATATCTCATTACGATGATTCTTTTTATGTATTAACCAATATGGATGGAGCATCTAATTTTAAACTGATGAAAACTTCAGATGATGCTACTTTGATGGATAACTGGGAAGAAATGATATCCCACAGAGAGGATGTTTTGTTGGAAGACATAGATATCTTTAAAGATTACTATGTGATTAGTGAACGTTCAAATGGTTTAAATAAGATAAAAGTTGTCAAATGGGATGGTACGGATTCATACTATTTACCTTTTGATAATGAGACGTATACGGCATTTGTTTCAGTTAATCCTGAATTTGATTCTAAAGTGCTACGGTATGTTTATAACTCTTTAATAACTCCGTCGTCTATTATTGATTTTAATATGGATACGAGAGAACAAATTATTTTGAAGGAAACAGAGGTTCTGGGCACTGGATTTAATAAAAATAATTATGAATCTAAGAGGATATGGGCAACTGCAGCTGATAGCACTTTGATACCCGTATCGATGGTGTACAAAAAAGGAATGAAGATGAATGGTAAAACGCCCTTACTTCTCTACGCTTATGGATCCTATGGAAGTACGGTAGACCCTTATTTTTCATCAGTAAGGTTGAGCTTATTAGATCGAGGATTTATTTTTGCAATTGCTCATGTGAGAGGAAGTGAATACTTAGGGAGATCCTGGTATGAGAATGGAAAACTATTAAAAAAGAAAAATACATTTACCGATTTTATTGATGTTTCAAAATATTTAATTGAAAATAAATACACTTCCTCCAAACACCTATATGCAAATGGGGGCTCAGCCGGGGGCTTGTTAATGGGAGCAATTACAAATATGGCTCCAGAAATCTATAATGGTGTAGTCGCAGAAGTTCCTTTTGTTGATGTAACTACTACTATGTTAGATGATTCTATTCCACTGACTACTGGTGAGTATGATGAATGGGGAAACCCAAATGAAAAGGAATACTACGATTATATGACTTCGTATTCTCCTTACGACCAAGTAGCTATTAAAAATTATCCTAATATGTTGGTGACTACTGGACTTCATGATTCGCAGGTGCAATATTGGGAACCTGCAAAGTGGGTTGCTAAATTAAGAGATATGAAAACCGACACTAATTTACTTTTGCTTCATATAAATATGGAAGCAGGACATGGTGGGGCTTCAGGAAGATTTAATGCGCTTAAAAAGTATGCCAGGTCCTATTCTTTTTTATTAGATTTGGAGGGGATAAATAAGTAGTTAGTTTTTTTATCGTAAATTTGACACCTATAAAAAGCAATATTTTTTTGCAAAATTTCTTTTATGAATAAAAATTTAAATGTTCATGACAACGTGTTAGGCTTAGTGGGTAACACACCATTAATAAAACTTAATAAGATTGTCTCAAAATTTCAAGGGAGTTTTTTTGCAAAAGTTGAGGGCTTTAATCCTGGACACTCTACCAAAGATAGAATAGCGCTTTACATTATTGAACAAGCTGAAAAAAAAGGGATTTTAAAACCCGGTCATACCATTATTGAAACAACAAGTGGTAATACAGGTTTTAGTCTAGCTATGGTTAGTATTTTAAAAGGCTACAAATGTATACTTGCAGTTAGTTCAAAATCCTCGCCAGATAAAATAGATATGCTCAAAACAATGGGAGCAGAGGTCTATGTTTGTCCGGCACATGTTCCAGCAGAAGACCCCAAATCCTACTATCAAGTTGCCAAGAGACTTCATAAAGAAATCAAGGACTCCATTTATATTAATCAATATTTTAACGAGTTGAACATTGAGGCTCATTACAATTCTACAGGAGCTGAAATTTGGAACCAAACGGAGGGTAAAATTACGCACCTAGTAGCTTGTAGTGGTACTGGAGGAACTATTTCTGGTACAGCAAAATTTTTAAAAGAACAAAATAAAAATATTGAAATTATAGGAATTGATGCCTATGGTTCTGTTTTGAAAAAATATCACGAGACAAGGGAGTTTGATAAAAATGAAATTTATCCATACCGAATTGAAGGCTTAGGTAAAAATTTAATTCCTTCAGCGACAGATTTTGACAAAATAGATCGTTTTGTAAAAGTTACGGATGAAGGAAGTGCTCATTCGGCAAGAGAAATAGCAAGTAAAGAAGGTTTGTTTGTAGGATATACTAGTGGTGCTGTATTAGAGGGGTTAAAACAATTAAATGCTGAGGGTGTTTTTAATAATAAAAGTATCGTAGTTGTAATTTTTCCAGATCATGGTTCAAAATACATGAGCAAGATTTACAATAATGAATGGATGGAACAGCAAGGATTTATAGAAAAAAATAAATCAAAAGAAGCTGAAATACATTACGTTAAATAAAATAAATAGAATTTTAAATCATAGAAAAGCTATCCTTCGGTAGCTTTTTTTGTAATTTTCTTATGTTCATGTCTTTTGTTATGCTACAAAAAAAATAGTATTTTTGTGAACCTTAATTTAAGATGATGAAAGATTTATTCGATAAAATATACAAAAGCAAAGGACCACTCGGTAAATGGGCTGAAGTAGCCGAGGGCTATTTTGTATTCCCAAAATTAGAAGGTCCAATTTCAAATCATATGAAATTCCAAGGTAAGGAAGTTATTACTTGGAGTATCAATGATTATTTGGGATTGGCAAACCATCCTGAGGTAAGGAAAGTAGATGCTGAGGCAGCTGTAAAATACGGTTCGGCTTACCCTATGGGAGCTAGAATGATGAGTGGTCATACTGATTTACACGAACAATTGCAGAATGAACTGGCAGAATTTGTTCATAAAGAAGCTGCTTATCTTTTAAATTTTGGCTATCAAGGAATGGTTTCAACGATTGATGCCTTAGTTTCTAAAGATGATATAATTGTCTACGACGTGGATGCTCATGCTTGTATTATTGATGGAGTTAGACTGCACATGGGTAAACGATTTACCTATAAGCATAATGATTTAGTAAGTATTGAGAAAAACTTGCAAAGAGCGACTAAAATGGCAAAAGCAAGTGGTGGTGGTATTTTATTAATTTCCGAAGGCGTATTTGGAATGCGTGGAGAACAAGGAAAGTTAAAAGAAATAGTAGCGCTCAAGAAAAAATACAACTTTAGATTGTTTGTAGATGATGCTCACGGTTTTGGTACTCTAGGGAAAACTGGAGCTGGTGCTGGAGAAGAACAAGGGGTTCAGGACGATATTGATGTATACTTCGCAACTTTTGCTAAATCAATGGCTAGCACAGGAGCTTTTATTGCTGCAGATGACGAAATAATAACCTATCTTAAGTACAATCTTCGATCTCAAATGTTTGCAAAATCACTACAAATGCAATTGGTAGAAGGTGCGCTAAAACGTTTAGATATGCTACGTAGTATGCCAGAATTTAAAAATAAACTATGGGAAAATGTAAATGCATTGCAAGGTGGATTAAAAAAGCAAGGTTTTGATATTGGAACCACTCAAAGTTGTGTAACTCCAGTTTATCTAAAAGGATCTATTCCTGAAGCCATGGCTTTGGTAAAAGATTTACGAGAAAATCATGGTATATTTTGTTCCATAGTAGTATATCCAGTTATACCAAAAGGGCTAATTTTATTACGTATGATCCCAACTGCTTCTCATACTTTAGACGATGTAGCAAAAACCTTAGAGGCATTTAACTCGATACGTGAGCGTCTAGAGAACGGTACATACAAAAGACTTTCAGCAGCAGTTGCAGCTGCAATGGGAGAGTAGTTACTTAGGTTCAATAATAAGGAATACAGCAGTGCTATCACCAATATTTAAAACTTCGTGCCACTTGATACCGTTATTGTTAAAATAACTTCCAGTTTTAACGTTTATAATTCTAGTTCCTGTAGAATCTTTAATTTCAAAAGTACTTCCCGCTAATGTATAGCCAAAATGAGGTAAATGATAATGTCGCTCGTGACCCACACCAGGCTTAAACGTACATTTTAAAATACGTTGATGTTTATTATCTTCAATTTTCTCACAAACCTTTTTACCATTCCAACCTGCTAATAATGGGTCAGGAAGTAAAGATTTCGATTTACAGGAGCTAAGTAAAAGTATAGTCAAAAAACATTTAAACACAAAAAATAGTTTCATAAGTTTTTTAGATCAATTCTGAACGTACTACGTTCTTTGTGTTTAACAGGGCTATTATGTTTCCATAATTGTTGTACTGCTACATTTTCTTCAAGCTCAGGATTGGTTTCGGTTTGTGTAATTCCTTTTTGTCTAAAAATTGCACTTACTTCATCAAAAATTAATGCAGTTATCCCTTTTCCTTGATATTCAGGGTCTACCCCGATTAAATAGAAAGCTGCAGTATCATTTTTTCGTTGAGCCTTCATTAAATGATACCATCCAAATGGAAATAATGATCCATTTGCTTTTTTTAGTGCTTTTGAAAAGGAGGGCATTACTATGGAAAATGCAATTAATTTTTTGTTTTTATCCACAATACAAGTGATATATTCTGGATTAATGAAGTTAAAATACTTATTCTTATAATGATCAATTTGATATTGTTGAATGGGTACAAATGTTTGTAAAGAATTGTAAGTTTTATTTAATAAACCGAACATATCATCAACATAGGGTAATATATTTTTTTTCTTTTTGAATCTAACGATTTCTAAATGATACTTTTCCTTTATTAAGTTAGAGAATCGTTTAACTTTTGGTAAGTGTTCGGATGGATTTAACAATCTAAATTCTACCCATGTTGCTTGTTTTTGAAATCCTAATTTTTTTAAATGTTCTGCATAATAAGGATATTGGTACCATGTTATCATTGTATTTAACTCTTCAAAACCAAAGGTTAATATACCAGCTTTTTCCATATTTGAAAATCCAACGGGACCCTCTGCATATTCTAATTTATGTAGTTTTCCAATTTCAATTACTTTTTGTAATAATGCTTTTGTAACTTTAACATCATCAATCATATCCAGCCAGCCAAAACGAACTTTCTTTTTCTTTTGTTCCTTTACTTCTATGTGATTGATAATAACAGCGATCCTTCCAACTATTTTTTTATTTTTAAATGCTAGATAATAAGTAGCATCTGCATTTTTAAAAACAGGATTATTTACCTTGTCTAAAGTTTCTAGTTCATCCTTTGTTAGAGGAGGGACCCAATATTTACAATCTTTGTACAATGAAAATGGAAATTTCACAAATTGTAATATTTCCCTTTTAGATTGTATTTCTTTTACTATTATCATTGATTTAAATTACAAATTTACACCATCTTTGTTTCCTAGGTTAATACCATCTAATCGTTTATTTTTTTTCTTTTTTGTGTAGTTTTTTTTATTTCTTTTTTTTGTTCTTCCGGCTTTTCCTTTTTCCTCTATATATTGATCGTTTGTATGCATATCAAATCTGTAAGATATACCCAATCTTCCAAATTGTCTGGAAGGAGTGTCTTTATAGTTGATTAAAAATGCCGCATCTACTTGAAAATCTTTACTCACTAAATAAGCTGCACCACCTCTAAATATTTGATCTGCATAAAAATCACTTTTTATTCCTTGATTTTCAATAAAAGCTGAAAGTTTTGCATTGAATGTATGTGTTAAAGTTAAAATATAAGAATAGGATTTTTCATCCAACGTAATACGTTCACCTATTAGGTTTATGACAAATACCCAGCTTCCCCAATTGTTTTGAGTTGCTATTGCGATAGTTGGACTTATCTCTATTCCTTTTTTTGATTTTGAGTTAAAAAATGTTAAATCATTATCTGAAAAGTGTGTCAAAGGGTTATCTGCTTGATCAAAATTTGCTCCTGCATATATAGATATTGCTGGTATTAAGTCTTTCCATTTAAAACTATTATTAGCCTTCCAACTGTATAAGTTTGGTTTTTCAATTTGTCTTTTTCGATAGGGATCAAAGAATAAATATTTAGCACCTATAGTATTTGTATTAAAGTTTCTTTCTTTAGAGCTTGCATCAGAATCAATAAATGAGATACTATTTGATTGGTAAGCACCAATAAAACTAATTTCTAACTCTTCTTTCCAAATTCCATATCTAAAATTATAATCGATGATAAAAGCGTCTGTTTTTTTATTTAAGATTGAATGTTCTTCATTACCTATTCCAAAACCAGTTTCAAATTGTAAAACATTTGTACCAACAGAAAATGCTCCCTGAGAAAATCCTGGACGATTAGAATTTATCGTTTCAGTATATTGTGCAAATACTGAAATTGATGCAAATAAAAAAAGAAATAAAATTTTAATACGCTTGTTTATCATATAGCATTGGTTAAATCCAAAGATATAATTTATCATTTATTTAATACTAGTTTTTACAAAATTATCCAATCTATTTGTATTTTTGAATAGTAATTAATAATGAATATGAATTCCTTTTTAGAAACGATATTAACAATACTTTTGGTATACTACGGTTTAAAAATTTTATTTAAGTTTTTAAAACCCTACTTATTGAAATATATGGTCAAAAAAGCAACAAAAGGTTTTGGAAATGCTTTTGGTAGAAACCCTTTTCAAGAGGAAAAAGCTAGAAAAAGCGAAGAAGGAAAAATTACAATTGATCAACAAAAACGAAGTCCGAAAACATCCAAAAAAAAAGTAGGAGAGTACATCGATTTTGAAGAACTTGACTGATCTTCTAAAACTTCTTTTCTGATATTTTAATGGAACTCCACATTTTTTCATAAATTCCCCAAGTATTTTTAAAATTCTGATGAAACAACTAAACAAGTTCCTGCCTCACCTCATTGTGTTTATTTTATTTGTAATTATTTCCATTGCCTATTTTAGTCCAGTTTTACAGGGTAAAAAAATATTTCAGAGTGACATAGTTCAATATACTGGAATGTCGAAACAACAAAACGATTTTAGAAAATCTTCAGGAGAAGAAACTTATTGGACCAATGCTGCTTTTGGAGGAATGCCTACTTATCAGTTAGGTGCAAGATATCCTCATAATTATATAAAAAAAATCGACCTAAGCTTACGATTTTTACCAAGGCCTGCTGATTATTTATTTCTTTATTTTATAGGTATTTATATACTTTTTTTAGTACTTAAATTTGATTATAAATTAGCTTTTACAGGGGCCTTAGCCTTTGGGTTTTCAACGTATTTGATTATTATTTTAGGTGTAGGACACAATGCAAAAGCACATGCTATTGCTTATATGCCATTAGTTTTAAGTGGAATTATTTTAGCCCTAAGGGGAGCTTACTTTAGAGGTTTTTTATTAACAACGGTAGCCTTGGCACTAGAATTGGTAGCAAATCACTTCCAAATGACTTATTATTTGCTTTTGTTAGTTTTGGTTATTGGTTTTGTATATCTAATAGATTCCTATAAAAATAAATCGATGCTGACTTTTTTCAAGGGTGTAGGAGTTTTAGTGGTAGCATTAATTTTTGCAATAGGTCTAAACGCTACTAATATTTTAGCAACAAAAGAATATGCAGCTACCTCTACTAGGGGGAACAACGAATTAACAATAAACCCCGACGGAAGTACTAAAGAGCCTAGTAAAGGACTCGATTACGATTATATTACTGAATATAGTTATGGTAAGTTAGAAAGTTTTAATTTATACATCCCTAGATTTATGGGTGGAGGATCTTCAGAACCTTTACCTGACAACCCAAAATCATTAGAGGCTATTATGCAATTAGGAGCTTCGTCTCAAGAAGCCAATCAAATTTTAAATCAAGTACCCATGTATTGGGGTGATCAACCAATAGTTGCTGCACCTGCTTATGTTGGTGCGGTCATTATTTTCTTAGCCTTACTATCTTTATTTCTATTTAAAGGAAAGTTAAAATGGTGGTTAGTCTCAGGAATTCTATTAAGCTTGCTCTTATCTTGGGGAAAAAATTTAAGTTTTCTTACGGACTTTTTTATTGAATATATTCCACTTTACAATAAGTTTAGAGCGGTATCCTCTATACAAGTGTTATTAGAGTTATTATTTCCAATTTTAGCAATCATTGGATTGCAACAGTTTCTATATAATTCTGAAGGATTGGAGAAAAAGAAAAAAGCGCTATTGTATACTACAGGAATTACTGCTGGAATAACTATCATATTCATTTTGTTTAAATCTTTCTTATTTGATTTTACGAGTCCATATGATTCTTATTTTATGAAGGATTTAGGTCCAAGATTTGTAGCAGCCATGGAAGAAGATAGAATGACATTGTTTACTAATGATGCTCTTAGATCTCTAATATTTGTTTTGATATCAGCTGGTATTTTATGGTTTTATTTCAAATCAAAACTGAAACAAGGAACCGTTGTTGTTTTGTTTGCAATATTGATAGTATTTGATTTGGTTGGGGTTGATAGAAGATATGTAAATAACGATGATTTTGTAAAGTCTAGAATTATGGAGCAACCTTTCCAAGAAAACTTCGCCGATAAAGAAATTTTAAAGGATACAACATATTTTAGAGTATATGACGTGACTTCAAGTCCATTCAATAGCGGTAAAACAAGTTATTACCACAATTCATTAGGCGGTTACCATGCTGCAAAACCCGGACGAATTCAGGATATTGATAACTTCTACTTAAGTAAAGGAGATATAGGTATATTAAATATGATGAATGTTCGATATATTATCACTCAAGGAAAAAATGGAACAGCTTACCCTCAACGTAATCCATACGCAAATGGTGCTGCTTGGTTCGTAGAAAATGTATTGATTGCACAAAATACTAATGAAGAATTGTTATTGCTAGATAGTTTAAATACTAGGAAAACTGCAATAATTCATAAAGAATTTAGTAATAAATTACCTCTAGAAGATATTAAAAGAGATTCCACAGCAATCATTAAATTAAAGAGTCATACTCCAAACCACTTAGTTTATGAATCAACTACCGAAACTTATCAATTAGCGCTTTTTTCTGAGGCTTATTACCCGGATGGTTGGAATGTATATATAGATGGAGATTTAGTGGAGCACTACAGAGCAAATTATATTTTGAGAGCTCTAACGATTCCAAAGGGAACTCATACTATTGAATTTAAATTTGAACCCCAAGTTATTGCTATAGGTAGTCGAATATCGTTGGCTAGTAGCATTTTATTTTTACTGGTATTTGCTGGAGGCTTATATAATAATACCAGAAAGAAAGGGCCATTTAATAATGAATAAAAAGTTATGAAGCGTACACTTATAATTACTTATTATTGGCCTCCAGCTGGTGGTCCAGGTGTTCAAAGATGGCTTAAGTTTGTTACATATTTTAAAGAGTTTGGAATTGAACCTATCGTTTTTATTCCAGATAATCCTTATTATCCTGTAAAAGATGATTCTATTTGTTCTGAGCTACCAGAAGGAATTCAAATTATTCGATTTCCAATAAAAGAACCTTATGGATTTGCAAATTTATTTTCAAAAAAGAGAACAACTCAAGTTAGTAGTGGAATTATAACTAAGCAAAAACAATCTGTTTTAGAAAAAGTCCTTTTATGGATTCGTGGAAATTTTTTTATTCCAGATGCCAGAATAGGATGGGTCAAGCCATCGATAGGTTTTTTAAGAAACTTTATCTCTGAGCATAAGGTAGAGGTGATTATTACTTCGGGGCCTCCTCATAGTTTACACTTAATTGGAAAATCTTTAAAAAAGGAAACTGGAATTAAATGGGTAGCAGATTTAAGAGATCCTTGGACAACGATTCATTATCACAAATCAATGAGGCTAACTAAAAGAGCTCAAAAAAAACATGTAGCCCTAGAATCAGAAGTGTTAACGAATGCAAATCATATAGTCGTAACAAGTGCAACTACCAAGCGGGAATTTCAAAAAATCACCAAAATCCCCATTGAAGTTATCACTAATGGATATGATTCTATTGACGATTTTAAACCTAATTTAGATGCAAAGTTTACCTTATCACATATAGGCACTTTACTAAGCAATAGAAATCCTATTATATTATGGGAAGCTTTATCTGAACTGTGTTCAGAGAACTCTCCTTTTTCCGAAGATCTATTGATACAATTGGCTGGATCTTTAAGTGACGCTATACTAATCAGTATTAAAGAATACGGTTTAATCAATCAGTGTATAACGTTAGGGTATTTGTCTCATCAAAAAGCAATTCAATTACAGTGTAATTCTCAAATTTTATTATTGATTGAAATGAATCTTTCTGAGACGAAGGCTATTATACCAGGTAAATTATTTGAATACCTCGCAGCAAAACGCCCAATAATAGCAATTGGACCATTAGATAGCGACGTTGAAAAAATCATCAAGGAAACCAATTCAGGGAGCTATTTTGGTTATTCTGAAAAGGAAAAACTTAAAAACCAAATTAGCTTATATTATCAGGCATATAGGCAAGGTAATTTAAGTGTAAATTCTAAAGGATTATCAAAGTTTAGCAGAAAAACATTGACTTTAAAAATGAGTGATTTGATTAAAAATTTATAAAAAAAAATCCTCTTAAATGAGTTGAAGCCCATCAGAGGATTTTTTTCACTGTCTTTATTATAGTCCTCTACTTCTTTTTCTTGACATAGTAGCATTACTATTTACTAGTTGACCCCTCCTTTTGGTAATCGAAACTATATTTGAAGTCTTAGAACTAGAATACCTATTTGTTCGGTTTTGAGTATTTGTATTTCTTTGAGATGAAACCTCCCTAACATTTGATGTTGTATTTCTATTATCTCTAAATCCTACATAATTAGCTCTATTTGGTCTTCTAGTTCTATTTATAATCGGTTTAGATACAACAGCTATAGGAGCCCTTCTTTGCGATGACTGATAATTTTTATTTACTTCATACCGTCCACCTTTATAGTGTCTATAACTACCAGGACGATGAAAATTTCTTCTACCATTTGCATAGTTATTATTGTTTCTACCTCTATTTCTATAATAATTATGGTGAACTGTATAGCTGTAGCGTTTGGGTACATAATTCCTTCTATACGGATAATTATATACTAAACAGTTAATATAGGAAGGTCTAACATAATACGAATGCCAAGGTCTGTAGGTGTAATAATAATTAAAGGCATTTATAAAGCCAGAACTATAGGCATAATATCCATAACGGTTATAATGGATATAAAGCCCTCCAATTCTTGTAATTCGATTTCTAGTATAGTATATATTTATAGGACCTACTTGTGAAACTCTACCAAATTCATCATAATAAATAGGTACATTTTCTATTTGAATAACGCCCCCATACATGTCGAACTGAACATACATCTCATAATTATAACCAGCGTTATAACTAATGTTGATGTTTGGAGAATTATTTCCTAAATAACTGAAATCGAATTGGCCATCTGGAAAAACTGAAAACTCAACATTTTGAACCGTAAAAATATAGGAATTACCATAATTTGTAAAATTTGGATTTAAGTTATTTTTTGTGGTCTCTGTTTTAGAAGCAATCAAAGAAGAAAAACTAATAATAAAGATTCCAATGGATAGTGTGATTGCTTTTTTCATAATACTTGTTTTTAAAGTTTCTATCAGTATAGTACCAACGACCGTGCCACATTTGTAAAGTACTGATATACAACATGAAAAAAGATGATATTGTTTGCTTTCATAAAAAAGGAGTTATTCTAAAACATAAAATCCGTCTTTTTAACTAAAAGACGGATTTTAAAACAAATCAACTCAAACTTATTAATAAAATATATTACACAAATCATGTTTCAATCATCGTGCCATAAAATATTTAAAAATATATTTATGATTTATTTAACAATAATCGTCATAATTTTTATGTGTTTTTAAAACTGAAAACTTTTTAAAATAAAAATCCTGAAATAAAATCTATATTTTATCAAATAGAAAAGCAGCAGTATAAGATTTTTTGTTTTTAGCGATCTCTTCTGGAGTTCCTTGAGCAATCAAGTCACCACCTTTTTCACCACCATCGATTCCTAAATCAATGACATGGTCAGCACATTTAATTAAGTCCATATTGTGTTCTACTACAATTAGGGTGTGACCCTTATCTAACAATGCATAAAAAGATTTTAATAATTTATTAATATCGTGAAAATGTAAACCTGTTGTTGGCTCATCAAATATAAAAAGAGTCTTTTCTTTAGTAGTTCCTTTTATTAAGAAGGATGCTAATTTTATACGTTGTGCTTCTCCACCTGAAAGGGTAGATGAACTTTGTCCTAATTGAACGTAACCCAAACCAACATCTTGAAGGGGCTTTAACTTATTAGTGATTTTAGTTTCTCCATTGGTGTTAAAAAAATAGATAGCATCCTCTACCGTCATATTTAGTATGTCGTGGATATTTTTTTTCTGAAACTGAACTTCTAATACTTCTTTTTTAAATCGTTTTCCTTTACAGGTATCACATTCTAAATGAACATCTGCCATAAATTGCATTTCAATAGTAACTTCACCTTCCCCTTTGCATTTTTCACAACGACCACCATCAACGTTGAACGAAAAATGTTTGGGTTTATACCCTCTAATGTCTGATAATTTTTGTTTTGAAAATAAACTTCTAATATCGTCGTATGCTTTGATGTAAGTTACAGGATTCGATCTACTAGAACGCCCAATGGGATTTTGATTTACAAATTCTACATTTTTAATACTTGAAAAATTTCCCTCTAATTTGCTAAATTGTCCAGGCTTTTCACCATATCCACCAACTTCTTTTAAAAAAGCAGGATATAATATTTTTTTTACCAAGGTACTTTTTCCACTACCAGAAACTCCGGTAATTGCTGTAAAACAACCTAAAGGAAATTGAACATCAATATTTTTTAAATTATGATGTCTAGCACCAATTAATTGGATACTATTTTTTGAAGTTCTTCTTTCTGCTGGGATTTTAATAGAAAGAGTTCCGTTTAAATATTGAGCTGTTAATGAATTTGATTTTAATAATTTTTTAAAAGATCCTGTTGCTACTACCTCACCTCCAAAACTCCCAGCTTCTGGCCCTATATCAATAATTTCATCAGCTGCTTTCATAATGTCTTCATCATGCTCTACAACAATAACGGTATTGCCTAAATCTCTTAAAGATTTTAATACTTCAATAAGGCGTTCCGTATCTTTTGGATGTAATCCAATACTTGGTTCATCCAGGATGTACATAGAACCTACTAAACTACTACCTAATGAAGTTGCTAGATTAATTCGTTGAGATTCGCCACCAGACAACGTATTGGATTTTCGATTAAGCGTTAAATAATTCAATCCAACTTTATTTAAAAATTCCAATCGATTGTTAATCTCAATTAAAAGTCTTTTAGCAATCTTTTTATCGTACTTATTAAGTTGAAGACGCTTAAAGAAATTGGTTACTTTATCAAGCGGTAATTCAACTAATTCCTGTAAGGAAGTCCCGTTAATTTTTACGTAAGCTGCTTCTTTTCTTAATCGTTTTCCTTTGCAAGTATTGCATATGGTTTTACCACGATACCTGGAGAGCATTACTCGGTTCTGAATCTTATAGCTTTTAGAGGTCAATTCTTCAAAAAAATCATTTAATCCTCTGAAGTGTTCATTTCCTTCCCAAACCAATAACTTTTGACTTTCAGATAATTCAAACCAAGGTTTGTGGATAGGGAAATCAAATTTATAGGCTGCATTTACGAGTTGGTCTCGATACCAACTCATAGATTCACCTCTCCATGGAAAAATAGCATTTTCAAAAACAGATAATGCGGTATTAGGAACTACTAAATCACTATCAATACCAATAACATCTCCATAACCTTCACAAGCTTTACAAGCTCCGTAAGGATTGTTAAAACTAAATAAATGGATGTTTGGACTTAAAAATGAAATTCCATCTGCTTCAAAACGGTTATTAAATATCGTTAAAGAAGAATTGGAAATATTTTCAATGTAAAGTTCACCTTTTCCTTCAAAAAAAGCAATCTCTACGGCGTCTGCCAATCTATTTATAAAATCTTCATCATTTTTAGTAATAACACGATCTATAACTAAATAGACCTCTTTTGGCAACTTTTTTCCCTTTAAATCGTCGAGTCGAACAATGCAATCATCATATTTAATTCGGGCATATCCTTGTTGTAATAGCGCAAGTAATTTGTTTTCTAAGGTTCGCCCTTTTTCTAAAATGATAGGAGCAAGTAACAGTAGTTTTTCACCTTCTTTAAATTTCTTTATGAAATTAATAACATCGGTAACAGTATCTTTTTTTACTTCTTTTCCTGAAATTGGAGATATGGTTTTACCAATTCGAGTATACAATAACTTTAGATAATCGTAAATTTCAGTTGTTGTTCCGACAGTTGAACGTGGATTTGTTGAATTTACCTTTTGTTCGATTGCAATTGCAGGAGAAATCCCTTTAATAGAGTCTACTTTAGGCTTGTTAAGCCGCCCTAAAAATTGTCTTGCATAGGAAGATAAACTTTCTACATAACGTCGCTGCCCCTCTGCATATAAGGTGTCAAAAGCTAAACTTGATTTTCCACTTCCAGATAAACCAGTAATCACAACCAGTTTGTTTCTAGGAATAACCACAGAAATATTCTTTAGATTGTGAAGTTTAGCTCCTTGGATTACTATATTTTTTTTATTATTTATGGAATCAATACTCAAGTTTTATTTTAATGTTTTGTAATGAATTTTGCAAAGATAAGAATTACAATTTGAGATTTATAATAAGGTTCATTAATGTTTTTTTATTGAAAATAGTTGTTTTTTTTTGCATTTGTTAATTGATTGTTATTATATTTACCCCAGAAAATAACTATAAAATCTTTTTTGCCTATAGCATAATATTACTTTTTTAAATAAAATTTAGAATTCAACATTCATACGTAAGTGTATGTTTTGTAAACTATTTAAAAGTACTGTTATGATAAAAAAAGAATCTACAGATGCACAATTGGTTAGTGCCTATATGAAAGGTAACGAACAAGCAATCAGCAAATTAATTACCCGCCACAAACAAAAAATATATAGTTTTATATATTCAAAAGTTTTTGATAGAGATATTTCTGAGGATATTTTTCAAGACACTTTTATTAAAGTTATTAAAACTTTAAAAAGAGGTGCCTATAATGAGGAAGGAAAATTTATTCCCTGGGTAATGCGGATATCACATAATTTAGTTATCGATCATTTCAGAAAAAACAATCGAATGCCAAAGTTTGAAAACAATACTGATTTTAATATTTTTTCAGTACTTCATGATGGCTCTTTAAATGCTGAAAAATCAATGATTAAAAAACAGGTAGAAGGTGATTTAAAAAAAATCATAGAAGAGTTGCCCGACGATCAAAAAGAAGTACTATTAATGCGTATTTACAAGGAAATGAGTTTTAAAGATATTAGTGAAAAAACAGGTGTTAGTATTAATACGGCACTTGGCAGAATGCGATATGCATTAATCAACCTTCGTAAGGTTATTGATAAACATAACATTGTGTTGACAAATTAATACAATAATAAATATTTCGATGCGTTATAAAAAAAGATAACCTTGAAATACTTATTATATGCAAAAAATGTACTCTGGAATTTCACGTTCGGAACACGTGAATGAAAACCTAGTTCCAAAAGAAGAAACAGTTAGATTTCTTCTCAATTACTCAAAGGCTTTAAGTGTTATAGATTATAATAAATTGAAGTTTGAAGCACTTCTAAACTAAACTTTGTAAAACCTCGAATTTTTCGAGGTTTTTTTTATTTGTTTAATTTTTTAAGAATAGACTTTCTTCCTATTTTTTTTGTGATAATATCTTTGTTGATGTCCCAGCCTCTGGCAGGTGAATACTCTCTACCATAAAATATAATTTGTAAATGTAGTTTATTCCACAAATTCTTAGGAAATAATCGTTTAGCGTCTTTTTCGGTTTGAACGACATTTTTACCATTAGTCATTCCCCAACGATACATTAATCGATGGATATGCGTGTCTACAGGAAATGTTGGGATGTTAAATGCCTGAGATAAAACTACACTAGCCGTCTTATGACCAACCGCTGGTAATGCCTCTAAATCTTCTAAAGTAGATGGAACTTTTCCTTGATGTTTGTCAATTAATATTTTTGATAATCCATAGATGCCTTTTGATTTCATTGGTGATAAACCAACCGGCCTAATTATAGTTCTAATTTCATCTACTGATAATTTAATCATATCATAAGGATTGTCTGCTTTATTGAACAAAATAGGGGTAATTTTATTTACTCCTTTATCGGTACTTTGTGCAGATAATAAAACAGCAATTAATAAGGTATATGGATCTTTATGATCAAGTGGGATAGGTGTTTCAGGATAAATACGTTCTAATGTATTTATTATGTAAACTATTTTTTCTTGTTTCGTCATTTATGTATTTTTACACAAAAGTAAAAAAATGAATACACTAAAAGTAGGAGATAAGGTCCCAAATTTTAAATCGATTGATCAGGATGGAAATACCGTTCAACTTAGTGATTACCAAGGAAGAAAGCTAGTTGTGTTTTTTTATCCAAAAGCAAGTACTCCTGGATGTACTGTTGAAGCCTGTAATTTGAGAGATAACTTTGAGTTACTAAAAGAAAAGGGTTTTGAACTCATAGGAGTTAGTGCCGATAATCAAAAAAGGCAAACTAATTTTAGAAATAAATATAATTTTCCATTTCCTTTGATAGCAGACGAGAATAAAGAAGTAATCAATGCTTTTGGAGTTTGGGGCTTAAAAAAATTTATGGGTCGTGAATATGATGGTATTCACCGAAAAACTTTTCTTATAGATGAAAAAGGCTTTGTTACGAGGGTTATAGATAAGGTAAAGACTATGTCGCATGCTTCTCAAATATTGGAAGAAAACGTATAAGTCTTATTTAGAATAACCGAAAAGTTCTTTTTGTTTAATTATTTCAGAAACACCTTCTGGAAGAAGTTTTTCCCAACCATCCTCATTATTCTTTATCATTTTAAGTACAGTACGTGAAAAAATATTAAGATGATCCTTATCAAAATCTTCGATATCAACTACCTTTCCATTGTATTTAAAGAACTTATATAGTTCTTTCATCCGAGGGTGTACCTTCAAGTTTTTACTATTGGTGTATTCTCCCGTATCTGGATCTAACATAGGGTATACATATACTTTTAGATCTTTAAAAAATAATTTTCCAAAAGCTTCTAAAATACCACCACTTAAATGGCGATAATATTTTTCATCAAAAATATCAATTATATTATTTACTCCTAGGGCTAGTCCCATACGTTTTTTTGTGTAAGCTGAGAAATATTCTACTAATTTATAATATTCTTTAAAGTTTGAAATCATAACCGTATGACCTAATGAACATAATAATTTTGCTCGAGACATAAAGTCCTCTTCATTAATCTCTCCTTCAGCTCTCAAATTAGATAAGGTAATTTCAAAAATAACAATAGTTTTATCTTCATCGACTTTTTTTTCTTTTTTAAAAATATCTAATGATTTTTCGAACATATCGATATTAACCTTTGTTACAGGTCTAAAACTTCCTCTTAAAGCTAAGATGTTCTTTTTATATAATATAGCTGCAGGCAATATGTTTTGTCCATCAGGACCAAACATAACTGCTTGAGTCATTTCATTTTTAATTAACTGTAAACTCATTAATCGATTATCAACATCACTAAATTGAGGTCCTGAAAAATTTATGGTATCAATTTCAATTTTATCATGATCAATATGGTCATATAAATACCTAAGCAATTTCTTGGGCTCATTAAATTTGTAAAATGCACCGTAGATAAGATTAACACCAAGCGTACCAAGGGTATTCTGCTGCAGCGTAGCTTCGTTTTCATGAAAGCGAATATGCAAAACAATTTCATTATAATCACCGTCTGGCTTTACCTGGTATTTAATACCGACCCATCCGTGACCTTTAAACTTCTTTGCAAAATCAATGGTAGCTACAGTATTGGCGTATGAAAAAAATAACCTATCAGGATGTTTACTCCTTGGAAGTCGTTGTTCAATCAAATTTATCTCATGGCTAAGCATTGTTTTTACACGAGACTCAGTAACATATCGATTGTCTTCTTCTATTCCATAAATAGAATCACTAAAATCCTTATCATATGCAGACATGGTTTTAGCTATCGTTCCAGATGCTCCACCAGCTTTAAAGAAATTTCTTACAGTTTCTTGACCGGCACCAATCTCAGCGAATGAACCATAAATATTTTCATTTAAGTTAATCCTTAGTGCTTTGCTCTTAGTAGAAGGAATATTTTCAAATTCTTTTTCTCCTGAAATAGTAATTGACATGTTGTTTTATTTTATGCAAACAAAGTTAATAAATACCTTAGTTAAACAAAATAAATACTATTATTTTTGTATAATGAATTCAAGTTTAACAATTACTTTTCTTGGAACTGGAACTTCGCAGGGAATTCCTGTTATAGCAAGTGAACACCCAGTTTGTAAAAGCAACGATTTCAAAGACAAAAGACTTCGTGTTTCTATTTTAATATCATGGGATCACTATAATTATGTGATTGATTGTGGACCTGATTTTAGACAACAGATGTTAAGAGCGAATTGTAGCAAAATTGATGGAGTTTTAATAACTCATGAGCACAATGATCATACAGCGGGTATTGATGATATTAGACCTTTTTATTTTAACCAAGGTGCAATTTCTTTTTTTGCTCAGAAACAAGTATTTAAAAGCTTATACCAACGATTTTCTTATATATTTAAAACTAAACATAAATATCCAGGTTCTCCAACTTTAAATGAAATTGAAATTTCCAAAGCGAGTAGTTTTCAAATCGGAGGGAAACCTGTAATTCCTATTGAAGTATTGCATGGATCATTACCAATATTAGGATTTAGAATAGATGATTTTACTTATTTAACAGATGTAAAGACCATAGTAGAAGAGGAACTCGATAAAATTAAAGGTACCTCTATATTAGTTATTAACGCACTAAGAAAAGAAAAACATCATTCTCATCTTTCTTTAGATGAAGCATTAGAAATTATAACTATAATTAATCCAAAAAAAGCCTATTTAACTCATATTAGTCATTTATTAGGTTTTCATTCTGAAATTGAAAAAGAACTTCCTGACAATGTATTTTTAGCCTACGACACACTTAAATTAACTCTATAAAAAATGAAACGTACTTTATTTATGTATTTATTTTTATTTACGTTACTGTTTGCAATATTCCAGTACATGAATGAAAAAAAAATATTCGAAAAACAAGAAAATAAAATTGAAAAACAAAGAAATACCATTTCTAATTTAAAAAATGAGCTTTTAATATTAAAGGATTCCTTAGAGATTTTATCTAACGAAAATTTAAGTTGCAACTATTTTACCCTCCAAGGAAATGAAAATGCTGTATCGTATATTGAAAAATTAGGTTTTGAGTCTCTAGAAATTGAAAACCAGATATCAAATTATATGTATGATCAAAATTTAGTAAAAGAAAAAAACTACCTGATTCCCTTCGAGGGAATGAATGGTAAGATGAAAATAAATAAAATTAAATTTCTTAATCACAAATGGATTATTGCTGATTTTACTGATGGGAGGTATTGGGGAGAAATGATTTTAGAATATTATGTTACAAAAAAGAATAAAATTGAATTGAATCAAATTTCATCTTTACTGTATCCTTCATTCTAATCTAGCTATGTTTCTCTAGCCAATTTTTAAAATCATAAAAATTTTGAGGGGAAACGCCATGACCTACAGGAAATTCCTTGTAAGTAAAATTTGTCACTATATTAGAAAGGAAAGTTTTTGTTTTTCTCGCCCATTCCACAGGTATTACCTGATCTAAAGTTCCATGGGAAGAATAAATATTTAAATTCTTGAAATCGGTTTCCTCATAATCTTCTTTAAGAATGTCTCTGTTTACATAACCACTTAAACCTATCAAGTTCTTTATTTTTTCAGGATAACTAAGAGCAATTGATAATCCCAGGATCGTTCCTTGACTGAAACCTAGCAGGGTTATGTTGTTTTTATCTACTGGATATTTTTCAATAATTTCATTTATAGCACTTACAACCATCTCTCTGGATTTTATAGCTTGATTATCGTCACTCCATTTTCCATTTAAATTATCAAAATGAATAGCATACCAGGCATTACCATGAGGATTTAATCCGTAGGGCGCTTTTAATGAAATTATAGCATATTTGGGTGGTAATTCAGATGCAAAAGAAAATAAATCATTTTCATCGCTGCCATAACCGTGGAGCATAATAATTAGCGGTGCATTAGGATTGTTTAAATTTGAAGCTCTGTATAGGTGCTCTAATTGTAATTGTTGTTTTTCCATTTATTGATTTAAAAAATTAAACCATTTTTGAAATAAATTAGTAATAATTGGAATTCCTTTTTGTTTTCCTGTAATTGCCATAACTAGAGAGTATGTCCAGAAAAAAAAACAACCAACCCATATAACTTGACCACAAAAAAATAAAAAGGTATTGCCTTTTAAAAAAGTGGTAGAGATAAATAATAGGATCACTAAACCAAACATATTTTTTATATGAT
Source organism: Flavobacteriales bacterium (assembly GCA_004214175.1). Taxonomy (GTDB): domain Bacteria; phylum Bacteroidota; class Bacteroidia; order Flavobacteriales; family Flavobacteriaceae; genus Marifrigoribacter. The sequence goes on along the minus strand of SGZH01000007.1, from coordinate 5,793 downwards.
AACTTGTTAATTTATCTTTTTCTTCCATATTCAAAATATAGGCAATTATTAAACCTACAAATGATAAATAAGCTAATATTGCTTTATAGTTTGACTTATTTTTCATTAATTGAGAATCATTTTTTTATTAGAAATAATTCCGTACACCTTACCTTTTAGTTGATGGTCAAGAAGGGCTGAGTTTTTTGATTTAGATAGTATATCCTTTTCAATAAATACCCATTTCTCATCAGGATTAAACATAGTAATGTCTGCATAATTCCCCTCATTAATACTGTTTATTTGAATTTTAAATTCTTCTTTTAATCCAGTTAAATATTTTATGGTTTTTTCAATACCTGAGTTGTTATTTAATGCTCCGAAACAACTTTCTAAACCAATACTTCCATAGAGTGCGTGATCAAATTCAATTTTTTTGTTTTCAATATCTATTGGATTATGATCACTTGTAACCGCATCAATAGTTCCATCTTTTAATCCTTTTAGGAGGGCCTTGACATCCTTTATTGTTCTTAGTGGTGGTTGTAATTTATAATTTGAATCAAAGCTATTTAAAACATCATCCGTCAAAATAAGATTGTTTATAGAAACGCTACAAGTAACATTTAAACCTTTGTCTTTAGCATTTTTAATTAAAGCAACTGATTTTTTTGTTGAAATAGTTGGTATGTGAAGCTTTCCTCCGGTGTATTCGAGAATATATAAATCCCTAATTATTTGAAGTTCTTCTGCTAAATTTGGTATTCCTTTTAATCCTAATTTGGTGCTGTTGGTTTCTTCATTTACATTTCCTTGTTTAGCAATAGAGCTCTCAAAAGGAAAAGATTGTACAAGGCCGTCAAAGGTTTGAGAATATTGCAAGGCTATTTTTAGTAGGTTAGGATTTTTTACTGGAGTTTTATAATCATAGAAGCTAATGGCCCCTTCGTTATCCATATCATATAATTCTGCTAAATCTTTACCGTTAGATCCTGCTGTTAGTGCCCCTACAGCATACAAAGAGACAGCGTTATTGCTGGCCTGCGATTTTAAAAAATGAATTGTAGATTTATTATCGGTCACTGGTTTGGTATTGGGATTGACTGCTACATGAGTAAATCCACTTTTTGCTGCTGTCATTAAACCATTTTGAAGAGTCTCTCGCTCTTCAAAACCTGGCTCCCCAAAAGAAACACTAGTATCGAACCAGCCTTGAGAAATATGTAGGTTGGGTAATTTTATCTCTTTAAATTGATCACTATTTGAAATTGTTTTAGCAATTTTAGTAATCTTTCCTTTTTCGATTAATACATCTCTTTTTTTAAGATGATGTTTTGTTGATTCGTCAACAATAATTGCAGCTTTAATTAAAATATTCATTTGTAAAATTTTAAAATAACCAATTCTATTAAAAGAAATAGTAGTGCTAAAATAACAAACCATTTCCAAAAACTATTAATTTTATTATCTAGTGCTATATTATTAAATAAATCGTTCACATTACTATATAGATTTGTATCATCCCAATTTTTGGGATTCGTATAAGAAAGAATACTTTCTTGTCTATTGTAATTATAACTCACCATATCTATAACTACATCATCTTTTGTAATATTATAGTTTCCAGCTTTGAACGGATCATTTTCGGTAATTATGTTGATCTGATTTTTTTTAGTTTGTTGTAATGGAATGAAGGTGTTTAAACTGTCAGATATTTTAAGAATTTCATCTTGCTTTAAAGAAATGGGAATTGAGTAGAGGTTTTGTTTTCCAATTTCATAATATAACTTTGGTAGTGCTAAACTTTGTTTTGCCATATTGTAGAATGTGGGTACAATAAGAGGGGAATTCTGAAAATTTGAATTTTGACTATTGATGGCTGCAGTTAAACTATAAATATGATTCTTTTTTAATAAAAAAGGCTTTGAATCTTCAAAACTCAACACTTTCTGGACTGATGAGTTTAGATTGAAAAAGGAATTAACAATTGGATACTGGAAATTAATAATCTCTTTTTCAAAAACGTTTCTGTATAAAGGATTTTCAAATTCTATTTTGGTTATTTTTTTTTCTTTCTTATTAAAACTTAAAATGGTTCCCAATTCTAGTGATGCATACAATAAGTTATATTGTTCAATAATAGCATTACTCGACGGAATAATTAATAGGGAACCTCCTTGTTCAGTGTACAATTTTATAGCGGTAACTAACGACTCGGGGATTTGCTCTAATTCATTCAAAATAATAAAATTTTGAGAGGTAAAATCGGTATAATTCAGTTTTTTAGAACCTTGTTGAGTAAAAATAAATTCATTTACTCCAAAAATTCTATTGAAATAATTATTATTAGTATCACCAATTTCTAGGACTTTTATCTTTTTTCTCTGGTTGATACTAAAATATAAGTTGTTGTCAAATTTCAAGTTAGGATCAGAAATCTCTAATTTTCCTTCAAAATTTTCGTTATTGTCGATCTCGAAAACTATTTCTTTGTTTTTAATATTATTAATATCCTGATCAAAATTAACAGCAGTTTTAGCTATTAGTTTATTTTTGTTATAAAGAGAAATAGGCACTGTTTCTGGGATAAGACCTTGACCAGTTATTTTTACTTTAAGATTCACACTATTTATATTTGAATCGGATATATAAACAGAATCAATATTTATATTAGAAACTTCTTGGTAATTTAAAGGAATGATATCTAAATTTATTCCATCTGGAACTTTAGGAAAATCGGATTTCGATTGAAAATCGGATATGTATATGATTCGCTTTTCTGAATTATTATTTTTAGTTGAAAAAAGTTGATTAGATTTAATAACAACTTCTTTAGGACTCAATTGTCTTTGAGAGTGTTTTATAGCTAAAATGTCGTTTTTAAAGTCCTGAACAGAAGTGTTTCTTTTTGAAATATCATTTGATATCCAATTGATTTTATAATTATAAAAATCCTGTGTATATAATTTCTGTAAATGAGTTTGTAGGGATGTTCCTTTTTTATCAATTAGTTGTGTGCTAAATGAGTTATCAATATAGAACACTAATTCTTTATTCTTTTTTAGAGCAGACTTAGAAGCAGAAAAAGGTTGCGAAAAAGCTAAAATTATACAAGAAAAAATAGCCATTCTTGTAAGGAGTATCAACCATTTTTTTAACTGTGAACTCTTACGGGTTTTTATTTGAACTCTTTTTAGAAAATCAACGTTAGAAAATTCTAATTTTTTAAAACGTCTTAATTGGAAGAGATGAATAAAAATAGGAATGACTAGTAGAAATAGGGCGTAAAGAAGTTCAGGGTGTTTAAACTGCATTCCAATATTTATTTTGCAAATATAAACAATGCAACATAATAATTAAGGCTAGTTGCATAGAAAGGTGAAATTAAATTTAATTAAATCCAACTACTATGATTTAAATGGATAATTAGATAGTGGTAAAAAGCTTAATACTTTTTTATTTAATGAACTAAAAAGATTCAAAAACTCCCAAACCAAATAATGCAAAATCATACTTTACAGGATCCTCTGCGTCTAAAATTCTTAAAGATTGATCCAACTCTTTCAAAGCTTTAGCATCATTTTGTTTTCGAGATATTAAGCCAAGTTTTCTTGCCACATTTCCTGTGTGAACATCCAATGGACAAGATAAGACAGACATCGGTATCGTATTCCAAATTCCAAAATCGACCCCACTAAAATCATTTCTTACCATCCATCTTAAAAACATATTAATTCTTTTTGCAGCAGAATTTTTGAGTGGATCACTTACATGTTTTTCTGTTCTTACATGGTGTGGTAAACTAAAAAATAGTTTTTTAAATTCATGAATAGCAAATTGTAATGAATGATCTTTTATATTGTTTTTGAATATTGATTCTAAGCCGTTATGATTTTTATAGATATTTTGAAGGGACAAAATAAAATAATTTAAGTCTATATCGTTAAAGGTTCTGTGTACAAATCCAGCAATGGAGTGAAAATCTTTTTTTGAATAATTCATCACAAATTCAAGAGGAGAATTATTCATTCGAGTGAGCAGGCGATTGGAGTTGGTTATGATACTTTTTCTGTTTCCCCAGGAAATTGTAGCCACTAAAAAACTTATGATTTCTATATCTTTTTTTGAGGCACCATATTTTAATAATTGATGTGGTATTTGGATAGGATCACTTTCAATAAATTTTTTGTTATTGTATTGTTTAACCTTAACATCAAGAAAATCTTTTAAATCTTTTTGATCCATGATTAGGATAAAATAATTCCATCTTTCATTAATAATTTGCGATCTGCCATAGATGCTAAACTATTGTTATGAGTGACAATTACAAATGTTTGCCCAAATTCATCTCTTAATTTAAAAAATAAATTATGTAGATTTTCAGCACTTTCGGTATCTAAATTACCACTTGGTTCATCGGCTAAGATGATAGCAGGATCATTAATCAGCGCTCTAGCCACGGCAACCCTTTGTTGCTCTCCTCCAGAAAGTTCGTTGGGTTTATGATTTATTCTGTTACTAAGATTTAAAAACGATAGCAATTCTTTTGCTTTTTTTTCTGCAGTAATTTTTGGAGTATTACCGATATAAGCAGGAATACATATATTTTCCAAAGCGCTAAATTCTGGTAGTAATTGATGAAATTGAAAAACAAAACCTAAGTTTTTATTTCTAAATTTTGCTAATTGTTGCTGATTTAGGGTTTCAATGTCCTGACCGTCAATTAACAATGAGCTTTTTTCTTGAGTATTTGAAAAAGAATCTAAAGTACCTAAAATTTGAAGTAAGGTTGTTTTTCCAGTACCAGAAGCCCCGACGATTGAAATAACTTCACTTTTTTTTATTTCCAGATTGACACCCTTTAAAACATGTAATTCTTCATAAAACTTATGTAAGTTAATCGCTTTTATCATAAAAAAAATATTATATCGTGAAAATACTATTTATAAGGTGATTAGACAATTCTTATAGTTATGAATTACGTTTAAAAACATTTTTTAGATTATTATAGTCTATAAAGTAGGTCACTCGGATTGAAAAAGTATGTTGGGCGGTTTGTTGAAATAAATTATCTAAGCTTTCTCCATAGTTGATATTAGACAAATCATCCTCGTTAAAAATTTGATTTCTATAAAGAAAAGAAACTTCGCTTCCAGGAGCAAAACGCCATCTAAAACTCAAATCGATATTCCAAATATTAAAATTTCTATTTGGGTTGTATTCGGAGGTATCATAATCGAATTGACTTAGAGTTCCATTTTGATTCAATAAAAAAAATAAATTATCATTGTAATCTGCGGTACCCCAATAGTTTCTAAATCTTAAATCTATTGCTTTATAAGGGTCAAAGTTATAACTTGCTTGTAGCGAATTTTCTAGATTGGTAATAGCTCTTTGTCCAAAATAGATATCCACGCCATTATCATCGATATAACCTTTATTATTTTTACTGGTATAAAGTTCTGCTTCCCATATCAATATAAAATTATTGGAGACACGATATCTTGGTGTAAAACCTATCTTGTAATTGTATTGTTCGTCGTCTATAAAATTTCTTATTCCTACTCTTAAATCAAAAGCAAATTTCTTTCTAAAATCAGTAGATATCCACGTACTTACTCTAAAATTTGAAGCATAAATGAAGTACCTGCCGTCAATACGAGGTTCAAAATAATCTTTTCTCTCGCTGTTTAAGTCAGCATCTAAACCAAAAGCAAAACGATTAGCCGTGAAAAAAAAAGAATCTAAACTTAGGTTATTGCCGGTCTGAACATCAGGCTTGTAAAGCCTTCGATGTCTGGCGGTTAAACTTAT
>SGZH01000006.1 GCA_004214175.1 Flavobacteriales bacterium | reverse complement strand
TTATTCCTTTAAGACTTATGCAAATAGATGGATGTTTAAGCATCCATCTCCGGAAGATTTTTTCAGAACTATGGAAGACGCTTCTGCAATGGATTTAGATTGGTTTTGGAGAGGTTGGTTTTACACAACAAATGTTGTTGATATAGGTGTACAAGATGTTAAAAAATATTATGTAACCTCAAAAATGAATCAAGAAGTAAAGAATATGATGAATGCAAGAGGAATGAAAGAAAGTGATTTACCTCCCTTAGTCTACCTTGTTGAGGAAGGAAGTGAAGATTTTGAAGAAAGCATGCGTACATCAACTCTTGATGATGTGACAACGCTAAAGGAATACATTATGGATAATCTAAGTCCAGAAGAAAGATCAAATCTTAAAAAACCTAACTTTTTCTATGAGGTTACCTTCGAAAAGGTAGGTAAACTCCCTATGCCTATTATAGCTGAGTACACCTATAGCGATGGTTCTTCTGAAAGAATAACTTATCCTGTTCAAATATGGAAAACCAGTGATAAATCTGTTGGAAAGGTAATCGCATCGGATAAAGAAATTATTAAAATAGTAGTTGACCCAGATGAAGAAACGGCTGATATTGACACTAGTAATAATTCATGGCCAAAACGAAAAAAATTAGGTCAATTTGATTCATTCAAAAAAAATAAAGTTAAAAATTAATATTTTTAATAACGTGATTGAGCCGCTTTTAATTTTTATTAGCGGCTTTTTTTATTGGATTAATAAATTTAAATAATTCAAACTTTAATTTTTTTAAGCAAGCTAGAGCTATGGCTGAGCAACAAAATTATTATATTTGCAGTATGATTTTATATCCTTTATTTATTAGTGGCGCTGAGATATTTTTTATCGTTTTTATTGTAGTTATGATTTTTGGTGCTGATAAAGTTCCTGAAATTGCTAGGGGGTTAGGAAAGGGAATACGTCAAATTAAAGATGCTACTAATGATATAAAAAGTGAAATTAATGAAACTGCAAAAAAAGAAGGAATAGATTTAAAATCTCCAGAAAAATTAACTGATGATTTTAGGCGTAATTTCACGGAAAACATATCCTCTGAAGTTAAAGATATAAAAGATACCGTCGACGATGTCACAGGATCAATTAAAAGGAAATTTTAATTATTTAACTCTTGTAATAGTTAGACCATCCCGAATAGGCAACAAAATAGTTTCTAATTGAGAATCTTCATTTATTATTTTATTGTATTTTATTAGCGCTTCAGTGTCTTTATCACCTTTTTGTAATTCCTCAATTACTTTTCCAGTCCACAATACATTATCAGTTAAGATAACCGATCCACTCTTAAGCATGGGTAGAATTATTTTTAAATAATTGGGGTAATTCTTTTTATCGGCATCAATAAATACTAAATCAAAAGTTTTATCTATTGTAGGAATTATATCTAAAGCATTACCTATATGTTGAATTATTTGATTTCCGTAACCAGACTTATTAAAATACCTTCTCTGAAAATCATATAATTCCTCATTGGTATCAATGGTATGAAGTTCTCCATTTGTCTGGATACCTTCAACTAAGCATAATGCAGAATAGCCAGTATAGGTTCCAATTTCAAGTACGTTTTTTGGATTAATTAATTTAGATATCATACTTAAAACCCTACCTTGAAAATGTCCACTTAACATTCTAGGTGCTAAAACTTTTTGCCAAGTTTCTCTACTTAGTTCTTGCAATAATTTTGGTTCTTTTTGAGAATGTGCAATCACATAATCATCTAATTTTTCCGGTAAAAAATGCATTTGGTATTAGGTTAACTAATGATTTTATTAATTAATTCTTGCTTCTTTTTGTTATCATCACCAAATAGCCATTGTAAAACATTGTCATCCCATATGGAATCACATTCTTTTGAGGTTAGTATGTTTTGATCTTTAGCTAAATCTAAAATTTTACCTGGATAAGAAGATTGGCTTTCGCTCTCCATTTCTCCTAACGGATAGGGATCATCTAAACCCATGATGATTTGTTTTGAGGTTTGATTTTTTATAATCAACTGAAGAGATCCTGTATCGTGTACTAAGGTGTCAAAGAAAATGTTTTTATGAGCTACTGATTTTCTTGGATGTTTTTTTCCTTCAAATAAGTCAGGTCTTCCATCAAATCCTTGTATTCTTCTCCCTAAATTCATCTGTGCTAATTGGCCACCATGAGCAAAACAGGTTCGCATGTTGGGATATTTATCAGCATAGCCATTTAGAGTAAAAAAATGATAAGCATCTGCACATTGAGCTAACATCCAGATTAGATGAAAACGCCATGCAGTATTTTCTAATTTAATAAATTTTTCTCCATCATAAGGATGTATTTCAATAGCGAGATTGTATTTATTTGCTAATTCAAAAATCGGTTCATTTTCTTCATCAAATATGCAACGCCAGGTTCCAATTGTATCCATATAATGAGTTGGCAAACATAATAAGTTCAAACCTAATTGCTCAACACATCTTTCTATCTCCCACAAAGCACCTCTCCCGTATCCTGGATGTACTACAAACCCACAGGTAAATTTTGAAGAATGATCCTGTTGTATTTTAGCATTAAAATCGTTTTGAAAACGAAGTGCTCTTTTCATTTCTTCTAATCGTAATCCATTCCCATACAATTGTGACAAGTTTAATACCACTGCATGATCGATCTGGTATTTTTCCATCCAGTCTAATTTTTCATTTAAAAAGAAACTAGAATCGGTAACCGGACGTTTCCAATTTTTTTGAAGCATAAAGTTTCGATCTTTATCGACCCAAAAAATACCATTATCTTTCATAAATTGAGGAATCTCTTCCGGATAGGGTAGAAGATGCGAATGTCCGTTAATTCTTAGTTTTCGTTTCATAATAAATTCATTTATGGATGTAATGTATTAATTACAAGCTTTTAGTTCTTCCACCATCAACAGGTAAATTTATACCATTGATATATCCTGCTGTTTCACTAGCTAGAAATACCACTGCGTAGGCGATTTCTTCGGGTTTAGCAAACCTTCTTGCAGGTATTATACTTTTCATTACCTCCCTTGCTTCTTCTGGTGATTTTCCTATTTTTTTACCAATATTAATCATAATCTGGTCTAAACGCTCGGTAGCTGTAGCACCAGGCAATATATTATTAACTGTAATACCAAAAGGACCTAATTCAGAAGCTAAAGTTTTACTCCAGTTAGCAACAGCACCACGTATAGTATTGCTAACTCCCAGTCCTTCAATCGGTTGTTTTACAGAAGTTGAAATAATATTAATAATTCGACCAAAGTTATTTATTTTCATGCCTGGAACTATTGCTTGAACCAATATTTGATTGCATAGTAAATGTTGCGAGAAAGCAGCTGTAAACTCACTAAGGTTGGCATTAAATATAGGCCCACCCTTTGGTCCGCCAGTATTATTCAAAAGAATATGGTAGTTTTTATTTATGTTAGTAGATAAGGTCTCTTTTAGTGAATTTGGTTCACTAAAATCTGATAGTAAATAATCATGGTTCTGTCCATTATTAGTTGGTAATTTAGACAAAGTATTTTTAAGCTTTTCTTCATTTCTTGCTAATAAGGTGATATTGGCACCAAGTGCAGCTAGTTCGATTGCAGAAGCTTTACCAATACCTGCAGTACTACCACAGATTAATGCATTTTTATTTTTCAAATTAAGATTCATAAGTTTATTTCAATAATTAATTATCGTATTTAATACAAATATTTTTAGGTTCTGTAAAGAACTTTAAAGCCTCGAAACCCCCTTCACGGCCAACACCGCTATTTTTGATTCCACCAAATGGAGTTCTTAGATCTCTATTTAACCAAGTATTTACCCAGACAATTCCTGTTTCAATTTTTTTAGAAATTCGCATTGTTCTATCTATATTATTGGTCCAAAGTGTTGCAGACAATCCATAATTTACACTGTTAGCCATCACTAAAACTTCTTCTTCAGTGTCAAAAGGCATGATGGTAACTACAGGTCCAAAAATTTCTTCTTGATTTATTCTGCATTGCTGGTTTAGGATTTCTATAACGGTAGGCTCTAGATAATATCCATTTTCAGATCCCTTTACGCTTACTTTATTTCCACCAGTTAAAACTTTCCCTCCTTCTTCCTTAGCTAAATTAATATATGATACTACTTTTTCAAGATGAGGTTTAGATACTAAAGCGCCAATATTTGTTGATGAAACAAATGGATCACCAATTTTTAAATCTCTTACCCTAGCAATAAAGTCTTTTTTAAATTTTAAATAGATCGATTTTTCTACAAAAATTCGACTTCCACACAAACAAATTTGCCCTTGATTTGTAAAAGATGACTTTATGGTCATCGAAAGCATTTTTTCATAGTGACAGTCTGCAAAAATAATGTTAGGATTTTTGCCACCTAATTCTAAAGATAATTTTTTAAACATTGGAGCTGCTTTCCTTGCAATGGTTTCACCGGTTTTTGTACCTCCCGTAAATGATATAGCTTTAATATTTGGATGTTCTACAATAGCTTGCCCTGCAGAGGGACCAGTACCGTGAATAATATTTAAAACGCCATTTGGTAATCCCGCTTTTGAGCAGATATCTCCTAACAAAAATGCTGTCATTGGAGTTATTTCACTCGGTTTTGCTATAACCGTATTACCTGCAGCAAGTGCTGGAGCTATTTTCCATGTAAATAAATACAGAGGTAAATTCCAGGGAGAAATACACCCAACCACTCCAATAGGTTGTCGTAGCGTAAAGTTCATAGTATTAAGTCCTATACTTTCATGTGCTTCACTTGAAAATTGTGTGATGGCATGTGCAAAAAATTTAAAATTACTAGATGCTCTAGGTATATCAACTGATTTTGCTAAACTTAATGGTTTCCCATTGTCCAATGACTCTGCTTCTGCTAATTGGTCTAAATTATCTTCTATTAAATCCGCAATTTTTGAGAGAATAGCACTTCGTTCATTAATGGTAGTATTGGACCAAGATGAAAAAGCTTTTTTAGCAGCTAAGTAAGCATTCTCTATATCTACAGATGAGGAAGAAGCGATTTTTGAATAGACTAAACCTTTGGATGGATTGTAATTATCTAACCAATCCTTTGAGAAAGGTTCACAATAAGAACCATCGATATAGTTTAGTATTTTTTTCATAGCAATATTATAGAGGTTTATATGCGGTAACTTTAATTTCTACTACTAAATCTGGGTGTGGTAATTGATGTACGGCAACCGTAGTTCTTGTAGGTCCTGTTTCTTTATCAAAAAATTCGGCATAGGCTTTATTATAACCAGCAAAATCATTCATATTTACTAAAAAAGTAGATACATCTACGACATCTTTTAAAGAAGATCCAATTTTATTTAAGTTCGCATCTATATTGTTTAGAACCTCACGCGTTTGGACTTCAATATTTAAAAATTTAGTACCCATTTCATCAATAATATCAACTCCAGCAATAGAATTATCTGGTCTTCTAGAACTTGTTCCAGATACAAATATAAAATCGCCTACTCTCTTTACATGAGGGTAAGCACCTCTTGGAGTAACTTTTCCATTTTCTTTCATAAGTTATAGGTTTTTTTTAATAGTATCATTCTGTATAATAATCTTTTGTTTCGTTTAGAACCAAAGTCAGCTTTTCTTCTAAACTCATAGTATCTTTGAGCTTTCCATCCTCTAATAAATTTAAAATAGCTTTATCTTGTGCTCTTCCTATTTTCATAGCCTTAGAATACGGAATATCGGCATTAAATGTTACTAATGAATATTTTGAATTGTATTTTTTTGGAAAATTATCTTCAAGTGCAACTTCTAATTTTCTCTTTTCTTGAAATAAAGGATTGGCTACGTGTTCTTTCATTTCATGGAAGTTATCAATCGCAAGTTCCGCAATAGCATCTGCATCTATTTTTCTTTCTTTTTCAAATTCAGAGAAAGTTGTTTTCCAATCCCCTTCATGTTTTTCTATAAATTTATCCAAAACCACTACATCTTCAAAAGATGCATTCATTCCTTGTCCATAAAAAGGAACGATAGCATGTGCAGCATCTCCCAAAATTAATGTCTTACCCATAACGTTCCAAGGATAACATTTTACAGTTCCTAAGTAAGCAGTTGGATTTTCAAAAAATTCTTTTGCTAAATTTGGCATTAAAGCCTTGGCGTCTGGAAATTCCCGCTCAAAATATTCATTTACCTTTTCAGCGGTATTTAATTTTTCAAAATTATCTTTTCCAGTTTGATGTGCTAAAAATAAAGTAACCGTAAAACTTCCATCAAGATTTGGCAATGAGATTAACATATTTTCGCCTCGAGGCCAAATATGCAATGCCTTAGGGTCGTCTTGAAACTTTCCATTTTTACTGGCAGGAATTGTAAGTTCTTTGTAACTATGACTTAACCAATCAATTGAAAAACTTAATCGAATACTTTTATCGTCAAACATATTATTTCTTACAATAGATCCAGCACCATCGGTACCAAAAATAAGATCAGCTTTATAGGTGCTATATTCATTTGTTTGATATTCCTTGAATACGGCCGTTGAATTTTCAAAATCTAATGATTCGCAACTTTGATTAAAAATTAAAGAAACATTAGGTAGTTTTTCTGCAGAATCCAATAATAACATATTTAAACCTGGACGCGATATGGAATTTATATATTTATTTTCTTTACCACTATAAAGACTCATGAATTTATTTGATTTTTTATCATGAATCATGCGACCAATCATAGGCAAACAAAGTTTTTCAACTTCATTTTCTAAGCCTACCATTTTCATAGCTTTCATACCTCTATCTGAAAAAGCTAAATTGATAGATCGCCCTGCATCTTGTTCGATCTTACGCAAATCAGCTCTTTTTTCGACCAATGTAACTTGAAAACCTCTCTGACCCAAACGCAATGCCAAAAGACTACCACACAAACCAGCTCCAATTATTAAGATCTTTTCTTTTTTGCTTTTCATTAGTTCAGTATTTTTTTAAAGCGTTGGATAAACTCGTATACATCCTGGTAACTATTATAAAGAGGTGCAGGAGCTACTCTAATAACATCGGGCTCTCTCCAATCACTAATAACTCCATTTTGAGTTAATAGGCTGTGTAATTTTTTGTTTGCATCTTTTACCTGAATGGATAATTGACAACCTCTTTCTTTTGGATTTTTAGGAGTGATGATGTTAATCTTAGGATTGTTTAAACCATCGATTAAATACTCTAAAAATCCAGTAAGTGATTTAGATTTTGCAATTATATTTTCAAAACCTGCTTCCTCAAATAAATCTAAGGATGCTTTTATTGCTGCCATCGATAATATTGCAGGATTACTTAATTGCCAACCCTCTGCACCTGGTAAAACGTCAAATTCATGACGCATATTAAATCTTGTTTTTTTATTGTGGCCCCACCAACCAGCAAATCTATTTAGGGTATTGTTCTTGGCATGTCGTTCATGAACAAAACATCCTCCCAAGCTACCTGGCCCACTATTTAGATATTTGTAGGTACACCAAACTGCAAAATCTGCACCAGATTCGTGTAAATTTGGTTGAATATTCCCAACGCCATGCGCGAGATCAAAACCAACCATACAATTGTATTTATGACCGATTTGAGTAATTTTTTTTAAAGGATACAATTGCCCTGAATAATAATTGGTACAGCCAATCATAATTAATGCTATTTCATCCCCCTGTTCCTTCATTATATGTTCTAAATCCTCCATCCGACATAACTCTTCCCCTTCTCGAGGTTTCCATTGAATTAAACCTTCTTTTTTACAATAACCATGAAATTTTAATTGACTTTCCATAGCATATTTGTCAGAGGGGAAAGCATCACTTTCAATAAGAATTTTATATTTCTTTTCTGAGGGCTGATAAAAAGAAACCATCATTAAATGTAGGTTGGTAGTTAAACTATTCATAATTACCACCTCGTTGGTTTTTGCACCTACAATTTTTGCCATAGAATTTGTTAGAAATTCATGGTAGGGTAGCCAAGGGTTTTTAGCATCGGTATGACCTTCTACCCCAAATTTAGCCCAATCATTGAGTTCTTGTTGTATGTAATTGGAAGTTTTTTTTGGTTGTAAGCCAAGTGAGTTACCACATAAGTATATTAATTCCTCACCTTTGTTATTCGTTGGAATCAAAAACTCATTTCTATACTTGTTTAATGGATCTTCTTTGTCTTTTTTTATGGCAAAGTCTAAATTATATTCGTACATTAAATATGATTGTTTTTGAACTCAAACAAAAATAAGGATTATTAAATTAACCAAATTTAATATTTTCAACTAAATAATATACCAGACTCAACATTAACTGGTAATTTTTATTATATTTATTTTAAATATTAATAAATGAAAATAATACTATTTTTTATTATTTATTTTTTTTGTTTTACTACCAATGCTCAAGATTATTCTATAGCAAGAGAATGGAATGAGGAAGTTTTGCATGCAATTAGAAATGATTTTGCTAGACCAACCGTACATGCTCGAAATTTGTTTCATACCAGCATGGCGATGTATGATATTTGGGCAGTTTTTGATAAAAATGCAGACACTTTTTTTTTAGGTAAATCCTTGGGTGACTATAATTGTGAATTTGATGGGTTTTATAACGATGTATTGGTTGATGAAAATCGAAAAAAAGCAATTAGCTATGCGGTCTATAGAATCATGTTACATAGATTTTCAAGCTCTCCTGGAATTGATGAGATATATAATTCTATCCATGATTTTATGGATGAGTTGGGCTATAATAAGTATGATGAGAACACAGACTATCATAGTGGAGATGCTGCTGCTCTAGGGAATTATGTAGCGCAACAGATTATTGAGTTTGGACTACAGGATAACTCAAATGAACAGAATGATTATGCAAATTTAGTATACGAACCCTTAAATGACCCCTTGAATACTGACTTAGGTGGTAATCCAAACCTTTCCGAACCCAATCATTGGCAACCCTTAACCGTTGAAGAATTTATTGATCAAAGTGGGAATTATCACCCTGGAGGTTCTCCAGAATTCTTAAGTCCAGAATGGGGTAAAGTAATTCCGTTTTCATTGAGCGAAGAAGACCTTTCTATTCATTCAACACCTGATTATGATTATTGGGTTTATCATGATCCAACGAGCCCATCCTATATTCAAGCGGGTATTGGTTTAGAAGACCCATTTAAGTGGGGATTTGCATTGGTTTCTATATGGGGATCTCATTTAGATCCAAATGACGATGTGATGATAGATATCTCTCCAGCAAGTATTGGAAATATCTCAAATTTTCCAGAAACTTTTGAAGAGTATAAAGATTTTTATGACTTTTTTGATGGAGGTGATCAAAGTGCAGGTTGGGAAATTAATCCAAGTACTGGTTTAGCTTATGAAGAACAAATGGTTCCAAGAGGCGATTACGGGAGGGTTTTAGCAGAGTTCTGGGCAGATGGTCCAGATAGTGAAACGCCTCCAGGTCACTGGTTCACCATATTAAATTATGTAAATGATCATCCGCAGCTTATAAAAAAGTTTAGAGGTGAAGGTGAAATACTCAATAATTTAGAGTGGGATATAAAATCTTATTTTATCCTATCAGGTGCAATGCATGATGCTGCAATAGCTGCATGGGGTATCAAAGGTTATTACGATTATATAAGACCTATGAGTGCGATCAGGTATATGTGTGATCAAGGGCAATCTTCACACCCCAATCTTTCCAACTATAATCCTCACGGAATCCCCTTAGTTCCAGGATTCATTGAAGTAATTCAAGAAGGAGATCCTCTGGAAGGAGATGACTTAGAAAATATTGGTAAAATAAAATTATTTACATGGAAAGGTCATGATTATATTATTAATGCTGATTATGATATAGCTGGTGTTGGTTGGATTCTTGCAGAGAATTGGTTCCCATATCAGAGACCTTCTTTTGTTACACCTCCATTTGCAGGTTATGTATCTGGTCATTCAACATTTTCGAGAGCAGCTGCAGAGGTATTTACCCTATTAACTGACGATGAGTTTTTTCCAGGTGGTATGGGAACTTTTGATGTTTACACCAACGATTTTTTAAAATTTGAAGTAGGTCCAAGTATGGATTTTCAATTACAATGGGCTACCTACAGAGATGCATCCGATCAAACTAGTTTGTCCAGAATATGGGGAGGGATTCATCCACCGATAGATGATATTCCTGGCAGAATTATTGGAGAAAAAATTGGTCAAGCAGCCTTTTCTTTTGGGGAGAAATATTTTTTTAAAGAGGAACTAGAAGTGGAGAGTACCGTTTATCCAAATCCTTCCAATGATTTTTTAAACTTACAATATCCGTTTAATAACGATGAGTTTAAAGTTGATGTTTTCGATTTAAATGGAAGAAAAATTTTAAGTCAACCTGTTAAGTTTAATAATTTAAATCGGACAAGAATTAATATTTCTGGACTTAGTAAGGGGGTCTATATATTGTACTTGATTGATACGAATAGTAGAGAAGTAGCTATGTACAAAATTTTAAAAAGTTAAAAGGACCAATATTTTGATAAGCTGCCTTTTAATGCAGATTTAATTTATATTCTTTGATAGCCATATTAAGCAAATCTTCTGCAATATTTTTAGAACCAAAACCTTTTGATACAATTTTATTTGGTCCCTTATAATTTGTAAACCACAATTTTATGATTTCTGAAACTCCAATATAATTTTTATTTAAATCGGTTATATCATTAATTTCATATAATGGTGAATTATTTGAAACAGCAATTAATTTGTTATCCTGTTCACCACGATCCATTAAAAATAGAACCCCAATTATTTTACATTTTAGGGTACTACCTCTTTTTACGGAAGGACCAAGAACAAGTATGTCTAAAGGATCACCATCCCCACCTTTTGCTTTTGGAAGTATTGTTCTTGGTATCATACCGTAGTTTCCAGGATATCCAATATAATTAACAATTCTTGGTTTATTATCAATAAACTCCCAACTTACTTTTCCAGATATTTTATCTAACTCCCATTTATCAATTGTTCCTGCTGGAATTTCAATTACTGCATTAACATCTCCATTATCAAATTTTGGTATAATATCAGTAAGTAAATTAAGGGTATCATTTTCTTCTTTATCAACAATTTCATTTGAATTTGATTTTTTATTAGCTTCGCCAGAATGGCATTTAAATAGAAATAATGATAAGGGAATAAAAAGTAAAATGATAAAAATTTTATTCATAAATTAAATATTAAGTAGTAAAAGCAATTAATGCTTATTATTCTCTTTTAATAACTCAGGAAATTTGTTTTTGAACCTTTTTAACCTTGGTATCGATACATTTTGAATATAAGAATTGTTTGGATGTAACCTTTCATAATTTTGATGGTATTTTTCAGCAATCCAAAACTTTTGGAAAGGCATCACCTCAGCTGCTATTTTTCTGTCAGGATTTTCTTTGTATAACGCTTTAATTTTATCTGCTATTATATTTTTTTCTTTTTCATTTTGATAAAAGATTATAGAGCGGTATTGCGAGCCTATGTCATTTCCCTGTCCATTTACTTGACTGATATTTTGTGACCCAAAATAAACATCTACCAATAACTTGAAACTTATTATTTCGGGATTATAAATTATTTCTACTGCTTCTGCATGACCAGTTTTTCCGGTATTACTTGATTCGTAGGTTGGATTTTTTGTATGACCACCACTATATCCCGAAATCGATTCTTCAACTCCTTTTAAGCTTTCATAGATGGCCTCTACACACCAGAAACAACCACTCGCAAAATAAGCTCTTTTAAAGCCATCAGAACTAGCTACTTCTACAGGTACTATATTGGTGGTATTCGTTTTTCTTTTTTTAGGATCGACCTGTTGACATGAAACTTGTAGAACCACCAAAAATGACAATAAGGTTAAAGAGAATTTAGATTTCATATTTTTTTAAATAGCTTAAGTAATATTTAAATTTACAAAAAAAGCCTTCAATATTGAAGGCTTTTTTAATTTGTTAATAGTTATTTTTATAATTTATTAAATAACTTTTCCATTTTTTGTTCTTGTTCTTTTGCTAGATCAAGATCAACTAGGATTCTACCACTATGCTCATCGGTAATTATTTTTTTGCGTGCAGCAATTTCCATTTGGATTTGTGGCGGTATCGTAAAGAAAGATCCTCCAGAGGCTCCACGGTCGATAGCAACAATAGCTAATCCGTTTTTTACATTGGTACGAATTCTTTTGTAAGCTTTAATTAAACGCTCTTCAATTTTCTTTTCATAATCTGAGGACTTATCAAGAAGTGCTTGCTCTTCTTTTTCAGTTTCAGCTAGAATTTCATTTAATTCTCCTTGTTTGTGCGCAAGATGTTCTTGACGCTGTTTAAGACGTTCTGAAGTTTCTTCAACAACGATCTTTTTTTGTTCAATTTGCGCATTAAATTCTCTAATGTGCTTTTCATTTAATTCAATTTCTAATTCTTGAAATTCAATTTCTTTACTAAGGGAATCATATTCACGATTGTTGCGAACGTTATCTTGTTGTTTGGTGTATTTCTTGATAAGTTCTTTGGATTCCTCTATATGATTTTTCTTATCTGAAATACTGTTTGCGACAACCTCAATTCCATCATTTAGTTTTTCAAGTCGGGTATTCATTCCTACTAATTCATCTTCAAGATCTTCAACCTCTAAAGGAAGTTCACCACGTATGTCACGAATTTTATCAATTCTAGAATCGATAAGTTGCAAATCAAATAAAGCTCTTAACTTCTCTTCTACAGTAATTTCTTTTTTCTTTGCCATATTTTAAAAATAGGTAATTGGATTGGTATTTATTTGCGATAAAAGGACTGCAAAAGTAGTAATTTTTTTATTAAGATAAGCAACTAATAATTCTTTTGTGAATTGTTCACTTTCGTAATGTCCAATATCTGCTAGGAGAACTTTGTTTTCTGCTTTAAAAAAATCATGATATTTACAATCTGCAGTAATAAAAATATCTGCACCTTCTTTTATAGCATTGGAAATTGCGAAACTACCACTTCCACCTAGAACAGCTACTTTTTTGATAGTTTTATTTAATAGTTTTGAGTGCCGAATGCACTCAGTTTTCATGGTATTTTTTAAAAATGTTAAAAATTCAGTTTCAGAATGAGGGACCTCTAATTCTCCAATCATACCCATACCTATATGTTGATTGTTGTTTTCAAGTGTGGTTAATTCATAAGCAACTTCATCGTAGGGATGATATTTTAATAGTGCATTTAAAACAGGTGCTTTTTTGTGGGCTGGTAAGCAAACGTTTATAAGTGTTTCTTGTTCAAAATGTAATTCCCCTATTGATCCAACAACAGGATTGGCATCCTCATTACCTAGAAAACTACCTGTTCCATTGGAAGAAAAACTACAGTTACTATAATTTCCAATAGTACCTGCACCTGCTTCAAATAGTTGTGTTAAGAGTTTTTGAGAATCTTTTTCTGGCACATAGGTTGTTAGTTTTTTGATGGTATTTTTCTTGGGAATTAATACCCTTCTGTTACTTAATTTTAATTGATTACAAATCATTGCATTTACACCATTCCAGGAATTGTCTAATGCAGTATGTAAAGAAAAAATAGCAATATTGTTTTTTATAGCTTTAATCACCACTTTTTCTACATAATTTTGCCCTGTTAATTTTTTCAAGCCAGAAAATATAATTGGATGGAAGCTAACGATTAAATTACAACCCTTTGTTATCGCTTCGTCCACCACATTTTCTAGTGAATCTAATGTAACTAATATTCCGCTGATATCCGTTTCATAATCCCCTACTATTAATCCGGTATTATCAAATTCCTCAGCATAGGATAGAGGTGCTAGCTCGTCTAAGATGGCGATGACTTCTTTTATTTTCATAAAATTAATTTGTTGTAAATATATTCAATTATAAATAAAATACTTCTGTTTCTGTATTTATTGGGAAATCGTACTTTTGCTATATGAAAATATTTCGGAGACTCCTTTTTCCTTTTTCCTTATTATATGGAAGTTTGCTAACTATCCGTAATATATGTTATGATAAAAACTGGTTAAAGAGTATATCGTATTCCCTCCCGGTATTTTGTGTAGGTAATTTATCAACGGGGGGAACGGGAAAATCTCCTATGATAGAATATTTAATACATTTTTTAAAAGAGGACTATCAAATTGCTGTTTTGAGTCGAGGTTATAAAAGAAAAACTATTGGTTTTAGAGAAGTTCTTATAAGCAGCAAGGTTGAAGATGTTGGAGATGAACCCCTTCAGTTTAAAAAAAAATTCCCAAAAATAGTAGTTGCAGTCTGTGCAAATAGACAGGAGGGAATTGATCAAATAAAATCGAATGTAGACCTGATCTTGTTAGATGATGCTTTTCAACATAGAAAAGTAAATGCGTCTAAAAATATTTTACTAACTAGTTACCATAAGTTGTATGTTAATGATTGTGTACTTCCGGTTGGAAACCTAAGAGAATCAAAAAAAGGTGCTCGCCGTGCCGATATTATAGTCGTTACAAAATGTCCAGAACAACATTCTTATGCAAAGCTGAAAGAGATTCAGAATGATCTTAACTTACTTCCAGAACAAAAAGTGTACTTTTCAAAAATAACCTATGATAAGTTGATTTATGGGATTACTGAAAAGCTGCCCTTAAGTCATTTAGAAAATAAGAAATTCACACTTGTGACTGGAATTGCTGATTCAAAACCCTTGGTTAATTTTTTAACTAAAAAACAATTGGATTTTAATCATCAAAAATTTTCTGACCATCATCATTTTTCAGACTCTGAAATTGAACGTTTAAAAGAATGCACTATAATATTGACCACCGAAAAAGATTTTGTAAGGTTGCAGCCAAGATTTCAAATTTTTCCAATTTATTATCTTCCTATTAAAACTTCTATTATAGAGGAGCAAGAAGCGATGTTTAAAAAAGACATCCTTGACGAAATTGAGAACTTTATAATAGACTCATCTCAATAGGTTTTTTTCTCTGATATATAAAGGATTAAATCTATAATTCTCGAAGAATACCCTACCTCATTATCATACCAACCTATTATTTTAATCATTTTACCAATGACAGACGTCATTTCAGCATCAAAAATACAAGAATGATTGTTGCCATTTATATCAACAGAAACTATAGGGTCTTCGGTATATTGCAAAATATTTTTTAAATCTGTTGCGGATGCTTCTTTAAAAGCATTATTAATGTCAGAAATAGTAACCTCAGTTTTTGAGTTTATGGTAATATCTGTAAGTGATCCGTTGGGGACAGGCACTCTAATGCCACATCCACCAATTACAGTTTCTAATTCAGGAAATATTTTTGTTAATGCTTTTGCAGCACCAGTCGTTGTTGGAACTATAGCTTGACTAGCAGCCCGAGCTCTTCTTAAATCTTTATGCGGTTGATCGTGTAAACTTTGATCGGTGGTGTAAGAATGAATCGTTGTAATATAGGCTTGTTCGATACCACATAAATTATCAATAACTTTAAGCATTGGAGCCGCGTTATTTGTTGTGCACGAGGCGTTTGAAATTATAGTGTCTTCTTTATTGATTGAAGATTCATTAACTCCAAAAACAACCATCTTGATGGTGTCGTCCTGAGGAGGAACAGAAAGGATCACTTTTTTTGCACCCCTTTTTAAATGATTCTGTAATACTGATTTAGTTTTATATTTACCCGAACACTCTATAACTAGGTCTAATTCTCCCCAATTTATGCTTTCAATTTTTTCAGAAGATGAAAACCTAACAACTTGGTTATTTACGGTAATACTATTCTTAGAAAATTCAATTTTTTCATCTAAAACTCCGTGAATACTGTCGTATTTTAATAGGTGACTTAAAGTTTTTGTGTTGGAAATATCATTTATTGCAACAACTTTAATTTTAGGATGATTAATTAGCAATCTAAAAAGAGTTCTTCCTATTCTTCCAAAACCGTTGATTCCTATTTGAATAGTCTCGTTCATTATCACTTAAGTAAGGTGTTTTTGAGCCTTATAGGATGACCTTACTAGCGCTCCACTTTCTACGTGTCTAAAGCCTAATTCGAGACCAATAGTTTCATACTTTTTAAACTGCTCCGGACTAATGAATTCCTTAACAGGTAAATGATTTTTTGAAGGTTGAAGGTATTGACCAAGAGTTATAATATCAAGATTTACATTACTTAAATCTTTCATTGTCTGAATCACTTCCTCTTCTGTTTCACCCAAACCAAGCATAATTCCACTTTTGGTTCTGCGTGCCCCTTGTTTTTTTAAATAATTTAAAACCTCTAAGCTTCGTTCATATTTTGCTTGAATTCTTACCTCTCTAGTTAGTCTTTTAACAGTTTCCATATTGTGAGAAATCACCTCTGGATGTACTTTTAAAATACGGTCTATATTGGTCTTATTACCTTGAAAATCAGGAATCAGTGTTTCCAGTGTTGTTCCTGGGTTCATTCGTCTTATTGCATTTACGGTCTCTGCCCAAAGTATGGAACCCATATCTTTAAGATCATCTCTATCTACCGAAGTGATAACAGCATGTTTAATTTTCATGAGTTTGATTGATCTAGCAACTTTCTCTGGCTCATCCCAATCTACAGTTTCAGGTCTTCCGGTTTTTACTCCACAAAATCCACAAGAACGAGTGCAGATATTACCTAAAATCATGAAAGTTGCAGTACCCTCTGTCCAACACTCACCCATATTTGGACAACTTCCAGAGGTGCATATAGTGTTTAGTTGATATTTATCAACAAGGCTTCTTAGATTGGTATACTTTTTACCGGTTGGAAGTTTTACTCTTAACCATTTTGGTTTCGGAGTAAATACTTTTTTTTCTTTAGTTGCTAAATCCATAATTTGAGGCAAAGATAAGAAGTTTAACTAAAAAAAACATAGATGGTAAGCATATCAATTCGTATGATTTTGCTTAATAATTTCAGCTAATAATTTTCGAGCTCTAAGTAACCTCACCTTTACATTATTTAAAGGCTCTTTTAGTTCCTTTGAAATTTCTAAATAACTCATTTCTTGAAAATAACGAAGATTAATTACATCTTGATAATGTGGTTTTAGTTGTTTAATAAAACTTAATAATTCCGCTAAATTTTGTTTAATAATTAACGTATCTTCTGGAGTGGGAGAGTCATCTGGAATTCTTTTTACCTGTTCCTCTGAAGTGCTTGAAGATTGAATATGAATGGAGGCATTCTTTCGTCTACTTCTATCTATTTGTATATTTTTTGAAATAGTAATTAACCAAGTGCTAAATTCATAGCGGTCGTCATAAGAATTTATTTTGTCAAAGGCTTTTGAAAAGCTTTCTATCGTAATATCTTCTGCTTCATATTCATTTTGAATCTGCTTTAATTGAAAACGATAAACGTCGTTCCAAAAATGATCTAACAAAAAATTAAAAGATATTTGGGAACCTTCTTTTGCTTTATAAATATGAAGTTTAATGTCGGGTTTTTTTATTTTCACGAATTAGATTTGGACCAGCTATAAGTACTAAAGATACTAAATTGAAAAATAATCAAAATAATCTCTAAAAACGGAAACCAGATAATTAAATCTTTTTCTTCTAATTTTTTTGCTGCATGATACATAACAATATATTGAACCATAAATCGGAATACAATAAGGGCTAGAGGTATTTTCCAATCTAATAAGCTCAAAGTAATAACTGAAAAAATCCAAAAAAGAAGTAATGAAATATAATAAAAACTCAATAAGAATTGGTGTTTAAACTGATACAATCTCGCTGTAGTTAAGTGTTTTTTCTTTTGTGAAATCCATTGTTTCCAGGTTGATTTTGATTTAGAATACGTGAACGAATTTTTTGTAAAACAAATAGCTGTGTTGGTTTTAGTGGCAACTTGATTAATAAATAAATCATCATCCCCAGGTTGAGTTTCCATGTGAGATACAAAACCACCATTATCATAATAAACGTTACTGGAATAGGCTAAATTTCTTCCTATTCCCATATAAGGAATTCCAACAAGTGCGAATGAAAAATATTGAATAGCAGTAAGTAGCGTATCAAACCGAATCAATTTATTTAATAATCCCTTCTTTTTATTGTAAGGTCCATAACCTAATACAATTTGTTTTTTTGATGAAAAGTGAGAACCAATTTCATTTAGCCATTTGTTTGAAGCTGGTTTACAATCTGCACCCGTGAAAATCATTCTCTGATGCGATGCTTTTTTAATTCCAAGGGTAAGTGCATATTTTTTAGATCCCCAAAAAGTTTCATTGTTTTCGACATTTACAATCTTAATATTCTTGTTATTTTCTTCAAACAATTCTATGACATTTAAGGTATCGTCAAAAGAAGCATCATTAATTAAAATAATTTCAAATTCTGGGTATTCTTGCTTTAACCATAATGGAATATGCTCTTTTAGGCTAGACGCTTCATTTTTTGCATAGACTACTAATGAAATAGGAAAATTGTTTTCTTGAATAACTTGTACTTGATCTTCAACTCGCAAAGAAAACCTTGAAAATAAAATAAAATAAAAACAATTAATAAAGACTACAAAAGCAAAGAGGTAGAGCAATACCATGAGAATCAAACTTAATTTTGAGTTGGTTCAGTACAGTTTTCGAATTGGTCAGGAGTTTTTCCGCAATAGCCACAAGATTCTCCCTCTTTGTTAAGAAAAGGGCTTTGACTAGCACAGGTTCCAGCAAATTCCCCATCTTTTTTTGCCCAAATTTTAATAGTAATCCCTAAAACTGCAAAAAGAATTAAACCAATCGTAATAATATAAAATTCCATGATATTTATTTAAAGTACAAAAATACAATCTTTATTACTTTTATTATTAATGATTCGTGTATTTTAGCACTATATAATATAAATACCCATGATAAATTTTAAATATACCACCTACTTATTTGCAATATTTTTCCTCTTTATTTCTTGTGAAAATAATACTAGAAAATCGGATGTAAAAGAATCTTCATCAAAAAATACTGAATTGAAAAAAAAAATAATTCCTATTGATAATGGAGAGAATTTACTTTTTCAGCGATTAATGTTTAATAAAGAAACAAAATTATTTTCAGGTTCTTTAACTTCAAGTGGTCTAACGAATATCTTTTCAAAAGCCGATAATCAATTTACAGTATTTGCACCTTCAAACGATGCTTTTAAAGCGGTAGATGGTAAAATATTATCAGATTTATTTAAGGATAAATTTTTAATAGCAGCTGTTATGAAACTTCATATTATTGCTGAAAAATTTGATTATGATACTTTATTAAACAAAATAGCTTCCAATGGAGGTACTTACCGTCTAAAAACATTAATGGGAGAGAAGATTAAAATTACTCTTGTAGGTAATCAGATTGTTTTAACAGATTTCAATGGCAACCAAGCCAGAGTGATTGGCAATAAAAGTACATCTACCGATGATGGTGTTTATTATGTAATTGATAAAGTCATGGCTGTCGATTAAACGATATTGACTTCAGGTTCTATTAAAATATTAAAATCTTTTTTTACTTTAGTTTGTATTTTTTCAGCGAGTTCAAGAATTTCTTTTCCGGAAGCATTGCCATAATTAACAAGCACTAATGCTTGATTTTTATGTACTCCTGCATCACCAAAACGCTGTCCCTTAAAACCTGATTTTTCAATAAGCCAACCTGCGGGAATCTTAAATTCAAATTCTGATAATTTATAAAATGGTGCTTTTGGAAATTTTTTATTGAATTTTTCGAATTGTATATTATTTATTGTTGGATTTTTAAAAAAACTTCCACTGTTTCCAATATTTTTAGGATTAGGTAATTTGGACTCCCTAATATTTATTACTGCCTCTGAAATTTCTTTTATTGAAGGTGAATGACTATTATTTTTTTTTAATTCATCCCTAATACTCCCATAATCAATTATTTTTTTATGATCATTCTTAGTTAATTTAAAATTAACACTTGTAATGATATACTTTCCTTTTATTTGGTCTTTGAAAACTGAATTTCTATATGCAAACTTACATTCTTCTTTAGTAAACTTTTTCTCAAATTGATTTTCAATAGATAGGGTGTTGCAGTCTAAAAAAACATCTTTTAGCTCTACGCCATAGGCTCCAATATTTTGTATAGGTGCTGTTCCTACATTACCCGGGATAAGTGATAAGTTTTCAACCCCTCCATAATCGTTATTCATACAATATTGCACAAATTCATGCCAATTTTCTCCAGCCATCACGTTTAAAATAACACTATTTTTATCTTCAGAGATAATATTTATACCTTTTAAGTTGATATGTAGGACTAGGGCTTCTATATTTTTTGTTAGAAGCATATTACTCCCACCTCCTAGTATGAAAATATCAGGATGGATATTGGATTGAAGTGCTAATTTTAAATCTTCAATTGAGCCAATAGAACAGAAATACCTTGCGGTAGCTTGAATATTAAAAGTATTGTAATCTTTTAATGATTTATGTTCTTCAATGTGCATTAATCTCTATATTCTTTCAAGGCCCGTCTTAAAATTTCAACAGAGCTTATCAAATCTTCTTTTTTTAGTACGTAGGCTATTCTTATTTGTTTTAAACCGACTCCATTTGTTGAATAGAAACCAGCTGCAGGAGCAACCATAATAGTTTCCCCATTATAATCAAAATCTTCTAAAAGCCACTGTGCAAAATGATCACTATTTTCAACCGGAAGCTCAACAATACAATAAAATGCTCCTTTTGGCACTCCTACTTTAACTCCTGGTATTTGTTGCAAATTTTTAATTAAGGTATTTCTTCGGTCTTTATATTCTTTTATTACATCGTCAAAATAACTTTGAGGAGTATCTAAAGCAGCTTCACTTGCAATTTGAGCAAAGGTAGGAGGACTTAATCTAGCCTGAGCAAATTTTAATGCAGTAGCTATTACTTCTTTATTTTTTGAAACTAAACAACCGATTCGTGCCCCACACATACTGTATCTTTTAGAAACAGAATCAATAATAATACCGTTTTCTGAAAGTGTATCTTCTTGTAATATGGAGTAATGTTCATCTCCATCATAAGTAAATTCACGATATACTTCATCGGCAACTAAAAACAAGTTGTGTTTTAAAACTATTTTTGCCAATTTTTTAATTTCATCTTTTGAATATAGGTATCCCGTGGGGTTACCAGGGTTACAAATAATAATTGCCTTTGTTTTTGGAGTAATTAATTTTTCAAATTCTGAGATTGGTGGAAGTGCAAAGTTGTCTTCAATTTTTGAAATTACCGGTACAATATTTACTCCAGAAGCGGTGGCAAAACCATTATAATTCGCATAAAATGGCTCAGGTATAATGATTTCATCATCTTGGTCACAAATAGTGCCCATCGCAAAGAGCAGAGCCTCGCTGCCTCCAGTAGTTACAATGATTTGATTAGATTCAACCTGTATATTGTTTTTTTTGTAATAATTTGATATTTTTTCTCGATAGGTTTCTGAACCTTCTGACCTTGAATAAGCCAAAACATCAATAGTACAATTTGCTACTGCATCCATTGCTATTTTAGGAGATTTAATATCAGGTTGTCCGATATTTAAATAATATATTTTTTTACCTAATTGTGCTGCATTTTCAGCATAGGGAACCAATTTTCTAATTGGTGATTCCGGCATATTTTTTCCTTTGGATGAAATTAAAGGCATATCTTTTTATTTAAAAAGCAAAGTTGCAAAATTATTATTAAAGATTCTTTGATTTAAAGGCACTTTTCTTAAAAGTTGTTTCGATTATTAATTAATTTCTATTAATATACTGATAGTATTTATATTTTTTCCACAAAAAAAGGTATCAAAATTTGATACCTTTTTTAACTAATATTTTGAAGCAGGAATTAGTTTGATTTTTCTAATACACTTTTTCCAGTATCACCTCCTGTAGCTAATACTTTACCTTTTATTTTTAATGAAATAATAGGCTCATCTGCATTAGAATAAACAGTAACTGTTTTTCTAATTGGGCCAATTCTCTTGGTATCGTACTTAACCTGGATAGCACTAGATTCTCCTGGAGCAACGGGACCATCTGGTTTAGATGGAACCGTACATCCGCAAGAAGATTTCACATTGCTAATTACTAGGGGTGCATCTCCTACGTTTGTAAATTCAAAAGTTCTTACACCATCACTTCCTTTGGCAATTTCTCCATAGTCGATCACATCGTTATTGAATTCTATTTTAGCTTGTGCGTTTGACTGTTGCACAAATCCGATAAAAGCTATTAAAGCTATAATTACATTCTTTTTCATAATCAATAATTTATTTATTGCTAAAATAGGCAACTTTAAACCATTCTGCAAAATATATCTTTCGCTTTTATAATCTTACAGATATACCTATTTTTGCAACTACTTTCAAATATAATACCAAGATGGCTTCACAAGCAAAAAGTAACTCTCAAAACATGGAGGACAAGTGGTACGACTACTGGATGAAGAATAATTATTTTCACTCAGAAGTCGACGAACGAGAACCCTACAGTATCGTTATACCACCACCAAATGTTACAGGAGTACTACACATGGGGCATATGCTAAACAATACCATACAAGATGTGTTGATTCGTAGAGCAAGATTAAATGGAAAAAATGCTTGTTGGGTTCCAGGGACCGACCATGCATCTATTGCAACCGAGGCAAAAGTAGTTGCTAAATTAAAAGAACAGGGAATAGATAAAAATGATCTATCTCGAGATGAATTTTTAAAGCATGCTTGGGATTGGACTCATGAATACGGAGGTGTAATTTTAGAGCAGCTTAAAAAGTTAGGATGCTCTTGTGATTGGGACCGAACAAAATTCACATTAGACGACGACATGAGTGAATCGGTTATAAAAACCTTTGTTGATTTGCACAACAAAGGACTTATATACCGGGGCTATCGAATGGTAAATTGGGATCCAGAAGCTAAAACAACGCTGTCAGATGAAGAAGTTGAGTATGTGGAGCAAAATGGAAAACTGTATTATATTAATTATAAAATTGAAGGTAGTCAGGACACACTTACTATCGCCACAACTCGTCCAGAAACAATTTTAGGGGATACTGCTATTTGTATTAATCCAAACGATGAACGTTTTACGCATTTAAAAGGAAAAAAAGTGATTGTACCCATATGCAATCGTGTGATTCCAATTATTGAGGATGATTATGTAGATATAGAATTTGGAACGGGTTGTTTAAAAGTAACACCAGCTCATGATGTCAATGATAAAGCATTAGGTGATAAACACCAATTAGAAGTGATAGATATTTTTAATGAGGATGCTTCATTAAATAGTTACGGATTGCATTATCAAGGAAAAGATCGATTTGTAGTAAGAGAAGAAATTCACGCAGAGTTAGCCTCTTTGGGTTGTATTTTAAAAGTGGAGACACATATTAATAAAGTGGGTACCTCAGAAAGAACGAAGGCTGTTATTGAACCAAGATTATCAGATCAATGGTTTTTAAAAATGGAAGATTTAGTAAAACCTGCTTTAAAAGCAGTTTTAGAGACCGATGAAATTAAATTGTTTCCTAAAAAAATCGAAAATACCTACCGTCATTGGTTAGAAAATATTAGAGATTGGAATGTGTCACGTCAATTATGGTGGGGTCAGCAGATTCCTGCTTTTTACTATGGCGATCATAAAGAGGATTATGTAGTCGCAGAGAATAAAGATAAAGCTTTAGTCATCGCCAGAGAAAAATCAGGTAATGCAAATTTAGGTATAGAAGATTTAAGACAAGATAATGACGCTCTTGATACTTGGTTTTCTTCATGGCTTTGGCCAATATCTGTTTTTGATGGTATTAGAAATCCAGATAATAAAGAAATTAGTTATTATTATCCTACCAATGATTTGGTAACAGGACCCGATATTATCTTCTTTTGGGTTGCAAGAATGATTTTTGCAGGCTACGAATTTAGAAATGAAAAGCCTTTTAATAATGTTTATTTCACAGGTATAGTTAGAGATCATCAGGGTAGAAAAATGTCTAAACAATTAGGGAATTCTCCAGATGCTTTAAAATTAATTGAAGATTACAGCGCAGATGCAGTTCGAGCTGGTATGATGTTACTTAGCTCAGGAGCTGGTAACGATTTACTGTTTGATGAAACAAAATTACAACAAGGAAAAGCATTTATCAACAAGATCAACAATGCCTATCGTTTGGTGAGTGGTTGGGAGGTGAGTGATACTTTGGATCAACCAACTTCAAGTAAAATTGCCATCGAGTGGTTCCAGTCAAAATTTCAAAGTGCTTACTCAGAAATGGAGGACCATTTCTCTAAGTATCGTTTATCAGACTGCTTAATGACTATCTATAAGTTGATTTGGGACGATTTCTGCTCTTGGTTGTTGGAAATGGTAAAGCCCGGATATCAACAACCCATTGACCGAATCACTTTTGATGCGATTATTAGTGCTTTTGAAAATAATTTAAAAGTGCTACATCCTTTTATGCCATTTACAACTGAAGAAATCTGGCATCAAATATCAGATAGATCTACAGAGGAAGCTTTAATTATTTCAAGATACCCTAAAAGAAATGCTGTTAACAACACCATTTTAAATGATTTTGAAATAGCCTCAGAAGTGATATCAGGTATCAGAACTATTAGAAAAGAAAAAAATATTTCATTTAAAGAACCGATTAAGTTATTTGTGATTAACAATATTGAAGCAAGTACCTCTTTTGATGCTGTCATTAAAAAAATGGGAAATGTCCTACATCTTGAATACATTTCAGAAAAAATTGGAGGAGCTTTAACCTTCCGAGTTAAATCTAACGAATATTTTATCCCCATGGAAGGATCAATTAATGTAGAGACTGAAATAGCTAAACTTTCCGATGAATTAACGTATACCGAAGGCTTCTTAAAAAGCATTCAAGCCAAGTTAAATAATGAACGATTTATGAACAATGCCCCTGAGAAAGTGGTTGCCTCTGAAAAGCAAAAAGAGGCAGATGCTTTAGCAAAAATTGCTACGCTCAAAAGTAGTTTATCTGGTTTAACTAAATAAAAAAAGCCCTTAATTAAGGGCTTTTAATTTTATTAATGTCATTGTTGACATCTTATGTATTAGCACATCCACATATTGTATTATTGGTATTTTTTATATAGAGTGTATTAAAATTTTAAATTTACAGTAATATCAAAATCATCATAAATAACTTTGTCTTTCAATCCCTCAAAAAAGCTAGGTGATTTGTATTTTACATCGAATTTAGCACGATCTATTTTTAGGGCTGCAGATGCGTTATTCCCGTCCACAGCAAAATCAAAATCGATACTATTGGTAATTCCTTTTATAGTTAAATCCCCTTTCACACGATAATTGTTTTCTCCGTTCATGGTCACTTCCTTGAATTGCAACATCGCATTGGGATGACTTTCAGTTTCAAAAAAATCTTTTGATTTTAAATGACCTTCGAGATTGCGAGCTGAATTACCTTGTAAGTCAGTACATTTTATTGAATTCATATCCATTGAAAAAGCACCATCAACTAAAGTACCATCATTAAAAGTTAATGTTCCTGAATTAAATTTTATCGTTCCTTCGTGAGATCCGGTTACTTTATAACCTTTCCAAGTTATAGTACTTTCATCGAGATTAATTTCGGTTTCCTCTACCAATAGATTTGTAAAAGAATAGCTACTAAATACAATCAATAATAGTGCTAACAATTTTTTTAAAGTTTTTTTCATTATGATTTTTTTTAAAATTTTAATTATACAAATATCAAAAAGAATTTTAAATAAAAAAATTATTAGGGCTTATAGTTTAGTGCCAAATGCTAGATCGCCAGCATCTCCTAATCCAGGAACAATATAACCTTTATCATTTAATTGATTATCAATTGTAGCAACCCAAAGTTCTGTGTTTGCTGGAAAAGATTCCTTTATATTCGCTATACCTTTAGTACTAGCAACTACTGAAATAATATGGAGATGATCGATTGTTCTTGTTTTTTTTATTGCCTGATAAACAGCTATTAGTGATTGTCCTGTTGCCAACATGGGATCTGCTAATATCAGTGTTTTTTCTTTCATATCTGGAGCAGCAAAATAGTCTACAATTATTTCAAAATCTTCATCATTTTTTGGATGATGCCGATAGGCAGAGATAAAACCGTTTTCCGCATCATCAAAATAATTTAAAAGCCCTTGATGTAATGGAAGTCCAGCTCTTAAAATGGAGCATATCACCATTTTTTTTGTAGGTATTTGGATATTTTTTATTCCTAAGGGTGTTTTTACAGCTTGGGGCTTATAGTCGATAGACTTGCTAAATTCATATCCTAAAATTTCACCAATTCGTTCAATATTTCTTCTAAATCTAAGGGAATCTTTTTGAATAGATTCGTCTCTTATCTCAGCGATAAATTTATTTAAAATAGAATTATTAGTTCCTACATGATTGATGACCATAGTTTAACTATTTCCGATATAATAAATAATGCTTTGCACATTCTATGTATTGTTTTTTTGCTTCATCTGAAGTGAGTCCCTGTGCTTGGAATAGCGCATTAGTTTTAAATGCGTTAATCAGTGGTGTTCTGCTTTTTGGAGTATCTTGATCTTTGGTAGCTACTTTATAATAAGAATACAATCGTAACAATAAATCAGCGGGAAAAGGTTCTTTATGATCATTAATACTTTTAACCGCTTTTAAAAATGCATTATTTAGTTCTTCATCATTCATTTTTGGGCTACTACCGTAATACCTCCAACTACTTTTTGGTTGAGTTTTACATTAATTTTTGTATCTAAAGGTAAAAAAATATCTACACGTGAACCAAATTTAATAAATCCACTGTCCGAAGATTGAGAAACTTCTTGCCCAGTAGTTGCATAATTTACAATTCGTTTTGCTAATGCTCCTGCAATTTGTCTGTGAAGTACCTCTCCAAAAACTTCCGACTTTACCACCACTGTAGTCCGTTCATTTTCTTCAGAAGATTTAGGATGCCAAGCTACCAAAAATTTACCTGGATGATATTTATGGTACACAACGTTTCCGCCCACAGGATAACGGGTTATATGAACGTTTAGAGGCGACATAAATACAGAAACCTGCAATCTCTTATCTTTAAAATACTCTTTTTCGTAGACTTCTTCAATAACAACCACTTTCCCATCAACGGGCGATAGGACCTGTTCAGAATTTAAAATAAAATTTCTCTTTGGATTTCTGAAAAATTGGAGAATTAAAACAACTAGTAGGAGCAGTAAGAGAAATGATCCGTTCTTTAGCATGTCATTTTCAATTTTAAAATGAACTAAAATTGAAAGTGCAGCAAAAATTAAAAAAGTAACGGATATAATTTTAAATCCTTCTTTATGAAACATAATTGATGAATATTATAAATAAATATATAAATGGACTTGCGAATATAATACTGTCAAGTCTGTCATAAATTCCTCCGTGACCAGGCATCATTCTTCCACTATCTTTTACTCCAGCAAGTCTTTTAAATTTTGATTGTATTAAATCCCCAGTAGTTCCTAAAATAGATACTAATAGCGCCAAAATTAACCAAAATGCAGCACTATAGAGTAGCGTGGTATTAAAAATAATAACTCCTGCTATAAGCACAGCCAGGAGACCACCAATACAACCCTCAATTGTTTTCTTAGGAGAAATCTTTTCTTTTAATTTTTTCTTTCCAAATTTTTTTCCAATAAGATACGCAAACGTATCGTTGGTCCACGTTAAAATAAAAATTCCTAAAACTAGTTTGGGTTGAAAGGAGGAACCTATAAAAGGTATTAATGTTAAGAAAATAAAGCCACTGACGAGATAAAAAATAATATACAAGTAAGGTTTTGATTTAAAAAATGTGATTTTATCTAAGAGCATGACATCTCTAAACAAAAAAATATTCATTAAAACAGAAAAAAACAGCAAACTATATAATAGGGTATAATCAATGCTATGGAAGGCTATAAAATAAAAAGGGATAGCCACTAAAATATAAGGGACCACACCTTTCATACTTATAAGTTTTAAAAACTCATGAACCGTAATTGTAGCAAGACAGAAAATTAAAACAAGGTACCATTCACTCGATGAGAAAAGTGAAAATAATACTAGTGACACGTAAAGAACTCCCGATAAAAATCGAATACTTACTTCTTTCATAAATTACAAGTCTTCCAACAAAAGTAAATATAAGTTTTTTGTACTACTTCCATAACTCATGAAATCTTTTTCTTTTTTTGATTCGAAATCTTGTATGGTGGTAATATTACTTGGGATAAGATTTTTACTTTGATTTTTTATTTTCCTCATACCTTCACTTATGGTATCTGTTAATTGGCTGGTCGTTGCAAATACGATAAATTTTGAGGGTAACTCACTCAGCTTTTTTTCTTTAATTTGATTGGATGAAAAAAGAATAGAACCATTTTTTGCTATTAAAGATTCGCAAGTGGTAAGAAAAAAAGAATTGTTTTTGGGTTCCTTAAAATTAAACTTAGTAGAGTTAAATTTTGAACCTAAGCGTCGATTGATACAATAAACGTCTTTTTCCGATATTTGATTTTCCTCTAAAATATTTTGAAATGCCTCAAAGATCTCATCCATGGTTAGGCAATAAAGAAATTTCCCCCCATTTTTATTGAACATGTACGTAAATTTCTCGTCAATTGGAGCATCATCAGAAGGGAAATAGCTGCTTTTGTCAGAAGAGTTTTCAGAAGCCTCTGTCTTTTCTTTTTTACCAAAAAGTTTTTTAAACAGATTCATTTTTTATTTAGTGAGTGCTTTGAAGTTTTATATGTTTCAAATATATAAAATCTATATTGAACTAAGGAGAACAAATAGCCATTTTTAATGAATAAAAATAACCTTTCATGAGGCGTTTTATGTCTTCATCTAGAGATAACAAAAAACAGCTGGTGTCTATTTTGTAGTATCTTCTTGCTCAACGGCAGAGGATTCTTTCTCTTCCACATTTTTTTTAGCTGTGGTAGCCTCACTTTTTAACTTATCGAAAGGTCTTTCTCCAAATATTTTTTCAAGATTATCTTTGAAAATAACTTCTTTATCTAAAAGTACTTTAGCGAGTTCTGTTAATTTATCCTTATGCTCAATTAAAAGATGAATAGCTCTCTGGTATTGCTCTTCAATAATTTTTGAAATTTCATCATCGATTAATTCCGCTGTTTTTTCACTGTATGGCTTTGTAAAACCATAATCATTTTGACCGGAAGAATCGTAATAAGTCAAATTACCTACTTTATCATTTAAACCATATACAGTAACCATAGCTCTTGCTTGCTTGGTCACTTTCTCTAGGTCATTCAAAGCACCCGTTGAAATCTCATTAAAAATGATCTGCTCAGCTGCTCGACCTCCTAATGTAGCACACATTTCATCCAACATTTGATCGGGTTTAACCAATTGGCGTTCCTCTGGTAAGTACCAGGCAGCACCAAGAGATTTTCCTCTCGGTACAATGGTAACTTTTACCAAGGGTGCTGCATGCTCCAGCATCCAACTTACGGTAGCGTGCCCTGCTTCATGATAAGCAATAGCTTCTTTCTCTTTTGGAGTAATTATTTTATTTTTCTTTTCAAGACCTCCAACAATCCTATCGACAGCATCTAAAAAGTCTTGTTTTTCTACAATTTCCTTATCTTTTCTTGCGGCTATTAAGGCTGCTTCATTACAAACATTCGCGATATCTGCTCCAGAAAATCCAGGTGTTTGTTTGGATAGAAAATCAGTATCTAATTTTTGGTCTACTTTTAAAGGTCTTAGGTGTACTTCAAAAATCTCTTTACGCTCTCTAACATCCGGAAGGTCTATATAGATCTGTCTATCAAATCTCCCTGCTCTCATCAAGGCTTTATCTAAAACATCTGCTCTGTTAGTAGCGGCCAATACAATTACGTTTGAATCTGAACCAAAACCATCCATTTCTGTCAATAGTTGATTTAGCGTATTTTCTCTTTCATCATTGGACCCTGACATATTATTTTTACCTCTTGCACGACCAATAGCATCAATCTCATCAATAAAAATAATCGAAGGAGATTTTTCTTTAGCTTGTTTAAACAAGTCCCGAACTCTAGAGGCACCAACCCCTACAAACATTTCAACAAAATCAGAACCTGATAACGAAAAGAAAGGCACATTGGCTTCTCCTGCAACTGCTTTAGCTAACAAGGTTTTACCAGTTCCTGGAAGTCCAACTAAGAGCGCTCCTTTCGGAATTTTTCCACCTAATGCGGTATATTTTTCTGGCTTTTTTAGGAAATCTACTATCTCTTGTACTTCTTCTTTAGCTCCTTCTAGACCTGCAACATCCTTAAAACTTGTTTTTACGTCTGTTTTTTGATCAAACAATTTTGCTTTGGATTTACCAATATTAAATAGCTGTCCACCAGCACCTCCTCCGGTTCCCCCAGACATTCTGCGCATGATAAATATCCAAATTCCAATAATAACCACAAAAGGCAATAAGGAGATTAAAATTTCACTCATTACATTATTATCTGTTTCGTATACCACAGTGGTGGTTATATCATTGTTTGATTTTATAAGATTCAGATTGTTCTCAAAGTTTTGTAGATCTCCAAATTCAAATTGATAGGAAGCCTCTTTTCCACTGGATAAAAATCCAGAGCCTTTGTTTTTTCTACGGTGTATTTCTTTGGTTTTAGCTTCTGAGGTAAGGTAAACTTTAGCTACTTTACGGTTGATAATTTCAACTTTTTCAACGTCGCCATCTCTCAAGAAGGTTTCAAATTCTCCTTGAGTTGTTTTATTTAGCTGTGACCAACTTCCACCGCCAAAAATATTTAAGCCTATAAAAACAACAATGATAGCGGCATAAATCCAATAGCTATTAAGCTTTTGTTTTTTTAAATCTGGTTTTTTACTATTTTTTGCCATTAGGCTTCTTCTTTTTTAGTTGATGTTTCTATTTTTAATAACCTTGCATCTCCCCACAACCCCTCAATATTATAGAATTCTCTAATTTGTTTTTGGAATACATGTACTACAACGTCCACATAATCAAGCAAAACCCATTCGGCATTGTTACTACCTTCTACATGCCATGGCTTTTCTCGTAGTGTCTTACTGACTAATTTTTGTACAGAATTTACAATTGCATTTACTTGCGTATTGGAAGTACCGTTACAAATTACAAAATAGTCGCATACCGTATTTTCTATTTCTCTAAGATCTAATATTTCAATATCTTGACCTTTAATCTCTTCAATTCCCCTGACGATCTCTGTAATAAGTTGATCGGTCCCTTTGTTTTTCTTCAATATTATTTTATTTATCCCTTTTAATTGGGTTACAAAGTTATTATTTTTTTGTTTATTGGAACGTTATTGTAACGTTACATTAACACATTTTTATTTATGCTGTGAATATAATCAAACTTAATGCCATTGGTTCCACAAATTCTTACTTGCTTAACTTAAGTAAGACATCTGTATTGGACGACTTTACCATTGTTGTAACAGAGCATCAAACAAAAGGGAGAGGTCAACAAGATGCTGTTTGGCAATCTGTCGCCAATGAAAGTCTATCATTCAGTGTGTTTAAAGCCTATGATGGTCTTTCAATAAGTAAGATTTCCTGCTTAACTTTTGCAGTTTCATTGGCACTCGTAAAAGCATTAGAAACGTATCAAATCCCAGATATTTCCAT
Source organism: Flavobacteriales bacterium (assembly GCA_004214175.1). Lineage (GTDB taxonomy): Bacteria > Bacteroidota > Bacteroidia > Flavobacteriales > Flavobacteriaceae > Marifrigoribacter. Next base: position 12,951 of record SGZH01000006.1, on the reverse strand, counting down.
AAAATGGCCAAACGACATTATGTCACAATCCAAAAAAATGGCAGGAATCTTAATCGAAAATAAAATTAAACAAGGTCAAATTATTTCGAGTATTATAGGTATTGGATTGAATGTGAATCAAGAAACATTTAATCAACTTCCTCAGGCGACTTCTATGTATTTATCGAGGCATAAAAAATTTGATTTAGATTCTGTTTTTAACTCTTTATTAGAACAGTTAGTGATTCAATTAAAAAAAATAGAAAAGGTAGATATGGTATTGTTAAAAAAAGAATACGAGTCGTTCCTTTTCAGAAAAGAGATGATTTCCGTTTTTGAGGATCATTCAGGAAAGCAATTCAACGGAATTATTCAGGGGGTGAGTGCACAAGGTCAACTAACAATCGAAAGTGAAACCCATGCGATGAAAACTTTTTCGCCAAAAGAAATAAAATTACTTTTTTAGAGTACTTCTAAATTGGAGGAAAGCGTATCGATAAATTTGGTGATAGGACCTTTAATCATCATGGCCATCATAGGATTAAAATCACCTTCAAATATCAGTTCAATACTCGCTGATTGGTCGTTTAATGCGGCGATGTTTCCGATGAGTGTAAAGGGAAGTTTATCACTGATAGCTCCTAGGGTTACCTTATTTGGTGGAAGAACTTCTTTTACCTCCAGCGCAATTTCTGGCATTCCTTTTAGCGCAAAAATAAAAGCATTTTCTCGAATCAATTCAAACTTACTTATGTTTTCGGGCATCAATTTCTCGAAATTTTTCACCTCACATAAAAAATCACAAAGTTCATTTGCTGATTTTTGAACGGTTACTTTTTTACTTGTTAAATTCATGTTTCTTCTTTTAGTTTTATAGAGTCAAACGACACCAATTATTGGCACCAAGTAGCAGGATTAGTACGCCAGGCAGCTAAAACTTCAGCCTCCGATGCGGTGATGTAATTAGACTTTTCAGCCAATTGCAATAGGTTTTTATAATCACTAAGCGTATGTAAGCTTACTGCTGCAGACTTAAAATTATCCTCAGCAATTTCAAACCCATAGGTAAAAATTGCCAACATGCCTTTCACTTTTATACCTGCCTCTTTCAAAGTATCTACTGCCAGTAAACTACTCTTACCGGTACTAATAAGGTCTTCAATTACAATAGCACTTTGTCCTTTTTCTATACTACCCTCTATTTTATTTTGCCTTCCATGTTTTTTTGCTTCGGGTCTCACATAACAAAAGGGTAGGTTTAAAACATCTGCTACCAAGGCTCCAATTCCAATCGCTCCAGTTGCTACTCCAACAATCACATCGGGCTTCCCATAAATCGTTTCAATTTGCTTTGCTAAATTCTCTCTCAAAAAATTTCTGATCATCGGATAGGACAGGGTAATTCTATTATCACAATAAATCGGAGATTTCCATCCAGAGGCCCAAGTAAAAGGTTTTTGTGGTTGTAATTTTATTGCATTAATTTGCAAAAGTAATTCGGCTGTTTTTTGAGCGGTCTCTTTGTTTAAAATCATACTGCAAATGTATAAAGTTTTTGTTAAAGACATTCCTATAATTTTATCTACTAAAAAAAAGATTGGGCGTCAATACACATCACTTCCTTTAAAGATTGTTAACTTTAAAAAGTTAATCAAACAAATTTTAAAAGGAGACCTGGACTACATTAACTTGTATCATAAAAACGAGGAAAAATTAGAAAAATTCTTAAAGAAAAAATTACCAGTCGTAAAAGCAGCAGGAGGATTGGTTTATAATCATAAACAAGAAATTTTATTTATTCATAGAAATTCTAAATGGGATTTACCAAAAGGAGGTCTAGAAAAAGGAGAAACTTATGAAGAAGCTGCGATTCGTGAAGTACAGGAAGAAACAGGTGTTCAAAACCTAGAAATCAGAGATTTTATATCTAAAACCTACCATGTATTTAAGCGAAACGGGGAATTTAAGTTAAAAATCACCTATTGGTTCGAAATGTATAGCGATTATGGTGGTGCTTTAAGCCCTCAGGCCGACGAAGGTATTAAAAAAGCCAAATGGAAAAATTTTGAAAAATCTCAAAAAGCATTGCGAGACAGCTATGAGAACATCAAGTTACTATTCCCCAAGGAATATTTAACGACCCATCCAAAAGACCGGATCTCTTGATAGATCCTGGGTAGCTTTGCTTAATTACTTATTTTCAAAATAGGATATCGCAAATGCGCTTTTTCGTAATGCTCCGATTGTTTGTGAAGCCAATCCAACTGCTCATAGCCATTTTTTGCAAAAAGAGGATCCTTAGTTTTTTTACGTTCAAATTCTTTTTGTAGTGCGGGGTTGTTTTCTAGGAGTTCAAAAGCTTTATCTTCCCATACATAGGGTGAAAAACCTTCTTTTTGTTGTAAAATGGTATCAAAAAAATTCCAATTAAAAAAAGAATCGGTTGCACAGGGTTCCAGTGTTTCTATTAGGTACCGGACGCCTTCTTGTTGGGTAGTAATCCTAAAGTCTCCAGCACTAACCTTTACCCGTTCTTTTTTAGAGCTCACTTGAGTATTGTAATGAAGGTAATGGCCTTCATAAGGATTTTGTACCGTTTGAAAGTTTTCAATTTTATAAACGGTTGCTTCGATTATGGTATCTTTTTTTATCGGAATCATTTCAATTTGGTTGAGCTTTAAAAGCTCTATGATTCGCCACCATCCTTTAGGAACGATGTAGCTTTCAGGGATCCTAATTTTTTTATCGGGCAGGTAATAATTTTGATATGCTACTTTTTTAGTAAAAGGAAGGTTCCGATCGTATTTCAATCGATTGGTATGGGTTACCTTACTCGAAACTATAGTACCGGTATAACCTTTAAAGTTGAGCTCGGTTGTTTTTGAGCTATCTATTTTCCAAGATATGGGATATTGCCCTCCTACAGGGTACCTACTTTGGGAATAACGGCTTAATTTTTTAATTTGCTCCGCTTCTTTTTCGGCGATAGCAATAAAGGTCTTCATCAATTCATAGGTGCCTTCCACTCTTTTTTTATAGGGTTTTAACATGTGTGTTTCGACCAGCATCCCCAGGGTGTTAAATAAGGTGGTATAGCCCGTTGAATATCGTGGTGAATCAAAAAACTGCTTAAAACCCTGATCCGGAGTACTATTAAAAACATTCACGTAGGGAATGATATCCCAATTTTTTTGGGCGAGCGAATCCTCCAATGCAGGCATAAACGTCTGGTGTAAATAGTTTCCTAAAGCACCCCCTAATTTGTTATGTTGGGTAAATAAATGAGTTAAGGTATATTGATAGTCGGCTCCGTTACTCACATGATTGTCTATAAACAATGCAGGGCGAAGCTTTCTAAATATCTTGGTAAAGGCTCTGGAGTTTTTAGAATCTGCTTTTATAAAATCTCTATTTAGATCATAATTTCTAGCATTACCCCTAAAACCATAGGCTTTAGGCCCATTTTGATTGGTTCGTGTTGTAGAGTTTCTATTTAAAGCACCTCCAATATTGTAAACAGGAATCACTGCGATGATGGTTTGCTGTGGCGTTTTAATTTTTTGTTGTGCTAAATCTCTTAATAGCATCATAGAAGCATCAATCCCGTCGCTTTCTCCTGGATGAATTCCATTATTAATCAGCAAAATATTTTGTTTTTCATCGGTCTTAAATTCAGACTCGAAAGATCTATTTGGATTAAAAGTGACCAAATGCAAGGGATGCCCACTATCAGTCGCTCCCATTTCGTAGAGGGCAATGCTCGAATAGTCGGCAGCAAGTTGCTTGTAAAAATTGATCACCTCAGGATAGGTGGCTGTTTCTAGTCCGGCTGTTTTTTCAAAAACGGTCGTAAAATCCGTCGTATTTTTATTTGAATCAAAATCACATGCCATTGTCAGGCATGAAAAAATAATAATAACTCCTATTTTTGGTAAATTCATATCTTTTTAATACTTTTTACAATATAAATTTTTAAATTATATTAATATGAAAAAAATTACATTAATGTTAGTAGTTCTTTTGTTTGGACTTTCTTTACATGCACAAGAATTTACTGCACAATCGAATACTTCTACAAGCACACCACCCGCCAATACTAAGCAGGCCATTATTTGGGATCAGCCTTCTGTTGGAGGAAATGGTATTATTTCAGATTATTCTACTGCAGCAGAATTAGGCGTTTATTCTACCGATGATTTTAACCTTGCAGAATCTACCAGAATCGACAAAATTACTGTTTATGGTTTTCAAAATATTGGAGACTTAGATCAGGTAATTAACGGTTTTGATATTCATATCTATGAAAATGATGATCAAACAAATACCCCTGTTGGTGATCCAACACAACCCGGTACAGGTGTTGTAGAGTTTGTAGATCTATCCGTGTTACCCATTCCTCCCATTGTTGTGGAGATAATAAACGATGAAAGTGATTATACATTTATTGTAGATGTAACAATCGCTAATGGGGGAGAGCCATTGGTTTTACCAGCTGGAGATTACTGGTTAGTTGCTAATCCAAGAGTTAATCTTGATGATTTAACAGTGGGTGAAACCCGATGGAATTGGTTTGATGCTGGAGTTCCTGAAAATGGTGTTAATGAGGCTCATTTAATTGATCCTAATGATATTTTTGCTGCTGGAGCAACTTCTTGGACCTCCTTAACCAACCTAGGAGTAAGTTTTGCAAGTGTGGCATTTACCATTGAGGGGGAAGCGGAGGTTTTAGCAAATTCAGACCAGATAGCTGACTTAGCATCGGTGTATCCAAATCCTGCTAACGAAGTTTTAAATGTTGAATTTCCTTCTTCTGTTATTGTAAAAAGTTCAAGTCTTCATAATTTGTTGGGACAAGATACCGGAGTAAAATTACAAAATGGGAAAATGAATATTTCAGATCTTGCTAAGGGTATTTATATTTTAAATGTAGAAACTTCATTGGGGACCTTAACTCAAAAAGTATTTAAAAAGTAATAAAAGTCTCTTTTAAAAAATAAGGGAGCCTCTTAGTAGGCTCCTTTTTTATTATATAAAATAGTTTACTGACTAAATAAATAATAATAATAATTTGTTGTTTCTATTTTATAAATTTCTAAATTGCCTATTATAATAATCTAATCTTCATAATGAGAAAATCTATAATTTTTACCTTACTACTAGTTAGTATTATTTTTGGTGCTTGTAAAGAAACTCCCTCTGATATAACATCGATTAAAGGCGAAATTGAGCTTATTTCTCCTCAACAAGTTTACGACGCCATTTATAAAGATCGTTCAATTCAGCTTATCGATGTTCGAACTCCAGAAGAATTTAAAGGCAATCATCTCAAAGGAGCACAAAATATTTGTATTACCAGCGCCGATTTTAAAGAAAAAGTAAAAATATTAGACAAAAACAAACCTGTTTATGTGTATTGTAATAGAGGAGGTCAAAGTGCACAAGCCGCTATTGCATTAAAAGAACTAGGTTTTACAAAAATTTATGACATGGAAGGTGGTATTTTACTTTGGGAAGAAAATAAATTAGAGTTAAGGAATTAAAACAGAGCTTATTAGTTAGGATTTTAGAAATAAAATACCAAATACCTATATATAATATCATTTTAACTATAATAAAAAGCACTTAAACTATAGTTATTTTAAAAATTAGTTGCGTAATAAAATTAAGTTTTTTAATATTGCAATCTAATATTTTGGGGATAGAGTATTAGAAAACAAACAGCTTCGCTGTTAAAAGCATCACCTAAAAGTGATGCTTTTTTTAATTTATACATCGAAAGTTAACTACTTTTCATCTATTTTTTTTTTTTTTTTTTTGTAGGGTTTTTCTTTTTTCAAATGTTTTATAAGCAGAATCATTAGAGAAAAATACTATTCTACTACCATGCTAGTATGTTATTTATTAGGGATTTATACTTTTTTATTTGATACCTTATTGATACATACTAGATTTAGAAGATTTAAAATATTACCGTTTGTCTATAGATAAATGTTAATAAACGTAATAAAATGTCATTTTATCTTGTTTTGTGTATTTTGATATTATATATTTGCACTCTCAAGTAATGATTTTATCAAAAATTAATTACTCTCAATAATTAAAAAAAAGAAATAGTTGTGTGACCGACAGGACGGAGTCGTGCAGATAACTTAAATAAAGTACAATAATTTAAATTTTTTAGCTATGGAAAACACGAGACTTATCAACAGAAATTCAATGCGATTTATTAAAGTATCTCTTTATGTTATGTTAGGGATTTCTTTACTACTGAACATTCGATTTGTATTGGTTGCCTAATACCTTTCATTTAAATCAATTAACAACCTTAACGATCTATCCTATGAAAAATCCTTTTGAAGAATTAGTAATTACTAATAAAAACCCATTGGGTGCTTATTTTTATGACACCTTTGGCAACCGAACTTCTAGCCTTACTATTAGTAGTAAGCAGTTGCTACAAATAGAAAAAATTTTAAACCAGTCATAGTACCATATACTAGGTTATGAAAAAAAATTGGTACGTCGTTTATACAAAAGCAAGAAACGAAAAGAAGGCTGCTTTGATGTTGGAGAAATCAGGAATCGAGGTCTATTGTCCTACGGTTAAAGAAGTACGACAATGGTCCGATCGTAAAAAAACAGTGGAGGTTCCTTTATTTAGTTCCTACCTTTTTGTGCATTTAGCTCCCAAAGAACGCGAATTGGTGTACGCAGCTCCGGGTGTAGTGCGCTATTTATTTTGGCTCAATCGTCCAGCTATCGTTAAAGACCAAGAAATAGAAACCCTCAAAAGCTGGCTATCGGGCGAGGTCCTAGCTGCAAAGGTGCAAAACCTGCAAGCCGGAGATTCATTATGCATTGGTCAAGGTCCTTTTAAAGGAAAAGATGGGGTGATCCAAAGTGTCAATGCCAATCGAGTACAACTAGTACTTAAAGAGTTGGGTTTAAAAGTTTCCATTACCACACAAGACGCTATTTGCGCATAATATTTTTTAATGTTAAATCGTCTGATCGACCAAATAAATATGTTATTTAAACTAACTTATTTTATAATCAAAAAATCTTTTATCATTTTGTTTTCTAACTCTTGTAATTTTTATTTTAGTATTTTTATTTATAATGCTAATTATTTCACTTCTTTTTGTTTTTGTAGTTTCATAAGTGTGATGTGATATCTCTAATAAATCATCTAGTTGTTCTTTGGTAATGATCTTTGGTTTTAGATTTTTTAATTTATTTTCAATAATAAATATTTCCTGTTTTGATGTATCTGTCAAACTATTTAAATAAGATGCTTTTTTCCATTTAATAAAGTAAAAAATAACTATACAAATTATTATGATTATACTGATAATATAATATGGTGATATAATTTTTGATTTAGATTTATATAGTTTAAAATAGTCTTTACTATGCAATGTTTTTCCTAAATCGACATCAAGATATTCTATTTTTCCGTGTTGATCTCTATAACAAATTGTCGAATCTCTAATATAGATGTATGAAAAGCCATTAACAGGTTTTAATTTATCTAATTCAGTGGTTCTTTGGAAAGAAGCTAATTTTTTATCAAAAATCCTGTATTTAATATTACCATATTCCTGATAATATCCGTGTAAAGAATAAAGATCAGAATCATATATATAATTTCCTCTAAAAAACCCTAAACCAGATTGAAATAACAATTCTTGAGTAGTACTAGTGAAATTTCTTTTTTGAATATATTCAAAATTATCAAGATTTATCTCTCCAAAAGATAACTGTAATTTTGTATCAAGTTTAGCTGTTTCAATTTCTGAAAAAGTTGATAAAAGAACTATGATTTTATTACCAATTTTCCAGGAGTTTAAAACTTTTTGTGCATCAAATGGGTAGTTTTTTATTTCTTTTATAATCCAATCTTTAGTTGAATAATCAAAGTATAAAAGATCAGGAAATGAATTAAATAGACCTTGACCACCATAACTATATAAAATATCATCGTATAAAAATAAATGTCTATTATAATTATGACCTGAATGAGTTTCTTTCGAAATTTTGGATACCCTAGGGATATCACCTAAATGTATCTTAAATAAATGAAGAGTTGAGTTGGGGTTGTATAAGAGAGTTGAATCGTTTAAAAAAATGATATCACTAAAAAAATGATATTTAAAATCTAAATTTTTTTCATCTATACCGTATGACTTAATCTGATTGTGTATTTCAAGTGTGTCAATGATTTTTGGATTTTGAGAAAACCCAATAAATACGTAGGATAACAAGTAAATAAATAAAATTATATTTTTCATAAGCGTCACAAAAATAAGATTATTTTTTAAATTAAAATAGGTGAGTATAGGTGAGTTTACATGAAATTATGTGGATTGCCTAGTTATATATGATTAAACTAGAATACTATAATAATTTTACAACCAAGATATACATTTTATTTGGGTGCTATGTTATAAAACTCCTAAATACAATTAAAAAAACTTCTTTTTAGATAAATTGTTGTGTGAGCGACCCGACGAAGTCGTGAATTTTTTTATAAATAAATATTTATATAAGCTTTTAATATTATGGAAAATTCAAAATTAATTAGCAAAAGTTTTCTCAGATCTATTAGAATACTCCTATACGTTATTCTTGGAATATCGATGCTCATAAACATCCGATTTATTATCCTTGCTTAGTAAAAATTTAAAAAATAACTGACCATTGAAAAATCCATTTGAAGAATTAGTAATTACTAAAGAAAATCTATTGGGTGCTTATTTTTATGACACCTTCGGCAACCGAACTTCTAGACTTACTATTAGTGGTAAGCAGTTGTTACAAATAGAAAAAATTTTAAACCAGTCAGAGTAAGGTATACTAGTTTATGAAAAAAAAATGGTACGTCGTTTATACAAAAGCAAGGAACGAAAAGAAAACAGCTTTGATATTGGAGAAATCTGGAATCGATGTCTATTGTCCTATAGTAAAAGAAGTACGACAATGGTCTGATCGTAAAAAAACAGTTGAGGTTCCTTTATTTAGTTCCTACCTTTTTGTGCATTTAGCACCCAAAGAACGCGAATTGGTGTACGCAGCTCCGGGTGTAGTGCGCTATCTATTTTGGCTCAATCGTCCCGCTATCGTTAAAGATCAAGAAATAGAAACCCTCAAAAGCTGGCTATCTGGGGAGGTATTGGCTGCCAAAGTACAAACCTTAAAAGCAGGAGACTGTCTGTCTATTTCTCAAGGTCCCTTTAAGGGAAAAGATGGTGTGATTCAAAATATTAATGCTAACCGAGTACAACTGGTACTTAAAGAGTTGGGCATAAAAGTTTCTATCACTACTAAGGAAGCGATTAGTGCATAATAGGAGTATTCCAACACTTTTAAAAAAAGAGACGGTTAATTATTTTTTATAAAGCAAAAAAATAATAATAACATCTTACTAATCTTTAATTTTACTATTATCACTTAATAATTACATTAATATATCACAAAGTCATGAGTGAAAAATTAACTGAAAAACTACAAGTATTGCTTACCTCTGAGGAGGTGAGTCAAATTAATTGGGTCATTTTAAACGAAGCACTTAACAATAACAAAAGACCGAAACCGGTGAGCGCTTTTATAAGAGAGTTGATCCAAAAATCCTTAAAGCAAAAAAAGATTTTAAAAAAATAAGGATGAGAGTTTTGTATTTTTTTTTGTCTGCTTCATATAATATTATAATAGATTATAAAAAGCTTTATATAATAAGTCTATAAAAAAAAATACTGTGGATCTATTTTAATGGTGTCTGCCAGCAAACATCCTTATAACTGATCCCTATTACAACAAATTCAGACAATCAATTAATTCAAACAATCAATTTATCATGAAAAAATCAAGTCTATTATTATTTGCAAGTATGTTCACTGTTTTAATGATGAACGCTCAAAATGAACAAGAAAGCCCTCAAGAAGAAACGACCCCAAAAACGGGTGCCGGTACTGAATATGTGCTGGGTTTAGGGTTCAATGCTCTTAACAATTCAGGAGCTAGATTCGAAGACCTTACCAACAGCGACCATTGGGCTTTTGGAGGTGTTCCTATTTACCTAAGTGTAGAAACCAACATTGCTAGCAAGTGGAAAGCCAAAGCTATTCTCTCACATAACTGGGCTAAAGATGGTAAAGTGGTTGATGGCAGTACCATCCTCGGCGAATCAGAAGGAGGCAATGATATGGGATACCTGGCCTTTGATGTGGCTGCCAACTATTATTTTTTGGGTGCTAAAACCTACGAACCTTATGTATCGCTTGGAATGGGTGTCAGTCATTTTGGAGACTTTAGCAGTCAAGAAAATCCAAGCAACTTGGTAGATCCTACCGATGTATTTACTTACAATGTTGGGCTAGGGCTTAACGTATGGTTTTCGGATCAATGGGGCCTTAATTTAAATACCCTTGGTAAATGGGGCGTTGGGAGTAGCAATACCAACCATCACCAAACAAGTTTGGGAGTTTTATACAAAATTTAATACGATTCTCCGAACAATAATGATAACTAAGAAGGTTTTGGGATCAACTATTGGTTTTCGGTAAGCTGGGGGATCAATGCCCAAGTATTAGGTAAATAGGCTTTTGGAGCTACAATCACAGTCGGGCCGGTATCGGTGCTTTATACAGATTATAATTTTTATTTTTTTAAAGTGTTACTAAGGTGGGTGCACCTTTTTTTTTAAATATAGTATAATAATCAATTAGTATTCTATCAAGAACCTATCACAGTCCTATTTTCAATAGAAGGAATAAACGAACCTAACCATTGTAAAAGTGTTTATAGGAACAAAAATAAAAACATGAAAAATTTAAAAAAATATTTGAATTTTTTTAACCAGCTTAGTAGCCAGATGAATCCTATCCATAAAATCATCGGCTTACCAATTTTAATGTTGGCCTACCTATTAGCAGCAATATTTATGAAGACCTTAAATGATAATTAACCAAAAACAATAAAACAATGTGTGGAATTGTAGGCTATATGGGCCACCGAAAAGCGGCGCCTTTGGTGTTAAAAGGGCTTCAACGGCTCGAATATCGGGGCTACGACAGTGCCGGAATGGCCCTTTATGAAAATCAAGTGGTGTCTTTGTATAAAACACAGGGTAAGGTTGCCGATTTAGCAGCCTTGTCTAATTTTAAAGACGCTAATCAGTCGATCGGTATGGGGCATACCCGTTGGGCGACTCATGGAGTGCCTTCCGATGCCAATGCGCATCCGCACAGTTCCAATTCGGGGGAATTAACCCTCATCCATAACGGAATCATCGAAAATTATGAAGCGCTCAAAAAACTACTCGTGGGTAAAGGCTATGTTTTTCATTCCGATACCGATACCGAGGTCTTGGTTAACTTGATTGAAGAGGTTCAAAAATCGCATCAGTACCAACTTGGTAAGGCGTTACAAGTGGCTTTAAGTCAGGTAGTAGGAGCCTATGCCATCGTCGTTTTTGATACTAAAAAAACAGATGAGCTGGTCGTAGCTAAACTAGGGAGTCCCTTAGCTATTGGCATGGGCGATCACGAGTATTTTATTGCTAGCGATGCTTCTCCCTTTATTGAGTATACCAATAAGGCTGTGTATTTAGAAGATCATCAGTTGGCGATCATTAAACAAGATCGTCCACCCAAAATACTCTCTATTGCAACCGATACCTTTACTGATTATTATATCCAAGAATTGGAGCTCAGCCTTGATGCTATCGAAAAGGGCGGCTATAAACATTTTATGCTCAAAGAAATTTACGAGCAACCTCGTGCCATCAAAGATACCTATCGGGGTCGATTACTAGTGGAAGAAGGCCTTATTAAAATGGCTGGAGTTGAGGAACACCTTGATAAATTTTTAAATACCAAACGCATCATTATCGTGGCCTGCGGCACCTCTTGGCATGCTGGTTTGGTGGCCGAGTATATTTTAGAAGATTTGGTACGCATCCCGGTAGAGGTCGAATATGCCTCCGAGTTTAAATATCGCAATCCTGTTATTAGCAATCAAGATGTGGTTATTGCTATCTCCCAATCAGGAGAAACCGCCGATACTTTAGCAGCCATTAAGCTAGCCAAAGAAAAAGGTGCTTTTGTATTTGGAGTCTGCAATGTGGTAGGATCCACTATTTCGAGAGCGACTGATGCCGGAGCCTATACTCATGCGGGTCCCGAAATAGGAGTGGCCTCTACCAAAGCCTTTACCACGCAAATTACGGTAATGAGTCTTATGGCACTCCGTATTGCCATGGCCAAAGAATCAATTTCGGTGGCACAGTTTAAAGAAATTGTTAACGAGTTGGAGCTCATTCCACAAAAGGTAGAAATTGCCTTACTGCTCAACCAACGGATTTTAGAAATTGCTCATACCTATAAAACCAAACACAATTGTTTGTATTTGGGTCGAGGAGTTAACTTTCCGGTGGCTTTGGAAGGCGCTTTAAAACTAAAAGAGATTTCCTATATCCATGCCGAGGGTTATCCTGCCGCAGAGATGAAGCATGGTCCTATTGCACTGATCGATGAAAATATGCCGGTGATCGTGGTAGCCATTAATAAAGGTTATTACGATAAAACAGTTTCCAACATCCAAGAAATAATATCACGAAAAGGGAAGATCATTGCCATTGTCACCGAAGGCGATACGACGGTAAAGGAGCTGGCCGATCATGTGATCGAAGTCCCCGAAACAATGGAATGTTTTAGTCCGCTGCTCACCACCATACCTTTGCAGCTACTTTCCTACCACATCGCGGTACTATTAAATAAAAATGTAGACCAACCTCGTAATTTGGCTAAGTCGGTCACGGTGGAATAAGTAAGAATAATTAAGACTACCGGTGGTAGTCGAGAAATATATATTATGAAAGTAGGAAACACCTTTTCAACCTTTGATCTTTTTAATGCTGGCAGATACTACTGCGAATAAAAAGGAATAGAAATCTATTACAATTCTAAATATCAC
>SGZH01000055.1 GCA_004214175.1 Flavobacteriales bacterium | reverse complement strand
TTTGGTTTTAATTCCTTCTGCTTCTTCTTTTTTAAAATTGATGTGCAAGTGAGGCATTACTTTATCCATACCAAATAATGACAAAGCACCAATTGCAAAACCAATGGCAGCAGGGAGTACTTTCACAAAGCCTTCTCCTGCACTATTTTCGATTGCAGGGGCTAATAAACTCCAAAAACTTGCTGCGACCATAACACCTCCAGTAAAACCAAGCATGCCATCTAATACAGCTCTATTAGCTTTTTTGAAAAAGAAAACAAGCGATGCTCCTAGAGCTGTTAAACCCCAGGTAAATACTGAAGCGTAAAAGGCTGATAAAATAGGATGTACTTTTGCAAAATCTACTATTTGTTCAAACATATTAATTTAATTTAGAGTTTATTCAAAACATATCGAATGCCAAAAAACAGTCGAATTCCTTGATTGGGAGCATACACATAGGAGGGATCAAAAGTTAATGCATAAGGATTATCTAAAGTTGGTGTTGCATTCCCTTGATTATCAAAGACTACATTTTGGTCGAATGGATCATTAGATCTAGCAATAATAAAGGGATTCCCTTTATTTGGAGTCCAGTTTAATAAATTTTTTATCCCGCCGTATATTTCAAAACGGTCTATCCCATCATAGGTTATTTGAATGTTTTGAATACTCCATGCAGGTGAGTACTCACTTCTTGGATCTAATTCACCTAGTAAAGGTAAACGCATAGGTCCATAAAGACTTCCTGTATAATCAAATGTTAAATCTGTACCGTAATGTTTATAGCTAAATGACCAGACTCCAGAATATTTTTCTGTTAATATTTGTGGGGTTTTTATTCCATTTTCAGTTTTTGAAATATCTTGATAAGTCGCCCCAATAGAAGCTCTTATTCCACTACCAAAAACAGCATCTATATTAAAACTTAGTCCTGACGATTGAGAAAACCCATCTAAGTTGCCGTATATAATTTGATTGGGATTCGTGTCATAATCGGGAATAATCGCGTTGGTAAAATAGGTATACCATGCTGAAGTATCGACAGTAAAATACATTCCGTTTTTTAAATATATTTTTTTTAAATAGTTAATTGTGATATTATAGGATTCTTCAGGATTTAATTCATCTTGAATAATGACCTCTCTAGCTCCAGTAAGTGCTGCGTGTTCCTCTGTAAATAAATTTACAACTCTAAAACCGGTTCCAGCGTTAAGTCGAATAATATCATCATTGGTAGGTTTAAATTTATAAGCTATTCTCGGAGTAAATATATTTCCATGCCTACTATTGTAATCATAACGCATCCCTAGCAATAAACTTTGTTGATTATTAAAGTCTATTTCATCTTGAACAAAAAAGGAAGGAATTACTGTTTCGTCTGCAAGAATTGTTGCGGTTGTATTGTCATTATAATAATTATAGCGAATAGCGGCTCCCAATAATAAATCGTGATATTTAATTTTTTTATCCCAGATAAATTGCCCAAAACCAATACGCTGTTTTGCAAGATAGGGGGTGTCTCCATACACTGAGTTCTGATCGTGATCGGAGAATGAAAATTGAAAATCAATTTTTTCTAAAAGGGGTAATTGATAATTTCCAAAAATCTCAAATCGGGAGGTATAAATACTTTCTCCATAAACCTCATTACCCCCTCTGAAACTTTTATTCCATTGCAATTCTCCACCCCATCGATCTTCATAGAAGTAACGACTGGCAAGAGAAAATTTTCTGTTTTTTCTTCGTTTAAAATTCCATTTTTGAAATAACGATATTCTATCCTGGTTGGTTAAATCTGTAAAATTATCATTGTTGTTGTCTATAAGTTGATCGTAGTTAAAATAATTTACTCCTACTAAAACCGTTGTTTTTTTTCCCACATTAGCTTTTAGGCCTAGATCAAAATTTATCTCTCCCCAACTAGTCCCAAAACCTTCAGCAAAGAATAGTGGAGCATTTTCAGGTAACTTTGTTATTATATTAATAAGACCACCTAAGGCTTCACTTCCATAAAGAGAAGAAGCAGGTCCCTTTACAATTTCAATTTGCTCGATAAGGGAATTTGGAATACCCGATAAACCATAAACCGTAGAAAGCCCGCTTACAATTGGCATACCATCAATCATAACCAATGTATAAGGCCCTTCTAAACCATTGATATGAATATCTCCTGTATTACAAACATTACAATTTAACTGAGGCCTTACTCCATTTACGTTGTTCAGGGCTTCAAAAACACTTGGAGTTGGGTTTTTCTTTAAAAAAGTAGTGGAATATACTTCAACCGGAACCGGACTTTCTAGTCGAGAAACAGCTTTTAGGGTTCCAGTAATAATGACTTCTTCTAAAGAATTATCTTCAACTAGGTTAAACTTTATCTCTAAATTTTTATTGGTGATTTGTATTCTTTTTTTGGAAGTACCATAGCCTGTAAAAGAAGCTATCAATATGTATACTCCTGGCTTTAGATTAGTTAATTTAAATATTCCATTCTCGTTGGTGGTGGTTCCTATGATCGAATTTTCAAGGTGAACATTACTAAATGCTAGGGGCTGGCCTTCTGAAAATACAGTGCCATTAACCTCAAAAAGTGATTGAGCCCTTGCGAAAAGACCAAAAAATAAAAAAAACAAACCAACTGATTTTTTCATTAATATTAAATTGTTTTCAGGTATAAGTTTTCTGAAATTTGTTTGGTGATAAAAAACTGTTTATTGGAAACTTGAATAGTCATAGATTGATCAAAATCTTCCTTATCTATTACTTTAATTGAAGAGCCTATTCCTATTTTTCTAGTATCTAAATATTGAAGAAATTTTGCACTGGATTCTTTTACGCCCACACAAATTCCTTGTTGATTCTTTTTTAATTTTGAAAGTAATTTCTTTTCGGTAGGTTTTATATAACCATTCGTATCCGGAATAGGATCTCCATGAGGATCAAAATCGGGATGTCCTAAAAATGAGTCTAGCTTCTGAATCAATTCGTTAGACTTAATATGTTCTAACTGCTCCGCAATTTCATGAACCTCATCCCATTGAAAATCTAATTTTTCAACTAAAAAAACCTCCCATAAACGATGTTTTCGTATAATATTAACTGCTATTGATTTTCCTTTTTTAGTGAGTGAAGCTCCTTTGTATTTTTGATAGGATATTACTTTTTTATCAGCAAGTTTTTGAATCATATCGGTAACAGATGATGCCCTGGTATCCATTTTATCTGCAATAGCGTTCGTTGTGACTCCAGTCCCACAGTCGTTTTCTAAATGAAAAATTGCTTTTAAATAATTTTCTTCTGCAAGTGTAAACATTTTGCAAATATAAAATATTTTTTTATACTAACTAATTTATTTTTTAGTCTTGTCTAAATTTTAAAGAATAGAAATTTAACATACTATTAATTAGAAAAAATTAATTAAATAAAGCTTTTAATTCAGTTGCATCGGAAGCGGCCATTTTTCCTGCTATTACTAGGCTTAATTGTCGTCTTCTAAGCGCAGCTTCAAACCGTTCTTTTTCAAGATCACTTTCAGGAATTATTGCAGGAACGGATACTGGTTGACCAGATTCATCAACTGCTACAAAAGTATAAATACCAACATTTGACTTTTTTCTAGTCCCACTTTCACGATCCTCAATCCAAATATCCATCACTACTTCCATAGAACTCTTAAAAGCTCTTGAAACTTTAGCTTCGATAGTGACAACACTTCCTAAAGGAATCATTTTACTAAAAGCAACGTGATTTACTGAAACTGTGGTGACTATCCTTCTGCAATGTCTTCTTGCCGAAATACTAGCTGCACGATCCATTCGAGCTAACAACTCACCCCCAAACATATTACCAAGAGGGTTGGTTTCACTAGGTAATACTAAATCGGTAACCACCGTAAGAGATTCTTTTGGAGTTCTTGAAATCATAAGAATATATTTTATACAAAGGTACTGTTATCTTCGAAACAAGATAAATTTAAAAAGGAAGAATTATTTTTCTAATTCTTTTACTAAAAGCCAAGCATCCGAATTTTGTGACTTTTGGATTTCTCTTAGATTTTTTATGGCTTCTAACCGATCTTCATAACTACTATAAGCAACTTGATGTAGTCCATATTTATTGACTCCAATTAAAATTGGTGAAAATCCAATGTTGGCAAGTTCCTTAATCTTTTTGTCGGCATTAGTAGCAATTCTAAAGGCTCCTGCTATAATGTGGTACTTCCCAACTTGTTTTTTAAAAGTGAGATTTAATGTTGGTAGTGGATTTTCGAGACTAAACGTGGCTTGTTGGATTTGATTTTCTACAGCGGTAACTGCCTTTTGTTTTTCAACAAAATTATATTTTTGTACTTCATCTTCATACATTTTCATCCCTCCAAGACTCACTAAAGAAACTGCTATTAAGGCTATTGCAGTATGTTTTAAATAACCATATTTAAGTCTCCTAACAGGATTCAAAGGAATAGGGAGCTTTTCTTGTTGCTGATGAGTCTCTTTTAGTCTAGAAACTTTATGAATTTCAACAGATGATAAACCAAAGGAAGTGGTGTTAAAATTTTGTAATGAAGATGGCGTGAATTGAATAGAATTTTCTTCATTCAAATAAAAATCACCAATATTACTTAAAGAAACAGTGATTCCCTCTGTTAACTGTATAGATAATTTTTTAGTGTAGGCTCTTAATTTTTGAAGTGCAGATTCATAGCTGCATTTTTCAACAGAAGCAATATAGTTAGCTAGTAATCCATCATTAGTTTGAAGTTGCCTATTAAATGATAAGGTTTTTGATGGCGGAAATAGTATATGAGTATCACCATCAATTCTAGCAGAATGATACTGCGTCAATAAGGCCCCAAAGCCAGGGATTATAACACATTCGTATCGATATAATAAATCATTTATGTAGGTCGTAATTTGCATTAAAACAAATATAGTAGAAATTCATTTTTAAACCGTTTTAAATCTATATTTTTATTAACAGTTTAAAAATGTTATTTTTAAACACTCCCCCTTTATAAATTTTCTTATGTTTTCAAAAAACGAATTACGCTATACGTTAGCTTTACAGCGTGTGCCATATCTTGGTGATGCAACTGCCAAAAAATTAATCTTAAAAGTCGGATCGGCTGAAGGTGTTTTTAAAGAAAGGAAAAAAACTCTATTAAAGATAAAAGGGATTGGTCCTTTTAAATTAAGAGCGCTATCAAAAAAAATTCCGTTAAGAGAAGCGGAAAAAGAAATGGATTTCATGGAAAAAAACGATGTCAGATACTGCTATTTTTTAGATAAAAATTATCCTGAAAAATTAAAACACTG
>SGZH01000054.1 GCA_004214175.1 Flavobacteriales bacterium | reverse complement strand
AGTGATACTTTAATTATTTTTGGTAAAATAATTTAAAGTAACGTTATGAAATATCATCCAATTGATTCGAAACTATTTATAAAAAATCGATCAAATTTTATGGCTCAAATGAAAGCAAATAGTCTAGCAGTTTTTAATAGTAATGATATTTATCCAATAAGTGCAGATAGTACTATGCCTTTTCAACAACATAGAGATATTTATTACCTAAGTGGAGTAGATCAGGAAGAGAGTGTATTGGTATTGTTTCCAGATTGTCCAAACAAAAATCATCGTGAACTATTATTTTTAAAAGAAACCAATGACCATATAGCAGTTTGGGAAGGAGAAAAATTAACAAAAGTTCGTGCTTTTGAAGTAAGTGGGATAAAAACTGTCTACTGGCTTAAAGATTTGAATAAAGTAATAGCTGAATTAATGGCTCAATCCGATACAGTTCATATAAATACTAATGAACATTACAGGGCATCTACTGAAACAGAGACCAGAGAGGATCGTTTTACCAAATGGCTTTTAAAGAAATATCCTGCACATAAAGTTGAAAAAAGTAATCCAATATTACAAAGGTTGCGTTCCATCAAAGACCCCATAGAGCTTGACTTATTACAAAAAGCTTGTAACATCACTGAAAAAGGAATGCGGCGTGTTTTAAAGTTTGTTAAACCTGGCGTTTCGGAGTACGAAATTGAAGCAGAATTTATTCACGAGTTTCTCAGAAATCGTTCAAAAGGATTTGCCTATACTCCTATTATCGCAAGTGGCAACAATGCCAACGTACTTCATTATATCGAGAACAACCAACTTTGTAAAGATGGGGATTTAATCTTATTAGATGTAGGTGCAGAATATGCTAATTACAGTAGTGATATGACTCGTACAATCCCTGTAAATGGTCGATATTCAAAACGACAAAAAGAGGTTTACAATGCCGTAAACAGAGTTAAAAATAATGCAACAAAAATGCTTACTCCAGGAACCATTTGGGAAGATTACCATAAAGAAGTAGGAAAACTTATGACCTCCGAATTGTTAGACCTAGGACTCATTGATAAAGCAGATGTACAAAACGAGGATCCTAACTGGCCTGCCTATAAAAAATATTTTATGCATGGCACTTCTCATCATATGGGATTAGATACTCATGATTATGGCTTGTTATGGGAACCTATGAAAGCAAATATGGTATTTACGGTAGAGCCTGGAATTTATATTCCAGAGGAGGGTTTTGGAATTAGACTAGAAGATGATGTCGTTATCCAAGAAAATGGAGCCCCTCTCAACTTAATGAAAAATATTCCAATTGAGGTTGAAGAAATTGAGGATATTATGAATTCTTAGAAAAATAAAACACGTTTTTAAGCCGGTTTAATTGGATTCATTGTCTTATTTTTCAATCAATTAAAAAATGATAGCACATTTCAAAAAATTCTCGATACATTATTCGATAACCGGAAAAGGAAAATGTATTGTTTTATTACACGGATTTTTATTAAACATTGATATTTGGTCTGATTTAATTCCTCTTCTCTCCATAAAAAACAAAATCATAGCTATCGATCTTCCAGGGCATGGGAAAAGCGACTGTGTAGAAGAAATATGTACCATGGAATTAATGGCTGATATTGTCAATTTTATTTTAGTAGAAAATAATTTAATAACTGCAAGTCTAATAGGACATTCAATGGGAGGTTATGTTAGTCTTGCCTTTTTAGAAAAATATCGATCTAAAGTTAACAATCTTGTTTTATTAAACTCAAGTACTGAAGAGGACTCAATAGAAAGAAAAAAAACTAGAGAAAGTGCACTAAAAGTTGTTTCTACAAATAAAACTATTTTTATAAAAAAAGGCATTCGTTCGTTATTTCCTCAAAAAAAATATCTAGTTTATAAAGACCTTATTGAATTGCTTACAGAAGATTCGTTAAAACTTTCAAAAAAAGCAATAATTGCTTCAATTAATGGAATGAGATTAAGACGCGATAGAACAAAAATTTTAAAGTTATTTAATGGGAAAAAATATATAATTTCAGGTATTGAAGATCCAATAATACCATTTTCTGATGCTATAAAAGTAGCAATTAACAGTGATGCAGAACTAATAAAAGTTGATTCTGGTCACATGAGCGTAACTGAAAATAAAGATGAAATTATTGAGGTTATGAAAAGGATAGGTTTTATTTAATGTTTGAAATAATGACCATAATTTAGGAATTAATTTTCAGCCTCTAATGAGTTCCAACCCCTTGCTATTAAGGGAATTTTCTCATCCCCTCGGGTAATTAAATGGACCCCTTCTTTTTCATCTGTGATATGTCCAATTACCGATAAGTTTGGATTTCCTTTTATTTTTGGAAAATCTCCCATATTAACAGTAAAAAGCAATTCATAATCTTCTCCTCCACTCAAAGCGATGGTGGTACTGTCCATTTTAAATTCTTCACAAGTAGAAATAACTTGCTGGTCCAATGGTATTTTATCTTCGTATAAAGTACAACCTACTTTAGATTGTTTACAGAGGTGTAAAATTTCGGAGGACAACCCATCACTTATATCTATCATTGAAGTTGGTTTAAGCTCTAAATCACGCAACAACTTAGGAATATCTTGACGTGCTTCTGGTTTTAATTGTCTTTCAATTAAATAGGTATAATTCGCCAAATCTGGTTGAGATTGAGGATTTACTTCAAATACTTTTTTTTCTCTCTCTAAAACTTGAAGGCCAAGATATGCGGCTCCAAGATCTCCTGACACTACCAATAAATCATTTTCTTTTGCAGTATTCCTGTAAACTGCTTCTCCTTTAACCACTCGACCAATAGCGGTAACACTTATTACCAAACCTGTTTTTGACGAAGTAGTGTCTCCTCCAACAACATCTATTTTGTAAAGTTTAGCGGCAGTATGAATACCTTCATACAATTCTTCAAGTGCCTCAACAGAAAATCGATTTGAAACTCCAATAGAAACGGTTATTTGTTCAGCCCTAGCATTCATAGCAAATACGTCAGATAAATTGACAATCACTGCTTTGTAACCTAAGTGTTTTAGGGGCATGTAACTTAAATCAAAATGTACTCCCTCAACCAATAAATCAGTTGTTACAATAATTTCTGTTGAAGAATCATTAGAAATAACCGCAGCATCATCGCCAATTCCTTTAATTGTTGATTTTTGCGTTATTTTAAAATTTTTGGTAAGATGTTCAATCAACCCAAACTCTCCTAGTTCTGATATATTTGTCGTAGAATTATTTTTATTTTCAAACATAAGTCGACACGTATTTCTGCAAAAGTAAAAGTAAATTACTTATAAATAGTATTTACAACTATTGTATTTAATTATTTTTTCTTGTTTTCTTTCGTTATTTTTTTCAGACCTACTTTGCCCTTTCTTTTTAAGCTGGAGGTAATTATCATAAAAATAAGCGATAGTTGGTATACTATGGCTAAAAGTAATAATAAAAAAATGTATTTATCTGTCTAATGATTTTTTCGTTTCTTTGGAAAAAAATTGAAAAAAATATGAAAAAGCTATTATTACCATTATTAATATTATTTATTACAACGTTAAACTCGCAAACACCTTGCGAAAATGGATTGGCAGGTCAATACCCTTGTAATGGTTACGACTTACAGGTTTTTATTCCTTGCACTGATTTTGATGCAAACAATGCAAATGACTCATGGGGGTGGACTGATCCTGAGGATGGAACTGAGTATGCTTTAGTTGGATTAGATAATGGAACCGCGTTCCTCGATATTTCAAATCCAACAAATCCAACATATCTTGGAAAATTACCTACACACACAACTGCAAGTTTATGGAGAGATGTAAAAGTTTACAATAACTACGCATTTGTAGTGAGTGAAGCAGGCGGACATGGAATACAAGTCTTCGACTTAACTAGATTAAGAGATGTTGCTAACCCTCCAGAAACATTTACGGAAGATGCGCATTATGATGGTTTTGGAGGCGCACATAATATTGTTATCAATGAAGAAACAGGTTATGCCTATGGTGTGGGCGCAGACTTTAGTGGAGGCGCACATTTTGTTAATATCCAAGACCCATTAAATCCGATAGGTGAAGGAGGATATAGTAGTAGCGGATATACTCATGATGCACAAGTAGTCGTTTACAACGGTCCGGATTCAGATTATACAGGAAAGGAAATTTACATTGGAAGTAACGAAGATTTTGTTACTATTGTCGATGTTACTGACAAATCAAATCCACAATTAATATCCAATGTATTTTACTCCAACACTTCCTACACTCATCAAGGTTGGTTTACTGAAGATTTGAATTACTTTATTATGGGAGACGAAATCGATGAGTTAGATTATGGTTTTGATACAAGGAATATTGTTTTTGACTTTACAGATTTAGATAATCCAGAGCTAGCGTTTGAATATACTGGGCCGACCTCTGCAACAGATCACAACGGCTATGTGGATGGCGATAAATTTTACTTAGCAAACTATAAAGCTGGTATGCGAGTAATTGATATTTCTGATATTGCAAATGGGAATATGACTGAAACAGGATATTTTGATATTTTTATTTATGGAAACTCTGCAGGTTATGACGGAGCTTGGAATGTATACCCTTATTTTGAAAGTGGTAATATTATTATTTCGAGTTTGGTGTATAGTGACCCAACCTATATTCCAGGTTTCTATCTAGTAAAATCCTCTTCATTAGGAATTGGAGATAATACTATTTCTAATTTTAATATACATCCCAATCCAAGTTCCAATTATGTAAATATTAGTGCTACAGAAACTCAAATCAAAACGATTGATGTTTATGATTTAAATGGCAAGTTGGTAATTTCTAATCAATATAATTCTTTAGAAACAACTAATTTAAATATTTCAAACCTATCAAATGGAATCTATATTTTAAAAATCAATACTAAATTTACCTCGAAAGTTGTCAAGTTTTAAAATACTTCTCAATTTCTATTATATTTATGATGGAAAAGAATTATTTGATTGATTTTAAATTAATTGTTTGAAAAGTAGGGTTTATTGATAATTAAATTGTTCTATACTAAAATTATTAAACAAAAAATTAATTATTAACTAACAATTCATAATTAATATCTTTGTAAGATTAAATTTAATTTCATGAAAAAAATAATGCTCTTTGTATTTATTGTGTATAGTATTGTAAATAATGCACAAACTCCTTGCAATAACGGTATGGCAGGATCGTATCCATGTAATGGCTATGATTTACAATCTTTTATCCCTTTTTCAACATTTAATACCTCTGGCGGGAATGATTCTTGGGGTTGGACCGATCCTGATGATGGGAACGAATATGCTATCATGGGCTTAAAAAATGGTACCGCCTTTATTGACATTTCTGATCCTATTAATCCTGTTTACCTAGGAAAATTGCCAACACACACATCCAACAGCACTTGGAGAGATATAAAAGTGTATCAAAATCATGCTTTTGTGGTAAGTGAAGCTGGAGGACATGGAATGCAAGTGTTTGATTTAACTCGTTTAAGAAACGTTGCAAATC
>SGZH01000053.1 GCA_004214175.1 Flavobacteriales bacterium | reverse complement strand
AATTAATAAACTTAATTTATCGTTTAGCTGATTGTGATTACCTGCTTCATAATAGTAGCCAAGATTATTTTCTTCTATAACATTTTTTAACTCCCCTTTAAGTGATGAAATTACAGCTAAACCACATGAACTATAATCATAAAATTTATCGGGCATATCAACATTTGAGCCTTTACCATATAATGCCAAACCTATATCACAGAAATTATATAATCTTGCTAGTTTTTTTGCATTTAAATTGCCTAGAATAAAAACATTTTTCAAACTATTTTTTATTATTTCATTTTCCAAATATTTTTTTCCTTCACCAGATCCTGCAATGTAAAAATCCACACCCTTATTTTTAAAATAAATTGATGCTTTGAGTAAAGCTTCAACATCGTAGTTGTTTCCTTGCATTCCTAAAGAACCAGCATAAACACACTTTATTTTATCATTATTTAAATTACTGACAATATTATTTATATCATTTGACGAGTCTTTGGACCACTTATTCATAATTTTAACGTCAACACCATTATATATTAACTGTTTTGGGGTCCCTTTTTTTGAAATTGAACTCGCAATATTCAAATAATTTTTACCCAATGCTATTACCCCATCAGCCTTTTGATAATTCCTCTTTCGTAAAAACTTAAAGTATAACACAACTGGTTTTATCAAAACTTTCTTAATGCCAGATGATAGTGTTTTTTCGAAAAGTTCTGGCCATTCATCCATTAAGTCCAATATCAATTTAGCTTTATTTTTTTTGGCTAAAATTCTGGCTAAAAAACCCACAAATTGGGAAGGGTCTGCAGCTATAATTAAATCAATATGCTTTACTTTTTTTAATCTGAAATATAGATTTATACAGAAAGTAATCTCAAATAATACTCTATTGATACCTATATTTTTTGTGTACTTTTTTGAATTAATCAATTCTATATTAAAGTTATCATAACCTGTTTCGTAAACATGTTCTCTATTCCTTTTAAAATGATGAGAAAATTTTGAGGTATACCAAACCACATCATGTTTATCTTCAGCTAATGTCTCTCCGAATAAAATATTTCGATATTTTCTCCAACCTTCGTTAGGTAGAGGACCATAGGGATTAATTAAAATAATTTTCATTTTTTTTATTTAAAAAACTCTCTAGAAAGTTGTGTTGATATTTTATGAGTGTCAAAGTCTTCCATAATTTTATTTCTACCTTTTTTACCTATGGTAGTAAGTTTTTCTGGATTTTTAATTAAATTGTATATGGCATTAAAAGTTTCATCGGGATCCCCCATTTTAATTAAAATTCCAGATTCTAAATTTACCAGCTCATTAATCCCTCCACAATCAGAGGCAATTACCGGAATGGAATGTGACATTGCCTCCATTATTGAAACCGGTATTCCTTCATGTATATTAAATCGATTAATAGAATTCTGGACATATAAATCAATTTTTCGTGATTTATACAAATCCATAAGACTTGAATTATCAATATTTCCCGCAAATATTATATTTTCAGTTAACCCAAATTCTTTCACTTGTTCGGACAGTTCTTCTAAAAGAATTCCTTGACCATAAAAATTCCATTTAAAATTTTTAACTCCCACGTCAATTAATTTTTTAGCTGCAACAATTGAGATATCAACACCTTTATGAGGCAATAGGCCTCCTACAGAAACAATATTAATAGTATTCTTTAGTTCAGAATCACCTTGATTTATTTTTTCACATTTTACTCCAATATGAATTGTTTTAATTTTGTATTCATATGATTGCCCAACAAACTTAATCAAACTCAACCTTACTTCATTTGAAATTGTTCGCACAAAAGAAACTGATTTCAATTGTAATTTTGTTGACTTTAGATGTTTTGAATTTAAATGCCAAGAAGCATGGAAAGTTATACTCCAAGGAATTTTTAATTCATGAGCAATAATATAAGCAACGACTGCTACTGAAGTTGTTGAAAATGCATGAATATGATCGATATCTTTTCCCTTTAATCTATTACTTATAAATAACGATTTTGGTAAAACAATTAACCCTTTCGCTAAGTCTAAAAAAGAATTGGAATGATTAATTATCCATTTAATAATTCCTATAAAATCAATTAGTTCGATTGTAATCTTCTTTAATAAAGCAAAAATTATTTGAATATTAATGAAAGGGGTTCCTATAGTTCTTTTTAACAATTTATATGCAGTCTTGTGGATAATTTTTCCATATCCTGTTCTCGGAACTATAATAAGATCTATTTCTGATTCAACATGAGAAATCATTTCTCTCAATGCCCAAATTTCTCCGTTTCCGAATGGACTCTGAGAAGTAACATAAATAATCTTTTTAGACATTACGATTTTTTTTAAATTTTACAAGCTTTAAATTATTTGCTGAAAGTAATAAAGCTAATGAAGGCAAGAGAAACATCCAGGAAGTTTTTATGAAACTATAAGATTGACCCCCACGCATAATGGCTATTAAATATAGTGTAATGATACATAAAAATACTCTATTAAATTCTCTATTATTTGATCTTGAAAACTTATAAAATAAAGCCATACCTAGATTCCATAGTATAGCATTATATATTATTCCCCACCAACCAACGGCGTTATATCCTTCTACAAACAAGTGATAACCCCAACCTTCAGATCTAGTGAATCTATAACCGGCTTTGGATGTTACAGTATGGCTTAATAATGGATATTTAATTTGAACTAATGAATTCGCTAAATTTGATTTAATCGTTTCAACTGGATCTATAACATTATGATGCATTGACATAAATAAAAGATAAGAAGGCGCAAAATAATCTTGCAATAATATTGCCTCTGAAAGATCGACATCGTCAGATTTAGAAGTGTCCTCACTGTAATTAATAATTGAATTGAAATTAATTTCATCCTTGCTCTTTCCTCTTATTGAATAAATCATCATTAATATATTTATTAAACAAAAGCCGATAAGTGTAAACATTAATATTTTTTTCTTTTTATATCTTAATACATAATTTATTGGAGATAGCTCATATAAGGAAATTGCAATAAAAAAATACAAAATTCCACTTCTTGCACCTGTAGCGACCAAAACTTGGAGTACAAATAAAATACATACAATAAATATTAAAAAAGAAAATCTACGTAAGCTTGATCGATTATATTTATTCCGAAAAATTGTATACAAAATTAAAGTACAGACTGTGAATAATGAAAAACCTATACCAAACCATTGACTTACTCCAGAATCTTCACCAAGTGAGTACCCAAAATTAGATCTATTTAATTTAAAATAAAAACTAAGAATTAAATAAAAGAATAATGTTATTAGAAAAAACAAATACTGCCCATAGTTCTTCTTAGTTTTAGCTACACGATATTTATATGTATTTGAATAAACAGGTGTATATTTTATATATATTAAAAAAGA
This sequence comes from Flavobacteriales bacterium, assembly GCA_004214175.1. Taxonomy (GTDB): domain Bacteria; phylum Bacteroidota; class Bacteroidia; order Flavobacteriales; family Flavobacteriaceae; genus Marifrigoribacter. The sequence goes on along the minus strand of SGZH01000053.1, from coordinate 2,381 downwards.
AAAAACAAATGAAAAAAACATAAAGGTCCAATAACTATAAAATAATTGAGAACCATAATAAACGTTAAGATTATCCAATAATTCTGGAAACATAACGTAAGCTATTTGTGTAAAAACAGTATACATGAAAAGCACTAAAAAGGATAGTGCATATAAATCATGACTCCTAATTATCATAACTTTTATACTATAAAAAACAAAAAATGAAAATATTAGTATTAAAAATAAAGGAAACATTAAAAATTATTTCAGCTTTTAATTTTTCTAAAAATGGAATTCAGTATTGCTTCAACCTCTTCAGATTTAAATATAAATTTTGAAGATAAATAATAGACTATTGAAAATAAAAGAAGACATACAGAAATCGAAGGTATTTGTGAATATATATTTGAAATAAAATTATAAAATAGATTGGTTATACAGGCTGAAATTAATGTAATCAAAGAAACTTTAAGAATGAAAAAATTGAAGTTTTCTGTTAAAAAAAATGATTCTTTATTTTTTAATAAATAAATACATGATAAAAAAAGTATAAAAAATGTAATTGCATTTGCAATCCCAATTCCAACAAACGAAAAATTTGTTTTTAAAAATCCAGCGGATATAAAAAAAATAATGGGCATTATTAGACCTAGAATTGCTATTGATTTAAACTCACCCTTAGAGTAAAAAAGTGTTCTTAACAAGTTAAGTCCAGCAGAAAAAACTCCTGCAATTAAATACCAGGGTAAAACACGTGATAAATTAGTAACAGACTCCGAATCAAACTGACCTCTTTCATAGATTAGATTAAGTATTGGTGATTTAAGAGAAATAAATGCACCAGCTGCAAATAATGCAATTAATATAACATACTTTAATTTTAACTCAAAATCGTATAATGATGATTTTCCTAAGCCTTCAGCAAATTTATCAGCCAGTTCAGGGAATGAAACAATTGAAATCCCCATACTTACACTCACAGATAAAAAACCCGCAAAGCTTTGGGAATATCCTAAATAGGAAACACTTCCTGTTTCAAGTTGAGAAGCTAAAAAAAAAGCTATTGGAGCAATTAAGGAAAATGGCAACAATGATAAGGAAACTAAAAAAGATTGTTTTAATAATAGTTTTTTGTATTGAATCTGTTTAATGTTAAAACTAAAAAAGTTTAATGAAATTTTTGAAGCTTTTAAAAAAATAATAAATTGGAGCACAAATGCAATGCAAAATCCAAGTGAAATACTACGTACTCCAAGTTCTTTATTAAATAACAATACAATAATAATCATAAAGGAAGCAGGTAATAGTGAAGTCCAGGCCACTTTAAAAAATTGTTTATTGTAATTTAATATAGCTGACAAATAGGCCGACAAAATGATAAATCCAGATCCGATCCATATCATCAATGAAACTTGAATACCTATATTTCTTAAATTGGCTTGAGTTTCAGAAATAAGTAAATCCATATTAACAACTGAAATAAAAAAACCAATTGAGGAAAATAAAATTGCAAAAATCAATATGATTTTCCATATTGAGTCAATAAATTTATTAAGTTCAAGTTGGTTTGACTTAAACTTTGCAAAAGTTGGTATTAAAACTGATGAAAAAATTATAGGAGAAATACCTGTTACAACAGCTGGCACAGACAATAGAGTGAAATAAACATCCATCTCAATTGATGCTCCAAATGAGCTTACAAAAACAATTTGGGCTACAAAACCTAATACACTACTTAAGATGAGACAAATTGTAACTAAAAAAGTGTTTTTTATCATTTATTCATTTAGATAATAAAATTTAAGTTTATTTAAATAGATGTGTAAATTTATGTACTGTGAAAAATATTATGGTGTATATTTTCATACTGAACATTTTAAATTTACTGTGATTTTCAAATGTGTTTCCGTTTAATAAATATCCTTTATTTTTTAAATGTCTATAAGTTTTTGGTAGCCATTTTCCTTTGACTATACCATGATGATAGGAGGCTAATTTGGTACTATATACAGAGTAAAAATTAATATTTCTACTTCTTTCATTTCCATCTTTTTCAAATGCCCAGGCGTCCTCTCCATTTTTTAATAGCTCTAAAAGAACTTCTTTTTTAAAAAGATTTAAAAATAGTGAATTTCGATACTTTGCTGTAGGTTTTATTTTATACAATCGATTATTATATTTTACTCCTTTACCAAATGGATTTTTTCTGAGAGTTACAGATTCTAAATCATTTTCAATAGCCGTTTTAAAAATTATTTTAACTTCTTCTAAGTCAATTTTTGTTATAAAGCTATCATCAAAAATAAAAAAGACTCTCTTTTGATTTATTTTCAACAAACCTTTTTTTAAAGTGTCTGACCAATTAAGATCTTCTCCTACTAAAAGGTCTATTACTCTTT
>SGZH01000052.1 GCA_004214175.1 Flavobacteriales bacterium | reverse complement strand
AGCTTCACATAAATTTGAACCAATAAATCCGGCCCCACCAGTAACTAAAATTCTTTTTTTAGTAAAGTTTATTTCCATTTAGATATATAATTTCAAGATTTATAGCTTAATTATTAAAAAAACATTTTACAATTGGGCCATTAATAAAACTAGTGGATTCAATAGTTTTAATAACTGCTGTATCGATTTGATTTTTTATTTTATTGTATTGACCTTTAAGGACTAACATTTGTATTTTATTCATACTTGACTATTTTTTATTTCTCGACTACTACTGGAAGGCGCTAATTTTTATACTTTAGCTTTTTTATTACTTCGCTAGTGTTCATAAAATTAGAAATATAATTTTAATGACTCAAGTTAGTTTTAGTACCTATAATGTTCTGGTTTATATGGTCCTGCTTGCGTAACCCCTATATAATCCGCTTGATCTTTTCGTAATTCAGTTAGTTCAACACCAATTTTTGCTAGGTGTAAAAATGCAACTTTTTCATCTAAATGTTTTGGCAACATGTATACTTTGTTCTCATAAGCATCTGCATTATTCCAAAGTTCTATTTGAGCCAACGTCTGGTTGGTGAACGAATTTGACATTACAAAACTTGGATGCCCAGTTGCACAACCTAAATTGACTAAACGTCCTTCAGCTAATAAAATAATATTTTTATTATTTATATTATATTTATCAACCTGAGGCTTAATTTCAACTTTTTCGCTATTTTTATTTAAATAGGCTACATCGATTTCATTATCAAAATGACCAATATTAGCGACAATCACATTATTTTTCATTGCCTCAAAATGCTCACCCCTTACTATGTCTTTATTCCCTGTAGTTGTAATAATAATATCAGAATTTGCAACCACGGTTTCTAATTTCTTTACTTCAAAACCATCCATTGCAGCTTGCAGAGCACAAATTGGATCAATTTCTGTTACAGTTACAATACTTCCTGCTCCAGCAAACGAGGCTGCAGTTCCTTTACCAACATCTCCATAACCACAAACCGTTACACGTTTCCCTGCTAACATAATATCAGTTGCTCTTCGAATTGCATCTACTGCAGATTCTTTACAACCATATTTGTTATCAAATTTAGATTTTGTAACAGAGTCATTAATGTTAATAGCTGGCATTGTTAGTGTTCCATTTTTTACTCGTTCATATAATCTATGTACTCCAGTGGTGGTCTCTTCTGACAAACCATTAATTCCAGTAGATAATTCAGGATAACGATCTAGTACCATATTGGTTAAATCTCCACCATCATCTAAAATCATGTTTAACGGCTTTTTGTCTTCACCAAAAAATAAGGTTTGCTCTATACACCAATCAAATTCTTCCTCGTTCATGCCTTTCCATGCATAAACAGCTGTTCCGGCGGCAGCTACTGCAGCTGCTGCTTGATCTTGTGTAGAAAAAATATTACAAGAACTCCAAGTAACCTCAGCACCTAAAGCTTGTAGAGTTTCAATCAATACAGCCGTTTGAATGGTCATATGTAAACAACCTGCAATTCTAGCCCCTTTTAAAGGCTGGCTATCTGCGTATTCTTCTCTTAAACTCATTAAACCTGGCATTTCTGCTTCGGCTAAATTCATTTCTTTTCTTCCCCAATCTGCTAATGAAATATCCTTTACTTTAAAAGGAATATATGTTTTACTGCTACTCATAACTATATATTAAATTTATTTTTTATTTTTTCTACGTAATCTAATTTCTCCCAGGTAAATGTTTCTACTTCGTGAGATACTGTTTCTCCCATGGGATTAGAAAACGTTACTGTTTTTAACTCAGGTGTTCTTCCCATATGCCCATATGCCGCTGTTTCGGAATAAATTGGAGCTCTTAATTTTAAACGCTTTTCAATAAAATAGGGACGCATATCAAAAATAGCTTCCACTATTTTGCTAATTTCTCCATCGCTTAAATCTACAGTTGCTGTTCCATAAGTTTCTATATTAATGCTTGTTGGTTTCGCAACTCCAATAGCATAAGAAACTTGAACTAAAACTTCCTTACACAATCCAGCAGCAACTAAGTTTTTTGCAATATGTCTTGTAGCATAAGCTCCAGATCTATCTACCTTACTTGGATCTTTACCAGAAAAAGCGCCACCTCCATGAGCTCCCTTACCACCATAAGTATCTACAATGATTTTTCTTCCAGTTAAGCCAGTGTCTCCGTGTGGCCCACCTATTACAAAGGACCCTGTTGGGTTAATGTGGTAGGTAATTTCGTTGTTAAATAGTTTCTGAAGATGTGATGGTAGTTTTGCCACTACACGAGGGATTAAAATTCCTACAATGTCTTTTTTAATTTTGGCCAACATTATTGCATCCGATTTATCAAAAGCATCATGCTGCGTAGAAATTACAATTGCATCAATTCTTTGAGGTACATTATCATCTGAATATTCAATGGTAACTTGCGATTTTGAATCAGGTCTTAAATAGGTTATATCTTTGTTTTCTCTTCTTAATGCAGCTAACTCAATTAATAATCGATGTGACAACTCTAAAGCTAGTGGCATGAAGTTTTCAGTTTCATCGGTAGCATAACCAAACATCATTCCTTGATCTCCTGCTCCTTGGTCTTCAGGATTAGTTCTGACAACCCCTTGGTTAATGTCTGGAGATTGTTCGTGAATTGCAGACAAAACTCCACAAGAATTACCGTCGAACATATATTCACTTTTTGTATATCCAATTTTATTAACGACGTCCCTAGCAATTTGCTGAACATCTAAATAAGTGTTAGACTTTACCTCTCCAGCTAAGATTACTTGACCAGTAGTTACTAAAGTTTCGCAAGCAACTTTACTGTTTTTATCAAATGCCAAAAAATTATCAATTAATGCATCAGATATTTGATCTGAAACTTTATCGGGATGTCCTTCAGAAACACTTTCTGATGTGAATAAATAGCTCATTTGTTTATGTTATGTTTATGTTATTATTATAATTTATTTGAGATTAACTAAAATATAGCAGAAGCTATTTTTTTTATATTGTCTGATTTGCCCATAGAGTAATAATGTAAAAAAGGAACATTTGCTTCCAATAACTCTTTAGATTGTTGAATCGCCCATTCTACTCCTACTTGGCGAACATCTTTATTTGTTTTACAACTTTCTACTGCAGAAATTAATGTTTCGGGAAGATCTATACTAAAAACTTGTGGCAATAATTGCAAGTGACGTTTTACAGCAATAGGTTTTATTCCTGGTATAATAGGTACATGTATCCCTGCCTCTTTAGCAGCTTCAACAAACTGAAAATATTTCTGATTGTCAAAAAACATTTGAGTAACGATATAATCTGCCCCAGCATCTACTTTTTCTTTCAAATGTTTTAAATCTGTCTGTAAAGACGGGGATTCTAAGTGTTTTTCTGGATATCCTGCAACACCAATACAAAAATCAGATTTGTAATCAGTCTCCATAACATTGTGCAAATATTTACCACTATTCAAATCTTTAATTTGTAAAACTAAATCTTTAGCAAAAGGATGCCCACCCTCTGTAGCTTGAAAATACTTTTGATGAGCCATAGCATCACCTCTTAAAGCCATTACATTGTCTATCCCTAGATAATGACAATCAACCAACAGGTATTCTGTTTCTTCTTTTGTAAAACCACCACACAAAACATGAGGTACGGTATCTACATCATATTTATGCTTAATTGCTGCACAAATACCTAAAGTTCCAGGACGGGATCTTGTTGTTTTTCGATCCAACAAGCCATTTCCTTTATCGATATAAACAAATTCTTCTCTCGATGTTGTAACATCAATTAGGTGAGGCTTAAATTCCATTAAAGGGTCTATACAATTGTATAATTGCTGGATACTATTTCCTTTTTTTGGTGGAATAATTTCAAAAGAAAATAATGTTTTATTATTTGCTTTTTTTATGTGTTCTGTAATCTTCATTTGTACTGAATAATTTTCAGTGATGTGGTTGTTTTTATCAATCTTATTCTACTGCTAAATTTGAGTGCAACCATTTTTCAGCTTTCTCTTTTGTAATTCCTTTTCTTGTTGCAAAATCAATTACTTGATTATCTGTGATTTTACCTAAGCCAAAATATTTAGCTTCTTTATTAGCAAAATAATAGCCTGAAACAGCAGCAGCAGGCCACATGGCAAGGCTTTCAGTTAACAGAACTCCTATTTTATTTTCGACATCTAACAGCTCCCAAATTGTTTCTTTTTCTAAATGGTCCGGACATGCTGGATATCCTGGAGCAGGTCGAATGCCTTTATAATTTTCTTTTATTAAATCATCATTAGTTAGTGCTTCACTTGATGCATATCCCCAATGTTTCGTTCTAATTTGTTTGTGCAAATATTCCGCAAAAGCTTCTGCAAATCTGTCTGCAATTGCTTGTACCATAATTCCATTATAATCGTCTCCATTTGTTCGGTAACGATCTGCTAATTCTTGTCCGCCAAAAATAGCGACACAAAAAGCGCCTATATAATCTGTTTTATTGGTTGTTTTTGGAGCAATAAAATCTGAAAGCGCTAAGTTTGGAACTCCTTCTCGTTTTTTTAATTGTTGACGTAAGGTTCTAAAAACAGCCACTTCCTCCCCTTTTTTTTGAACAGAAATATCATCATCGTTAATCGAATTGGCTGCAAATATACCAAAAATAGCTTTTGGTTTTAAAAGCTGTTTTGCAATTATTTTATCAATCATTTGTTGCGCTTCTTCGTACAATACTGAAGCTTGTTCTCCAACAACTTTATCGGTAAGTATGGCTGGAAATTTACCGTGTAAATCCCAACTTCTAAAAAAGGGGCTCCAATCGATGAAGGGAACTAATTCTTTTAAACTCAATTGTTCTAGTGTTTGGATGCCAATCTCCTTTGGTTTTGTGATTTCGCAGGTATCCCAATCTATTTTGTATTTTCTTTGTCGAGCTTCTTCTATAGTAATATATGATTTTTCTTTACTACGCTTTAAAAACTTTGTTCTGAATTCATCATATTCTTTCTTCAACTTCACCACATATGCATTGGATGTTTTCTTATTCAATAAATCTCCCACAACAGTGACTGCTCTTGAGGCATCATTCACATGAATAACAGCATTTTTATATTGTGTATCTATTTTAACGGCAGTATGCGCTTTTGAGGTGGTGGCTCCTCCTATTAATAGCGGTAAATCAAAATTTTGACGCTCCATTTCTTTAGCTAAATAAACCATTTCATCCAAAGAAGGGGTAATTAAGCCACTCAAGCCTATGGCGTCAACTTGTTCTCTTTTTGCCGCTTCAATTATTTTTTCAGGAGGAACCATCACTCCTAAATCTATAATTTCATAATTATTACAACCTAAAACAACACTCACTATATTTTTACCAATATCGTGAACATCTCCTTTTACTGTAGCCATTAAAATTTTACCCAATGCTTTTTGCTCTTCTCCTTTTTCTGATTCAATGAATGGATTTAAATACCCTACGGCTTTTTTCATGACACGCGCAGATTTTACTACCTGTGGTAAAAACATTTTTCCTGCTCCAAATAAATCTCCAACAACATTCATTCCAATCATTAGATGACCTTCTATTACCTCAATAGGTTTTGTTGCTTCTAGTCTTGCTTGTTCGACATCCTCAATAATAAAAGCGTCTATTCCTTTTACCAGAGCGTGTGTAATTCTATCTTGTAATGGATTTTCTCTCCAGGATAAATCGACTGTTTTTTCTTTTTTTGAACCTTTTACAGTTTCCGCAAAATCTAGTAAACGTTCTGTAGCATCCTCTCTTCTATCTAAAATTACGTCCTCTACATGCTCTAATAAATCTTTAGGGATATCATCGTAAACCTCAAGCAATGCTGGATTTACAATACCCATGTTCATCCCGTTTTGAATGGCATAATACAAAAAAACAGAATGCATTGCTTCGCGAACACCATTATTTCCTCTAAAAGAAAACGAAACATTACTTACACCACCACTTACAGAAACATTGTGTAAATTTTCTCGAACCCATTTAGTAGCCTCTATAAAATCGATGGCATTTCTTCTGTGCTCCTCCATTCCTGTTGCTACAG
>SGZH01000051.1 GCA_004214175.1 Flavobacteriales bacterium | reverse complement strand
TGCTGATGCAGGCGTATACTTTGTTAGAATGGGAGATAACACTTCCAAAACGTATAAAACTGCAAAAATTATTGTAAAATAAATTTTACTAAATAATGATTAAAAAGAGCGAATAATATTATTCGCTCTTTTTTTATTTTAAAAATAAGCTCTTAATTGGACACTTCCTGTATGGATTGCCTTAAAAGTTTGACTCTTTCTACCATTGTAAGTTAGATTGATATCTAGGAATTTAGTAACACTTTTTTGTAACAGCAAACGCCAGGTTAGATTGATGTTTGGCTGCAATCCCTCTAACATTTGGTAGGCAACGGGGGTGTAGGTATTTCCAGTAAAATTATTATTTATATAATTAAATTCACCATTAATAGCTATTTTTTGCACATTAGCATAATTAAAAGAAACACCTATTTTTTGCTGAATTAATAGCTCAAAATTATTAAGTTGGTTTTCTTTATTCAAATACTGATAAAATATATCAAAACGTGTTTTAGTGTTTAATAAATACGAAACTTTAGGATTAATTTCATAAGTGTCTAATCTGAAGTTTCTAGTTTCAAAATTTTCATTTAAACTTTGATTTTCAGATACAGTACCCTTTAAATTTAATAGCCAGTCATTCCAAAATTTATGATTAAAATTTAATTGATGACTTTTTAATTTCGATTTAGTTAAACCAATAGATAGAAAATTTTTATTAGAAGATCTTATAAAGGTATAAGAGGTGGTAAACTTTTGTTTTCCTTTATTAAAAAATAATACATTTCTAAAATTACTAACAGCTGCTAATTCGTTTTCTAAATAATCTTCAAAAGGATTGATAACAAAAACAGTATTATCTCTCCTAACTTTTTTATCAATTAAAAAGGAGGTTTGATTGAAAAAATGAGCTATTACTTTTTTAAATCCTTTAAGATTGTACCATTGTTGAGGATTTAAAGTTAGTGTTTGACTAATTTTTGATTGACTAATTTTAACAAATATTTGATTGGGTAGAAGGATCCTAATAAACTCAGCTTCATCCTGAAATTGAGCCAACTCAAACTCATCTAATTCTTGTATGTTATTTTCGTTATAGTCATTCCATGTGTAAGTACCTTCTCCAGGTTCTACCTGAATGTAGGTAAATTCTTGTTGCGGCAAAACACCATTATTGGTCTCTATTGCAGTATTTAAACGAATACCATTTTTCAAAAATGATTGGTTATATATTATTCTTGAGTTTAAAGAATTTTCATCATCTTCAATTTTATCCTCATCTTTTAAAATTCGATAATTTGCAAAAACAGCTAATTGAGAGGTGGAATTATTTAGTATTCTAGATTTTAAATAGATATTATTTGAAGTTGATACTCGTTTCAATTTAGAATCTCGAATACTATCATTAATTCGATGTTGGAAGCCAATCTCAGCAAATACCTTTGTGCTATCTCCTAAACCTGAAAAAACTTCATAGGAATTAAATTTTTGACTAGTGGGAGTTAGGCTATCATTGATAACGGTTCGTATTTGATTATTTTCAGTTGATAATTTTCCTCCAATCCAAGAATTACTGAATGAATAGGTCGCTAAATTGTGAACTCTAAAAAATTTAGAATTCAGTTCTGAGCCTATACTTTTTAAGGCACTTCCATTGGTTGTAAATTTAAAATTATTAAATTTTAGGTTGATACCTAAAACATGTCTATTACCAGAAAAATTTTCAGAAAAATCTAAGTTCTGAAATTCGTATCTAAAGTCACCAAACTTGGTATCTGAGTAATCTATACCGCCCACTACATATCGCTGATTTCCTAAAGGATTATTGATATTCCAATCTCTATTAAACTCAACGGTGTATAATCTTTCAATGGTTTTAAAATTCTTATTTATATAATCTAATGTAGCAAAAGCGTCTAATTTTCTTTCTTCCGCAGCTTTTAATAATGTTTTATTGACCGTTAATTTTCCGGCGAAACCAGTATTATCAGCATTATCAATATCAGAAAACAAATTAAGATCATTATTACTTCCAGCTACTTCAAAACTTAGGGAGGTTTTATCGTTTGGATGGTATAAGCCATTTACCCCACCGACCTGTATTTTAGAGGGAGCCGTTAGTTGAATAATTGGGGCATAATTTCCTTGTTTAACTCCGTTAATAGGAGGTATGTATTCATAAATACGGTTAATGGCACTTGCATCACTCAATACATAATCCCCTAAATTTTCTCCAATTAGTGTAAAACGAACATTGTAGAGTTCATCTTCAGGATTATTTGAAAAAATATAAGCTTCAACTCCATTAACTTCATCAATTTTATATAAAATCTTATTTTCGGAGTAGGTATCTGGAATTGCAGAGGGCGCAATCATTTGAGAGGTGTTATCTCCAGCGTTTTGTAAAATATCGATCTGTGCTGTTGTTAAATTTTGCTGTAAAGGTTGATTTTTCGAATCACTCTCAGAATATACATAGGTTCCTAAGTCTAATTTTTTGCTGGTGTAATTAGCCCCACCAAAACCAATAAATCGCGTGTAGTTTCTGTCGGTATATTGGTATTCAACTCGGATTCTCATATTAGCAGTAATAGGGTAGGTTGCATTAAATTTTAGCTCCCCTGCATTGTAGTCAATCATATAATCTTCTCCTTCTCCTCTTTTTAAAAGCAATCCATTAACATAAACCCGCTCACTACCAGACACAATTAAGATAAATAATTCGCCATTAGGACCCACAAGTTTGTAAGGGCCTTGGTTTCCTTCTTGCCCAACAAAATTACTACTTGAAAAAACACCTCTTACCAAAGCACCAGCTGCAAACGTTTTTGTCTTGGCTCCTGACTTATGATTGATAGTTCCTCCTGCCGATATTCCTTGAATTTTTTTAGTAAAATTTCCGAAATAACTATTATTATTAATTAAATCAATATCTCCAGCTCTTATGTTCCAATTGTCACTATACAATTCGATGAAAATTTGATCAAATTCGTCCAGGTTTTGAGAATACCCTACACTTTGAGACGGGATATTAGCATCTTGTATGGATGCTCGTATCGATACTTTATCACTTAATTTTCCGGTAATTTGTAAATTTAAATTGGAGTTAACGACTGCGTTCTGATTATTGCCTAAAGTAATTCCACGTGATATACTTCCCAAAGTGTTTAGCCCATCAAATGGCTTAAATTGACCTTTAAGGGTGCTTTCTTGTAGCGCATATAATTTATTAATACTAGTACTATTTTTAACAATTACACTGGTGTCAACGATAAAATAATCTTTTGTTAAGAACTTGGGGTATTTAAAGTAGCTGATAGTCAAAGAATCGTTAGCATAAACCAAATTTTTATTAAAAATTATCCTGCTTTTAGAAAAATCTATCTCATAATTACGAGGGCTTATAATTAGACCTTTGTTGTCTATAACTTTAAATCGAACAGGATTGATACTTACCTTATCAATTAAAATGGTGTCATTAGCAGCTACCTTTATAGAGGTATAATTGCCAGGAAACTCTTGCGCAAAGCTAGCACTAACGCTAAAACTAAGAAGTAAAAACAACATGAACCTCATAAGCATATTCAGAATTGAAATGAATGTAGTTATTATAAAACTAAAAGTTAGTCAATTTATTTTATAAATATTATTGCTAATAATTTCACAAATATACCTCCTAAAGAGTCAATCTTATTTATTTTAGTCTATTCTTAATATGAGTACTTATGAAAATTATTTCTTATAATGTAAATGGTATACGAGCTGCGATGAAAAAAGGTCTTACAGAATGGTTACAACAAGCCAGTCCGGATGTTATTTGTTTTCAAGAGACCAAAGCACTAGAAAACCAAGTGGCTGTTGAAGAGCTTGAAAAAGCTGGATATCCTTTCCGTTATTGGTTTAGCGCTCAGAAAAAGGGCTACAGTGGTGTAGCGATTTTCTGTAAAAAGGAACCCAAGCATATTGAATATGGTACTGGTATTGAAACTATGGATTTTGAAGGAAGAAATCTACGAGTAGATTTTGATGAAGTATCGGTGATGAGCTTATACCTGCCTAGTGGAACTAATTTAGCTCGATTGGAATTTAAACTCAATTATATGGCTCAATTTCAAGAGTATATTAGTCAACTTAAAAAGACAATTCCAAACTTGGTTATTTGCGGAGATTATAATATTTGTCATGAAGCGATTGATATTCATAATCCGGTCTCTAATAAAAACAGCTCTGGATTTTTACCAGTGGAAAGAGAATGGATTGGTAATTTTATCAACAGTGGATTTATTGATTCCTTCCGATATTTAAATAAAGAACCACATCACTACACTTGGTGGAGTTATCGTGCAAATTCGAGAGCTAATAATAAAGGATGGCGGATCGACTATCATATGGTTTCAACACCTTTACAAGAAAATATAAAAAGAGCAATTATTCTTCCAGAAGCCAAGCACAGCGACCATTGTCCTTTATTGCTAGAATTAGATTTTAATTAAAAATAATGAAATACACCAATCTCCCAAATACCAATATAAAAGTTAGTAAAATTTGTTTAGGTTCCATGACTTGGGGTGAACAAAATACTGAAGCAGAAGGACATGCTCAATTGGATTATGCTCTTGAAAGAGGTGTTAACTTTATAGATACTGCCGAGATGTACTCGGTACCAGGAAATCCTAAAACACAAGGAAGTACCGAGTCTATAATTGGTACGTGGTTAGCAAAAAATAACAATAGAGATCAGGTCGTGTTAGCATCAAAAATTACAGGACCGCTTCGTTTTTTTGAGCACATTCGTAAAAACTTAAATTTTAGTAAAGAAGCCTTAAACGATGCTTTGACAAAAAGTTTAAAACGATTACAAACCGATTATTTAGATCTATACCAATTGCATTGGCCAGAACGAGGCGTAAATGTATTTGGAGTTAGAGACTATACTCATAATGCCCAGTGGAAAGATAATATCGCTCAGGTTTTAGAAGCCCTAGAATCCTTTGTAAAAGAAGGAAAAATTAGACAAATAGGATTGTCTAATGAAACACCTTGGGGATTGATGCGATATTGCGAAGAAGCCAAACAAGGAGCTAAAAAAATGATTACCGTACAAAATGCCTATAACCTTTTAAATAGACGAGATGAAATTGGCTTATCTGAGGTTCTGTTTAGAGAAGAAGTGGGTTATTTGGCCTATTCACCATTGGCTTTTGGAGTGCTGGCTGGTAAATATTTAAACAATAACAAACCTGAAAATGCACGAGTAACACTCTTTCCTAACTACAGTCGCTACAGTAGTGAACAATCCAATAAAGCAACAATGTTGTATAACGAGATTGCTAAAAAACATGGAATAAGCTTAACCCAAATGGCATTGGCTTTTGTAACACAACAACCCTTTATGACCTCAAATATCATAGGAGCAACCAATCTAAAACAACTAAAAGAAAATATTGATAGTATCCATCTGCATTTATCGGAAGAAATTATTAAGGAGATAAATGAAGTACATACTCTAATACCTAATCCTGCTCCCTAATTAATTTATCCAAATAGATATTTTACTACATCATGAACCTTTGCTACTTTTATGATGTTTATGTGATAGTTGTTTTTTGGAATTTTACAGTATTTAGAAATAACGATAGATTTAAAGCCTAATTTTTCTGCTTCCATTATTCGTTGATCTATTCGAGTTACGGGTCTTACTTCTCCTGCTAAACCAATTTCGGCAGCAAAACACATTGATTTTTCAATGGCAATATCGATATTAGATGATAATACTGCAGCAATTACCGCTAAATCGATAGCTGGATCATCTACCGTAATTCCTCCGGTAACATTTAAAAATACATCTTTGGCTCCCAATTTAAAACCAGCTCTTTTTTCAAGGACCGCTAATAGCATATTAAGTCTTTTAGCATTATAACCCGTGGCGCTTCGTTGCGGAGTACCATAAACTGCGGTACTAACGAGCGCTTGTATTTCAATCATTAAGGGGCGCATGCCCTCTAAAGTTGCAGAAATTGCAGTTCCGCTAAGATCTTCCTCGTTTTTTGAAATGAGGATCTCCGAAGGATTGCTAACTTCTCTTAATCCATTTCCTTGCATTTCGTAAATTCCCAGTTCGTTGGTAGAGCCAAATCGATTTTTTTGAGAACGTAAAATGCGATATACGTGGTTTCTGTCACCTTCAAAATGTAATACCGTATCAACCATATGCTCTAAAATCTTAGGTCCTGCGATATTTCCATCTTTGGTGATATGACCAATTAAAATAACAGGCGTTTGAGTTTCTTTAGCAAATTTGATAAGCTCAGTAGTTGTTTCTCTTATTTGTGATATGCTTCCGGGGCTGCTTTCTATATAATCGGTATGCAGTGTTTGTATGGAGTCGAT
>SGZH01000050.1 GCA_004214175.1 Flavobacteriales bacterium | reverse complement strand
TTGACTTTTTACAAAGTTCGTTTTCATATTAAATGCATTGACAGCTCCAATTAAACAATTGTTTGAAATATTATCTAAATGTCCTCTATAACGTAGCCAAGGCCCCGCCATAGATATGTGATCTGTTGTACATTTGCCATATGCTTTAATCAACAGTTTTGCACCTTCTATTTTATTACCAATTGGAGTAAATGGGGTTAATAATTGTAATCGTTCAGAGTCTTCATTCACTGTAACTTGAACATGCCCTCCATCTGCCTCAGGAGCTAAATAACCATTATCTACAACATCAAAACCATTAGGTGGTAATTCCCATCCTGTGGGTTCATCAAACATTACTTCTTCACCATTTTGATTGGTTAAAGTATCAATCATTGGGTTAAAATCTAATCTTCCAGAAATTGCAATAGCAGCGGTTATTTCAGGTGAAGCTACAAAAGCGTGTGTATTTGGGTTTCCATCTGCTCGCTTTGCAAAATTTCTATTAAAAGAATGCACGATACTATTTTTTGGTGCATTTTTAGGATCACTATATCTTGCCCATTGACCTATACAAGGTCCACAGGCATTTGTGAATATTTTTGCGTTTAAATTTTTAAATACTTGAAGTATACCATCACGCTCAGCGGTGTAACGAACTTGCTCTGATCCTGGATTTATACCCAATTCAGCTTTCATTGAAATTCCTTTATCAAGAGCTTGCTGTGCGATGGATGAAGCTCTGGACAAATCCTCATAGGATGAATTTGTACAAGAACCTATTAACCCCCACTCTACCGCTAATGGCCATTCATTATCAGTGGCAACTTTAGTCATGGTTTGACCAACCTTTGTAGATAAATCGGGAGTAAATGGTCCATTTAACAGAGGACTTAACTCGGTTAAATTAATTTCAATTACCTCATCAAAATAATTTTCTGGATTGGCATAAACCTCAGCATCACCTGTTAAATATTCTTTTATTTCATTTGCTGCATCAGCTACATCTGCCCTATCTGTAGAACGTAAATAGCGTTCCATTGAAGCATCATATCCAAATGTAGAGGTAGTAGCTCCTATTTCAGCACCCATATTACAAATAGTTCCTTTACCTGTACAAGATAACGATTGAGCACCATCACCAAAATATTCAACAATAGCACCAGTACCTCCCTTAGCGCTTACAATACCAGCTACTTTTAAAATAACATCTTTTGGTGCTGTCCAACCAGAGACTTTACCAGTTAATTTTACTCCTATTAGTTTAGGAAATTTTAATTCCCAGGGCATACCAGCCATCACATCGACTGCATCAGCACCACCTACTCCAATTGCTACCATACCTAATCCGCCTGCATTTACGGTATGAGAATCTGTACCAATCATCATTCCTCCGGGGAATGCATAGTTTTCTAAAACAACTTGGTGTATAATTCCAGCACCAGGTTTCCAAAACCCAATTCCATATTTATTGGATACCGACTCTAAAAAATTAAAAACTTCACTACTAATATTATTTGCATTTTTCAGGTCAGTTGAAGCTCCTTCTTTAGCCTGAATTAAATGATCACAATGAACAGTTGTAGGAACTGCCACTTTATTTTTTCCTGCTTGCATAAATTGTAATAAAGCCATTTGGGCAGTAGCATCTTGACAAGCTATACGATCTGGAGCAAAATCTACGTAATCTTTTCCTCTAAGAAGCACCTTGGTTGCATTTCCACTCCAAAGATGACTGTATAATATTTTTTCTGATAGAGTTAATGGTTTTCCGGTAATTTCTCTTGCTTTATCTACTCGCTCAACCATTTGAGAGTAGACTTTTTTTATCATTTCAATATCGAATGCCATATTTATATTTTAAAATTTTAAAACTGAACGTTTGATTCTTTTAAATTAAGGTTTTGCAAAATTACAAAATATATAAACTATTAACAAATACGGAACGATATCAACTATTTAATGCGTATAATTTATTAATAACAACAATTTATTGATTATATATTAATAAAATAGAGATTAATGGTTATAATAATTATGAATAATGTAATTTAAAATATATTTTTTATGATATCTTCAATACCTAGACCTTCCGCTTCTGCTTTGTAGTTTTTAATTAATCTGTGACGAAGGATACCTATTGCTACTTTTTGAACATCTTCTATATCTGGTGAAAATTTGCCATGAAGTGCAGCGTATGTTTTTGCTCCTGATATTAAATTTTGAGAAGCTCTTGGTCCTGCACCCCAATCTATATATTTTTTTACTAGTTCTGGAGCTGCTTTACTTTTAGGTCTTGTCTTACCTACTAATGTTACTGCATACTCAATCACATTATCAGCAACAGGTATTTTTTGTATTAACTTTTGATAAGAAATAATTTCTTCTGATGTAAATAATGAATTAATGTTTGGCAAAGAACCTGTGGTCGTATTCTTTACAATTTCTACTTCCTCTGAGAAAGTTGGATAATCAAGATTTATAGCAAACATAAATCGGTCTAATTGTGCTTCAGGAAGCGGATAAGTTCCTTCTTGCTCAATTGGATTCTGTGTTGCTAAAACAAAATAAGGCTTATCTAATTTATAGCTGTGACCAGCTATTGTAACTGATTTTTCCTGCATCGCTTCCAATAAAGCTGCTTGTGTTTTAGGAGGTGTTCTGTTAATCTCGTCAGCCAGAATAATATTAGAAAAAATAGGACCTTTAATAAATTTAAACTGCCTATTTTCATCTAATAATTCAGCACCTAAAATATCACTTGGCATTAAATCTGGAGTAAATTGTATGCGTTTAAAATTTAGACCTAACACATCAGCAACGGTATGAACTAATAATGTTTTTGCTAGACCAGGAACACCAACTAACAAGGCATGACCTCCAGAAAATACAGAAATCAATACCTGTTCAACAATTTCATCTTGACCAACTATTACTTTTTTTATTTCGTCTCTTAGCTCATTATACTTTATAACTAGCTGATTAATTGCTTTAACGTCTGACATGTTAGTTTTCCTTATTAACCCAATTATTTGTAAAATTACAATCTTTATAGTCTGAGTTTACTTTAATGTAAGTTTCTTTTATCTTTTCTTCTTGCCAGTCTTCAATAGCTTTTAATTGTTTTTCTTTTAAAGCTAATTCGTGTACTTTTTCGTAATCTTTTACGTAGTCTGCAGCATGCTCTTCGTATCTATCTGTTACGGTTAATATTTTAAAAATACTTTTACCGGTACGGTCTGAATCGGTATAAACTTTTGTCACCTCTCCTTTACTAACATTGTATACTTGTGCACTTAGCGTAGGATCCATTTTTGTTAAATCAAATCTTGTATCTAATGTTTGTGGATTAACTAATAACCCACCGTTATTTCTAGTTTCCTTATCATCTGAATATAATTTTGCAGCTTCAGCAAAAGGTATTTTGTCTTCAAGAATACTTTGTCTAATAGTATCAATCTTTGCTCGGGCTTCTTTGATAATTGATTGTGAAACTTCTGGGAAAACAATAATATGTCGCACATCTACTTGTTGCCCTCTAATTTTATCTACCTTAAGTAAGTGAAAGCCAAATTCTGTTTCAAAAGGTTGACTAACTTCTCCTTCCTGTAGTGAAAATGCCATATCTTTAAATTCCTTAGCCATGGGCGAGTCTTTCCTTACGCCTTCAATTAAGCCACCTTTAGAACGTGTGCCATCTTTAGAATATAAAACCGCCTTCGTAGCGAATGAAGAGCCGTTATCAACAATATCTGTTCGAATTACTTTCAATCGATTGATAGCATCTTGTTTTGCTTCCTCAGTTACCTCTGGCTCTATAACTAGTTGAGAAACTTCAAGCTCAGCACTAAATATTGGTCTTTCATCAACTGGAATTGAAAAGAAAAATGTCCTTACTTCTTCAGGAGTTATCGTGATATTAGAAACTATATTCTCCTGCATTCTTTCTGTTAATCTAATTTCTTTTCTAGCTTTCAACAAATCAGCTCTTAATTCTGATTCATTAGATTTTCTGTAATAGTTAACAACTTTATCTACACTACCTACTTGCTCAACCATGTAGGCCATTAGCTGATCTACTTCAGGCTTTATTTCAGCATCAGAAATAATTATACTATCCTGTATAGCATGGTGAACATATAATTTATCTTCCATCAGTTTACCTATCATTTCACAACGATCTATTGAATTTATATCTATTCCGTTTTGTTCGAACTCTAAATAGCTTTTATCAATATCAAATTCTAAGATAACAAAATCACCCACTACACCACAAACGCCCTCTGCCTTGTAGCGTTTAAATACGTTAACAGAATCGTAGGATTTTTCCTGAGAGGTGAGTTCTGTATTTCTAGCTACGCCGGCACTGTCAATAGTAACAACTTCTTGACTAAAAGACTGATAAATTATCACCAATGATAATAAAAATGTTAAACTAGTTTTTGGTAAAAATTTCAAAATTCTTATTTTTAATTGCATCTATTGTAATGTCTTTTTTAATTTTTTTTAAAAGATTTTGTTTCCTTTTATTTAATATTATTTGTTCAATTGTAGGTCTCACATAAGAAAGTGGCGCTATATCATTAGTTTTTAAAATCGCTTCAATTTTTATCAAATATACTCCTAATGAATCTTGTAACTGTCTATAATTAGGTTTTTTTAACACTTTTGAATTTTCTTCTTTAAGTATAGGTAGTCTACCAATTAACACGTCACTTTTTATCCATATTGAATCGTTTAAATTAAAGGACTTAAACTTAATACTTAAATTTATTAAATCTTTTTTATCTATTGAATCATACCTTTTAATTTTTTTTTCCAACGCCTTAATATTTAAAAAATTTTTATCGACTTGGATATACCTAACTTTTAATAATTCATCGTTTAATTTAAAATTCCTTTTGTTGAGATTGTAATAATCTTCATATTCTTTCTCTTGTATGATAGTATCTAACTGCTTTAATATAATTGAACTTTTATAAGCCTCTGTATATAGATCCATTTTATATTGACTTACCATTTCATTGAAGAAATCTTGCTTTTCTTGGGATAAGTTGATCATTGATTGATCAATTAATAATTGTCTAGTTGCCCAACGATTGATAAAATTATTTACAATTAATGTACTATCTTCTTTTGAGGTATCCTCGAGAATTAAATCAGTGATATCATCTTTATATAAATAACTGCTATTAACTCGAGCAATAGGAATTATGGAAGCATCTTGTGTTAAATAATTACAAGAACAAAAAAACAATAAACTTATGATTGCCAGAAAAGATTTATTCATTAATTATCTAATTTTCTTTTGAGTTTTTTTAGTGATTTATTATTAATTTCTACTTTATATTTATCTCGTAAGCTTAGCATCCATTTTTTTTCAATTTCTGTTTGAAAATCACTGATGACAATTCCTCTCACCTCATCAAATTCTTTTAAGATAGGTTGAATTACTTCTTTTATATTCACAACAACATAAAAACCATCATTTAGTTTAATATCAGAAACACCTTTTTTATGAATTAAACCCTCAGGTAATTCGCTTTGATCAATTTCAAAAATATCACTTTTGGTGATAATATTTATTTTGCCATCCGAATTAATTTGTTTTTTTACAGTTGTTAATTCCTCACCTCTCATAAGTAAAGTTTTCGCTTCTTCTATTGTAATTTTATCCGATGAAGAATAAATATCAACATCTAACCTTTTTTTCCATTTATAATTATTTTTATTTTTATCGTAGTAATTTTTGAGTCCTATAGAGTCTGTTTTTGCAATTTGCCAAATATTTTTATTCATCACATCATAAACTAAAAGACCATTTCTGTAATCATTCAATATTGTTGCATATTCTGTGTTTTCAATTTCTAACCTTTCTTTAAAATAGCTTTCTAGCGTTTCATTTTTAAACCTGGTATACATATCTAGTAGCAGGGATTCCTTGTTAGTGTATTTTTTTAATATCTTTTGATTATCTCTAAGGTATTCCGCAAAATTTGTATAAGTAGCATCATGACCTCCAATGGTAAATAAAATTTTATTTTCTTTCAAAGGAATTGATGAATAAGTCCACTTACGAACTAAAATACTATCATTAACATAATTATTAAAGTATGAGATATAACTTTCTCCCTCTTCAAAACCATACTTTTTAATTATTTTATCGTTGATAGCCTGAGAAACGACTAAAGCTCGTGCACCTCCTTTAACTTTTTTTTCAATATCATCTTTTTGCTCTTCAAAAGAAGGAATTGGCAACTTTTCATTCAATTTTATAATATGCCAACCAAATGCACTTTGTATTGGAGCAATTACTTCACCTTCATTTTTTATTGAGTAAGCAGCATTCTCAAATTTTGGAACTCTTAGGTCTCCTTGACCAAAAGTTTTTAATTTACCTCCATTAAGTGCTGTATTTTTGTCTTCGGAAAATTGTTTTGCTATTTTTTCAAAAGATTCTCCTTGCATGATCATTGCATATAACTCATTAATTCTTTCCTCAGGATCTTCTACTTTTTTTTCTTTATTAGAAAAAATCATAATATGAGAAACATTAATTTTTGGTTTCTTTTTTCTCCGATCATTAATTTTT
>SGZH01000005.1 GCA_004214175.1 Flavobacteriales bacterium | reverse complement strand
CCATAATATCAATTTCCCCACAAGCTGGCCAATTTGTAGTACCAAAAACTGGGTCCCAATAAGCACCATTTTCATTTATATTTTTTCCTAACATCCAAATTGCTGGCCAAGTCCCTATATCTATTGGCAACTTTGCTCTTACATCAACTCTACCATAAGTAAAGGCAAATTTGGAGTTAAGTCGTGCAGAAGTATAATTTTTTGTCAAATTTTGATCTGTAAATGTTTCTTTTTTTGCAACAATATTTAAGTATCCTGAATTATCAACGAACGAATTATCTATTCGGTTAGTATAATGCTGCTCCTCACCATTTGCCCAACCAACTCCGGGAATAATAACCTGGGTTTGATGGTGCCATTTTAAAGAGTTAACTACCCCTGGGGTTTCAAAATTATCTTCCCAAACCAAATAGTTATATTCAACATCAACTTCATTGGGATCTGATGGTGAAGATCCATCTTCAATGTTATCTATCAAAAAAGATCCTGAGAGAGAAAATCCTCCATCTATAAAAATAGTTAGTCGGTTATAGTTACCTGTTGCATTAACAGGTGTAGTGCCATCTGAACTCAATACGGCATCAGAAAAATCAAAAATAACATTGTCTGTCCATCCAGCGCTATATGGAATATCTAAGGCTACTTGTACGTCTGGATTTTCACCATTTTCTAATTTCAATAAAATAGTGTGTGTTTCGGAATCAAATCCATAAAACGATAAAGAAATCGTATTTTGAAAATCCAAATCTATAGGATTATCTAAATCGATATAAAAACCTTGCCACGGTTCTGAACCATCATTAAAAAAATTACCAACTATATTTTCGTTATCATCAGGGTCTTCAAAAAAAGTAAATTCTGAACCTGCAAAAGGAATGAACTCGTCTGAGGAATCAGAAAAATCAAGCGGCATTACTTGACTATATATTGATGTTGAAAAAAAAAGTGACAAGCAAAGTAATAGATAATAAAATTTCATTTAAAAATTTTTAAAGGTTGGCAGTAGCTTTGTTAAACACCATAATTATCAAAAATATTAAAAATTAGTAATGATTACAATACTTTAACCATATTTATAGAGGATAAAAGTATCTTTATTATATCATTAATTAGCTCTTGTGGATTTGTATGGTAATAAATCAAAACGTTTGTATTTGCATGCTGATAGTTTAGAGTTTAAGCATCCTATTACCCATAAGATAATGAAATTTAATAGAGCAGCAGATTTTAAAAAAGAAAACTACTCTATTACTAAAAATCTATAATAACTCTAGTAGTTCAGAGGCTAATTCAATTTTTTTAAATTGATGATGACTTACTTTTTTTATTACCTTTTCATGTTCCCAAGTAATATGGAATGGAATATGAATAGCATAAGCACCTATTTCTAGAACTGGAAGAATATCTGATTTAATAGAATTACCTATCATTAAAAATTGATTTGAGTTAATATCTAAATGGTTTAGTAATTTTTGGTAATTATCAGGTTGTTTATCACTCATCACCTCTATGTGATGAAAATAATTTTCTAAACCTGATTTTTTTAATTTACGCTCTTGATCCAATAAATCTCCTTTGGTAGCCATGACCAAACGATATTTAGAAGAAAGTTTTATTAAGGTTTCTTCAATTCCATCTATTAATTTAATTGGCTTAGAAAGCATTTCTTTACCTAATTCTATAATTTTAGATACTGTCTCTAGTGGAATACTATTTTTAGAAAGTGAGATAGCAGCTTCTATTAAAGATAAGGTAAAAGGTTTAATTCCATAACCATAAATAGGTAAGTTATTAATTTCAACTTCAAATAAAAGTTGCTTACAATCTTCTCTAGAAATGTAATTTTTTAAAAGTTTACAAAATTCATTTTCGGCATCTCTAAAAAAAGGCTCATTTACCCATAAAGTGTCATCTGCATCAAATGCAATCACTTTTATATTTTGATACATAATAAATCTATCTTACTAATTTTTTGTACTTGATACGTTTGGGTAACAAATCACTACCAAGACGTTTCTTTTTGTTTTCCTCATATTCACTAAATCCGCCTTCAAAAAAATAGACTTGACTATCTCCCTCAAAGGCAAGAATATGGGTACATACTCGATCTAAAAACCATCGATCATGTGAAATAACTACAGCACATCCTGCAAAATTTTCCAGTCCTTCCTCCAAAGCACGCAGCGTGTTAACATCTAGATCGTTCGTAGGTTCATCTAATAACAAAACATTACCTTCTTCTCGTAATGTCATTGCTAAATGCAGACGATTTCTTTCTCCACCTGAGAGCATAGAGACTTTCTTATTCTGTTCACTTCCACCAAAATTAAAACGACTCAAGTAAGCTCTTGAATTTACTTGTTTTCCACTCATCATGATTAATTCCTGACCATCACAGAAATTTTGCCATATCGATTTTTCTATATCGATATTTTCGTGAGCCTGATCTACATAAGCTATCTGAGTAGTTTCGCCAACATTAAACTCTCCGCTGTCAGGCTTTTCTTGTCCCATGATCATTTTAAAAATAGTCGTCTTTCCAGCACCATTAGGTCCAATAATTCCGACAATTCCTGCTTGAGGTAGGTTAAAGTTTAAATTTTCGTATAATAATTTATCTCCAAATGCTTTAGACACTCCTTTTGCTTCAATGACATTTGTTCCTAATCTTGGCCCGTTTGGAATATAGATTTCTAATTTTTCGTCCAATTGTTTCTGATCTTGACTCATTAACTTATCATAGTTTTTAAGTCTTGCTTTTTGCTTCGTTTGCCTTCCCTTTGCACCCTGTCGAACCCAATCTAGTTCTCGTTCTAATGTTTTTTGACGTTTAGATGCGGTTTTACTTTCTTGTTCTAATCTTTTAGACTTTTGATCCAACCAAGACGAATAATTTCCTTTCCATGGAATTCCTTCTCCTCTGTCCAACTCTAAAATCCAACCAGCTACATTATCCAAAAAATATCGATCATGAGTAACAGCAATTACGGTTCCTTTGTATTGAGATAAATGATGCTCTAACCAATGAACACTTTCTGCATCTAAATGGTTTGTAGGCTCATCAAGTAACAAAATATCGGGTTCTTGCAACAATAACCTACATAATGCAACTCTTCTTCTTTCTCCTCCAGACAAGACATTAATTGGAGTCTCTCCAGGGGGAGTTCGTAGCGCATCCATTGCTATTTCTAATTTGGTATCTAACTCCCAGGCATTGGTAGCATCAATTTTATCCTGTAATTCAGCCTGTTTAGTCATGAGTTCTTCCATTTTTTCAGGATTCTCATAGACTTCGGGTAAGCCAAACATATCGTTAATTTTATTATACGCATCAAGAACATCCACTACCTCTTGAACGCCTTCTTTAACAATCTCTATGACAGTTTTTGAATCATCTAATTGAGGATCTTGTTCCAAGTAGCCAACCGAATAACCATCAGCAAAAACAACATCTCCACGATAGTTGGTGTCAACACCTGCTATAATTTTTAAAAGGGTAGATTTACCACTACCATTTAAACCTAAAATTCCAATTTTTGCTCCATAAAAAAAACTCAAATATATATTTTTAAGAACAGGTGTTTGTGAATTCTGGTAGGCTTTGGTGACTCCAGACATGGAGAAAATTACTTTTTTATCATCTGACATAAATCTACTTTTTACAAGAAATTATACTTAGACTAAACTCTCCCTTTCAACGCATTGAAAACCCATGCGTTGGCAAAAAACCCAATTCCAACAGAAGCAAAACCCCATCCTGCAACATCATCATAACGAAATGCGCCAAGGCCTATCAATACTAGACCCATTATTGTCATAATAAATGTTGCCCAGGCTAAAACTGTATTTTTATTCATACTCATATCAAATCAAATTAAAAAAATTCCTATTTAGAAAAATTATTATTGCTGAAAAGCAAATATCGTGTTTTTTTAAAATAAAATGTTTAAATAAAAGCTTAATTATTGAAAAGGTAAAAAGTATATTTTATTTCTATGATAAGAAATTATAAAGCTTTTTTAAATTTAGATATTTCAAAATTTAGAGAATCTTCTAATGCGCTATCTAGGAGACCTTCATACGAATAGTTTTTTTCAAAAAATGGCAATGAAAATTCTGCAACAATATTTCCTCCCATAAAGGGAAACCTTGCCTTTGCAATTTCTAGAACTGACCTACCTCCTCTTTCTCCTGTAGAAGTGGACATTAAGAACATAGGTTTGTAATTCCATAACTTTCCATCAATTCGAGACATCCAATCAAACATATTTTTAAAAACAGCAGTATAGGCGCCATTATGCTCTGCTAAGGATAAAATAATACCATCAGCACTTTTAACTTTATCAAAAAACTTTTGAGCATTGTTTGGAATGCCAAACTCATTTTCGTGATCAATACCATAAAGTGGAAGTTGATATTCGTTTAAATCTAAAACCTTAATAGAAATATCCTTTATTTTATTTGCAGTAAGAACTACAAGTTTTTTATTAATTGATTCTCTACTATTACTACCTGCAAAAGCGATAATTTTTTTCATCTTTTTAAAAATATAATTATACAATTATACATAAAATATACTTATAATTCTTAGTTTATAGTTCCATGGGAGTATTTCAATTTAAAGTTTTGTATTTTAGCCCAAATCAATAAATACAATGGATTTAGACTTCAATATAAACGAAGATCATAACAAACTATTAAGCTCCAACTTAAAGCAAAGATTTGCAAAAGTTAAGCTTGGGGGTGGTAAAGATAAAATCAAAAAACATCACGCTAAAGGTAAAATGACTGCTCGTGAACGAATTGATTATTTATTAGATCCTAAATCAAAAAGTATAGAAATTGGTGGTTTTGCTGGATACCTTATGTATGAGGAACATGGCGGTTGCCCAAGTGGAGGTGTTGTTGTTAAAATCGGTTATGTTAGTGGAAAACAGTGTGTAGTTGTGGCCAATGATGCCACTGTTAAAGCCGGTGCTTGGTTTCCAATAACAGGAAAAAAGAATTTAAGGGCACAAGAAATCTCTATTGAAAATAATTTACCTATTATTTATTTAGTTGATAGTGCAGGAGTATATCTTCCTCTGCAAGATGAAATATTTCCTGACAAAGAGCACTTTGGACGTATTTTTAGAAATAATGCTGTCATGAGTAGTATGGGTATCACACAGATTTCTGCTGTGATGGGAAGTTGTGTGGCAGGTGGCGCCTACTTACCTATTATGAGTGATGAAGCTTTGATTGTTGATAAAACAGGAAGTATATTTTTAGCTGGAAGCTATTTAGTAAAGGCTGCTATTGGTGAAACTATAGACAATGAAACTTTGGGGGGAGCTTCAACACATTGTGAAATTAGCGGTGTTACCGACTATAAATCTAAAAATGATAAAGAAGCTTTAGATACTATTAAAAATATCTTATCAAAAATTGGAGATTATGAAAAAGCTGGTTTTAACAGAGAAAAATCATTAAAACCTAAAAATGATCCAAAAGAAATTTATGGAATTCTCCCAAAATCAAGAGCTGATCAATACGATATGCTTGAAATTATTAAACGTATTGTTGACAATTCTTTATTCGAAGAGTACAAAAAAGATTATGGAAAAACAATCTTAACAGGTTATGCTAGAATTGATGGATGGGCTGTTGGTATTGTAGCTAACCAAAGAAAATTGGTAAAGTCTAAAAAAGGCGAAATGCAATTTGGAGGGGTCATCTATAGTGATAGTAGTGATAAGGCAACTCGTTTTATTGCTAATTGCAATCAGAAAAAAATCCCTTTGGTATTTCTTCAGGATGTAACTGGATTTATGGTAGGAAGTAAAAGTGAACATGGAGGTATCATAAAAGATGGAGCTAAAATGGTGAACGCCGTAAGTAACAGTATCGTCCCTAAATTTACGATTATCATCGGAAATTCCTACGGTGCTGGAAATTATGCAATGTGTGGTAAAGCTTATGACCCAAGATTATTAGCTGCATGGCCGAGTGCAGAATTAGCAGTGATGAGTGGAAACAGTGCTGCAAAAGTTTTACTTCAAATTGAAACAGCATCCCTAAAAAAACAAGGGCAAAAAATTACTCCAAAATTAGAAAAAGAACTTTATAAAAAAATAAAATCAAGGTACGACGAACAAGTATCTCCCTATTATGCTGCTTCTAGATTATGGACTGATGCAATCATTGATCCTCTAGATACTAGAAGCTGGATTTCTATGGGAATTGAGGCAGCTAACCACGCACCCATTAAAAAGAAATTTAATTTGGGAGTGATTCAGGTTTAAAATAGAAGTTAATTAAAAATACGAAAAAAATTAATTTTTAGATAACATAAAAAATACTAAATTGCTCAATATTAATGAACTAAAATAAAAATCATGAAACAACTTACATTTATTATTGCCTTTATAGCTTTATGGAGCTGCCAAGAAACAACTGAAACTTCTGATCCCTTTAAGGATTTTAATACTAACATGAAAATTGCAGATAATGCTTATAATCTTTTTGAAGCTGGAGATATAGAAAGCATGGCTGCTATGTGGTCAGAAGATATGTTTTGGTCTCCTGCTAATACAAATGACTCTCTGTCTAAAGATCAATGGAAACAAGCAATGAAAGGATGGCATGCAGAATTTGAAAACTTTAAATTTTCTGATCGCCAATATTATCCTGGGGTAGATGAAGAGTTTGTACCAAATGGGTCTGTTAGAGTTTATGGAACCTGGAGTTCAACTCACAAAGCTACAGGTAAAAATACTGAAACAAAATATTATGCTGTAATTGAGTATGATGAAAACAATCTAGGAAAAGGAACTATGGAATGGTTTGATCTTGGTGGTGTTTACGATCAAGTTCAAGAAGAGGAAGAATAATAATAATAATAATAAATCAAACACTTAAAAAAAAAGCACAAGATTACTTGTGCTTTTTTTATATTATTTGAGCAGCTTGGTCTAAGTTCTTAAGAATCTCTGACCGTTTAATCTTTTGAGTCTCAGTAATAGGAAATTTTGAAAAAGAATATATTTTTTTAGGCCTCTCATAATTTGATAGAATACTAAAAGCTTCTTTAATATCGGGAATTGATTCTGATGAGTCTTCTTCAAAAATTAAGATCAATTGTTCACCTAATGCTTCGTTTTTTTCTGAAGCAATTATAAATGGACGACTTATAAATTTAGCTAATTTAACTTCTATCTGTTCAGGAAATAACTTTATTCCTCCACTATTAATAATATTATCAAATCTACCTAAATATTCAAAGGTATTATTTGAAATTAATTTTACTACATCATTGGTTAGAATCTCAAGCTTTGATACTTGTGGAGCTTCAATGACTAGACACTCTCGCTGATCAATAGAAAATTTAACATCAGGTAAAGCATGATAGTAATTCGATTTTGCTAAACCGTTTATGGGTCTTATTGCTATATGACTTACTGTTTCAGTCATTCCATAAGTAGCAAAAACTTCGGTATCAATATTTTTTAACTCTTTTATTAACTTCTCAGAAATAGCAGCTCCTCCGATTATTAGTTTTTTAACTTTATTTAAGTGTTTTAAAGAATGATGAACTTGGTAAGGTACCATCGCAACAAAATCATATACCTGATCATTTTGTCCAATAGCATTTTTTTCAGGTGCTTTAACATGAAGATCCCAACCTAAGATCATCGCTCGCACCAACATCATTTTACCAGCGATATAACTAGCTGGTAAACATAATAGAGCTCTAGTACCACTTTCTAATTTAAAAAATATACCCGTAGCTATCGCACTGTTGATCATTTGGGTTTTTAAAATATTTATTTTTTTTGGAGTTCCTGTAGATCCAGAAGTATGAACTCTTATATAATCGTTGTTATTTAGCCATTCTGTTAAAAATTTACCAATCTCTATCTCGTAAGGTACCAGAGATTTCTCGAAATCTAGAGCCAATTCATATAAATCACCAAATCGGTATGGAAGACCGTTTAATTTAAATTTTGGATGAACATATGTGCTAAAAGATGTCAATGTTTAAATGTAGTTTTTCTAATTTAATATTTTTTCAAAGGCAAAACCTTTCCAAATAGTTTACCTTTCCAATCAGTCCATTTATACTTCCAGGACATCACTCCCAATAATATTGGATACAATATGAATACAGGTAATACTACCTCAATTCCCTTACTTGGATCTGAAAGATCTAATAAAATAGAATTAGTTTGAAAAACAGTCCAATCACTCGTCACTAACAATACGATTATCAAATTAGTACCTGCATGAAAACCCAAAGACAATTCCATTCCTTCGTCCATTAGCGTAATTATTCCTAAAAAAAAACCAGTTCCTATGTAATAAACCATGGCTATATTTCCAATCTTATCTACCTCTGGATTAAAAAAGTGTAAACTTCCAAATATAAAAGATGTCAATAGTAATGGAATCCACTTATTTCTTGAAGCGATTCCAATTCCTTGCATTAAATAACCTCTAAAAAAATATTCCTCAAAACTAGTTTGTAATGGAATAAAAACAATGGCTATTAGAAACATGATTGAAAAAGATTTCCATTCAAACTGAATCAAATAATTCTCAGGATTGTATAAAAAATCTAATGCTGTTGTGGTGATAGTCAAAAAAGCTATGATACTAAATCCAAAGAAAAAACGTCCCCAATCAATTTTATCTCTGGAGGTTGTTAGTTGAATAAAAGACTGATGATGTAATAATTTAATAACTACTAATAATGCAACAAATCCTCCTAAAAAAGTCAACAGCATTAAAAAAAGATAGAGATTACTTTTTAAAGGAAATAAAGTAGAAAAAGCAGATTCACTAGCAGTTATAAATTCTTCTGCATTGCTAGCTTTAAACCAAGAAACAATTCCTAATGGAATCACTCCTATAATCTGCCATCCCAATATGAAAACAATTAATATCCCCAGTAAATAACGCCAAAGGTCTTGTTTAAATTTAAATGCCTGTTCTATATACATAGTTAAAAATTAAATTATTTAGATTTTAATCAAATCTAAATCCCACTTTTTATTAGTATTGTAATTTAAATTTCCGTTACAAACTTCTAATGGCGATGGTATATTATTTTTGTATAAACTTCCTGTACCAAGTCCTTGAGGAAGTTTTGATTTAAGAGTGTAAGTCCATTGACTTATAGCATTTAAACCTATATTACTCTCCAATGCACTTGTTATCCAATAATCAATATGGTATTTATTTGCAGTTAAAATCCATTCATTACTTCCTTTATAACCACCAACTAAACTTGGTTTCAAAATAATAAATTGGGGTTTTATAGTTTTTAGAATTTTTTCTTTTTTTGATGTATTAAAAACTCCAATCAATTCTTCATCCAATGCAATAGCTAATGGAGAATCTTCACACAATCTAGCCATTTCTTGCCATTGACCTTGTTTAATTGGCTGCTCTATAGAATGTAAATCATAATCTGATAGTATTTTTAATTTTTCTAAAGCGTTTTGAGAAGTAAATGCACCATTAGCATCTACACGTAATTCAATATCAGATTTAGAATATTCCTTTCGAATAGATTTTAATAAATTAATCTCTGTTTCAAAATCAATAGCACCTATTTTGAGTTTTATGCATGAAAAACCTTGATTTAATTTTTCCTTAATTTGTTTTTTCATGAATAACTCATCTCCCATCCAAACTAAACCATTAATACTAATAAAATCTTTTCCGTTAGTAAAATCTGAAGGAAATAAATTAAAATTTGAATTTAATGATAAAAATGCTTGTTCTATACCAAATTGAATTGATGGATATTTTATTAATTTATTCCACAACACCTCAACTCCCAGATGTATATTTTCACAAGTCCATTTAAGTTTCGTTTCATAATCTGGCTGATCATCAAAGCTTAAACCTCTTAACAAAGAACATTCTCCAACACCAAGCTTTCTATTCTCTGTAATTATAAAAAAAAAAGTGTCTTTAGTATGAAGAATCCCTCTTGAAGTACCTCCAGGAATTTTAAATTCTAATGTATATTTTTTATACGTTGCTTTCAAATAAAATAATTAATTATTTAAAAATCTAAAGGACTATAGACGAGCCAAAATCAAGTAATATTAAATCTTTACCTGCATCATTAAATTTCTTTTTTGCTTCATCATGATTAATTTCTATATAACCAAAAGTGTCAAAATGAACTCCTAACACCTTTTCACATGCAACAAATTCACTTGCTATAATTGCATCCTCAATTCCCATTGTAAAATTATCACCAATTGGTAAAATAGCTAGATCTAGTTTTGTTTGTAAAGGGATTAATTTCATGTCCATAGTCAAAGCGGTATCACCTGCTACATATATATTTTTATGTTCTCCTTCTATAACAAAACCCCCAGGCTGACCACCATAACTACCGTCAGGGAAAGAGCTTGTATGAACTGCGTTAACAAATTTTAAATTTCCAAAATTAAATTTCCAATTGCCACCGTGGTTCATTGGGTGAACTTTAAACCCCTTTTCTTGATAATGCATTGCAATTTCATAATTACTAACAATTATAGCATCGGTATTTTTTGCAATTTTTTCTGCATCTAAAATATGGTCCTGATGTGCATGAGTTAACAAAATATAATCTGCTTTTAATGACTTAATATCCAGCTTATCCTTATGTAATGGATTTCCAGTAATGAAAGGATCTATCAAAATATATGTGCCAGAAACTTCTAATAAAAGAGAATTATGACCGTAGAATGTTATTTTCATAAAAAATTAAATAAAAAAACTAAATAATAAAGAATAGACAAAAGTACTTAACGCCACTTTTTTAAGTTCTCCATCTAATAATTTTGGATCTTTATTTTTATAAACTGTTACTAAATTAAACAATAAAGGAATAAATGCAATAACATAAATAAATTGACTTATTGATTGAAAGTTTTTTAAAGTGTACGCTAAAGCGAATACAATTGCTAAAATAATTATAACGTAGTGATATTTTTTAGCATTTAAAAAACCTATACTGACCGCTAAGGTTTTTTTATTGTTTTTTGTGTCATTTTCAATATCTCGCATATTGTTTAAGTTTAGAACTGACATGCTAAATAAACCTATAGTTGATGCAGGCAATAGAACATCCCATTTTATTACTTGAGTAAACAAATAATTACTTCCTAAAACACTTAAAAGACCAAAAAATAAAAAAACAAATATATCTCCAAGTCCCAAATACCCATATGCATTTTCTCCAATTGTATATTTTAATGCTGCAACAATTGAAATGATTCCCAATAAAAAAAACAACAGAGAATTAAAAAAATCTTTCCAACCAAATGCCGTGTAGATTAATATCACAGTAATTGATAAAGTCACCAAAGCAGTCATTATAATACCGTATTTCATTTTCTTGGCGGAAATCAGTCCAGAAGCGACCATCCTTTTTTCACCTTCACGATGATCGTCGACACCTTTAATTCCATCGCCATAATCATTAGCAAAGTTTGATAGCACTTGGAATCCTATGGTTGCTAAAATAGCTAACCAAAAAATTTCAGGTTGAAACAATGAATTATTTTTTGCTATAGCTGAGCCAACAATTATTCCAGAAACTGACAAAGGCAACGTTCTTAATCTGGCTGCAGCTATCCATGCTTTTAACTTTAGCATTTAATAAATTTATTTTTTACAAAAATACATTTATTAAATTATTTTATCACCTCAACTAAAAGTTCTTTAAGAATATCCGCATGAGATAAATTTGCTCCAACTCCTTTACTTTTTATATCAACTTCTCGAATAGAAGCGATTATAGCACTTATTTTTTTCATTGGATAATTTCGAGCAGCTACTTGATAGTCTTTTATGAAATATGGATGAACACCTAATTTTTTTGGTGCTTGCATTTTATTTGATAATGCATGGTATTTCATTACCTTAGAAAAAAATCCAAATAAAATCGAAAGAGTAACTACGGTTGGATGATTTTTTGGATTTTGTGAAAAATATTGAATAATACCAAATGCTTTCTTAATATTCTTATGAGCCAAGGCATTAATTAGTTCAAAATTATTGTAATCTTTACTAATTCCAATATTCTTCTCTATTATCTGAGCTGAAATCTGATTTTCAGGTTTTACGATCAATTGAATTTTTTGTAATTCGTTGTCTATTTTTGACAAATCATTACCTAGAAACTCAACTAACATTTGAGAAGCTTTTGGAGATATGGTATATCCCTTTTGTGCAAGTACTTTTCTAATCCAATCGGGTAATTGATTGTCATAAATTTTTTTACTTTCAAAAATGACTCCATTTTTTTGAATTGCTTTAAAGACTTTTTTGCGCTTATCTAACTTCTTAAATTTATAACAAAATACTAATACTGTCGTAGGCTGAGGGTTTTCAGCATACGAAATAAGGTTTTCAATAGTTCTAGATAAATCTTGTGCCTCTTTAACAATAATAACTTGACGCTCTGCCATCATTGGAAATCTTTTAGAAGCACTAACAATATTTTCTATTTTTGTATCACGACCATAATAAAGTGTTTGATTAAATCCCTTCTCTTCTTCTGAAAGTATATTTTTTTCAATAAATTTAGAAATTATGTCTATATAATATGGCTCTTCGCCCATTAAAAAATAGATTGGCTTAATATCTCCCTTATTAATCGCTGAAATAATATGTTTTACTTTGTCTAAAGGCATTTATCCGACAGATTATTTAATTTTTTTTTAAAAAATAAGTACCTTGCAACGTGCAAAAACTCAACTTTCCAAAATATAATTTTCGATTCAAAAGTAACGAAAATAAAACGTTGATTTTTGATATCATTAGAAAAAAATTTGTGGTTCTAACACCAGAAGAATGGGTCCGACAACACACACTGCATTTTTTAATCACTGAAAAAAAATATCCAGTTTCTTATATTAATGTAGAGAAACAGTTATTGTTGAATGATACTTTAAAAAGATACGATATTATAACTTTTAAAAATAATGGAAACGTTGAGATTATAATCGAATGCAAAGCCCCAAGCGTATCTATTAATCAAATAACTTTTGATCAAATTGCGCGCTATAACCTAGCTTTAAATTCAAATTTACTAATGTTAACCAATGGATTAACACATTATTTTTGTAAAATGGATATTAAAAATAAAAAATATCTTTTCTTGCCTGATTTACCTAAATATGACCGACTCAAATAAAATTAATCGAATTAGAATCTGTATATTAAATTTATATAATAGTTTATTGATATGAAAGTTGCTATTGTCATACTTAATTGGAATGGGAAAAAAATATTAGAACAATTTTTACCTTCAGTTCTTGAATACTCTCAAGAAGCAACCATTTATATTGCTGACAATGCATCTACAGATGAATCTATACCATTTTTAAAAGAAAGATTTAATGAGGTAATTATTATCCAAAATAAAACAAACGGAGGATTTGCTAAAGGCTATAACGATGCTTTGATAAATATAACTGAAGACTTATTAATTTTAATAAATAATGATGTAGAAGTTACTAAAAATTGGCTAGAACCTATCATTAATGAATTTAAAAGCGACTCTTCTTTAATTGCTGCGCAACCAAAAATACTAGATTTTAATAATAAAAAATATTTTGAATATGCGGGTGCTGGAGGTGGGTTTATAGATCAACTAGGATACCCTTATTGCCGTGGAAGAATTTTTAACACTATTGAAAAAGATATGGGTCAATACAACGACATAAAAAAAATATTTTGGGCTACTGGTGCCTGTTTAATTATAAAAAATAATGAATTCAAAAAATTAAATGGATTTGATGAAAACTTCTTTGCACATCAAGAAGAAATAGATTTATGCTGGAGAATTCAACTAACCGGTGGAACTATAAAATATATAGGAAATAGTACTGTATATCACGTTGGCGGCGCAACACTATCCAATTTAAACCCAACAAAAACCTTTTATAATTTTAGAAATTCCCTTTTAATGCTTGTTAAAAATATAAAAAGTCCAAAAGTTTATACGATTTTATTAACTAGACTTTTATTAGACGGTATTGCTGGATTACACTTTCTAATTCAAGGAAAGTGGAAGCATACATTAGCAATTATAAAAGCACATTTAAGTTTTTATAGACTACTTCCAAGTTATATTAACAAAAAATCTAAAAATAGAAAACAAATTAAATACTATCATATAAAATCGATTGTTTGGAATTATTTTATAAGAAAAAATCGTATTTTTAAAGAAGTTAATTAATAATTTTAGAAAAACATCAATACTTTTTTTTTCTATCCTACGTTTTAATATTTTTAAACTTTATCTAAAACTAAATATTTATGAAAAATTTTCTAATCCTAGCGGCTTGTTCTAGCTTACTTTTAACATCTTGTGTTACCAGTAAAAAATATGCTGAACTTGAAAGTAAACAAAAAAATACTCAAGATTTATTGAACACAGCAACTGTTAAATTAAACGATTGTTTATCTGAAAAATCAGGTTTATCTGCTGAAAACAGCACCTTGAAAAACCAAGTTAATTCTTTAAACGCCACTAACGGAGATTTAATTAAGCAAATTGGGGACTTTACAGATTTAACAATTAAAGGCGCAGAGAACCTAGAAAAGTCACTAGAAAGCATGAAAGAGAAAGATGTGACTATAAATAAGCTAAGGGATGCTATCACCCGTCGGGATTCTGTGAATCTTGCCCTTGTACAAAGTTTAAAAGGCGTTCTTGGAGACCTAAACGATACAGATATTGAAGTCAATGTAGAAAAAGGTGTCGTTTTTGTGAGTATTTCTGATAAATTGTTATTTAAAAGTGGAAGTATAAATGTATCTAGTAAGGCTAGAGAAGTTCTAGGAAAAATAGCTACTGTAGTTAATAATAAACCAGATTTCGAATTTTTAGTAGAAGGTCATACCGATTCTCAGTCAATAAAAACAGACTGCATGAAAGATAATTGGGACTTGAGTGTTCTTAGAGCAACTACTGTAGTTAGAATATTACAAGATGATTTTGGTGTAGCTCCTGAAAGAATGACTGCTGGAGGACGTAGTCAATACATTCCAAAGGCTTCAAACGAAACCTCAGAAACTAGAGCTAAAAACAGAAGAACAAGAATTGTAGTTCTTCCTAAGCTTGATCAATTTTACTCAATGATTGAAGAAGGTTTAAACGATCCTGCAATTAACTAGAAATTTAGACAATATAAAAAAAGAGGTTGATTTTATTCGGCCTCTTTTTATATATCTAATCCTCCTTTTCCTTGCCTAATTAATAAAGGTTCTTCACCACAAAGATTGATTACTGTAGACGGAATATTATCACCATATCCTCCATTTACAACTAAATCTACTCGATTGTTCCATTTTTCATAAATTAGCTCAGGATCTGTTGTATACTCAACAATTTCATCTTCATCGTAAATTGATGTGGAGGCGATTGGATTTCCAAGTTCTCTTACAATAGCTAATGCTATTTCATTATTAGGGACTCTTATTCCCACTTCTTTTTTCTTTTTAAATGCTTTAGGAAGATTGTTGTTTCCTTTTAAAATAAATGTATAGGGACCCGGAAGAGATCTTTTTAATATCTTAAATATGGGTGTACTTATATGATTTACATAATTGGAGATATTACTGATACTATCACAGACAAATGAAAAATTAGCTTTCTCTAATTTTACCTCTTTAATTCTTGCAAGTTTTTCTAGTGCTTTATAATTTGAAATATCACAACCTAAGGCGTAAACCGTGTCACTCGGATAAATTATAAGTCCTCCTTTCCTGAGTACAGAAACCACTTTTTTTATATCATTTGAATTAGGATTTTCCTCATAAATTTTAATCATTTCAGCCATAAAGTTATTTTTAAATAGAAATTTTTTCTTAAGGAGGATAGGTGTAAAATTATAAAATCAAATAATAATTATACTATTACTTTTAATTTTGCAAAGCGTAGTAATAACTTTTTAAGGCCTCCGTTACTAAAATTTATCTCAGCTTTTGTATCTGCGCCAGATCCCTCGATTCTTATAACAT
Organism: Flavobacteriales bacterium; assembly: GCA_004214175.1. Lineage (GTDB taxonomy): Bacteria > Bacteroidota > Bacteroidia > Flavobacteriales > Flavobacteriaceae > Marifrigoribacter. Next base: position 36,744 of record SGZH01000005.1, on the reverse strand, counting down.
TGCCCTTGCCAAATCTGACATGCTCAACAATAGTTCCTATCGATATATTTAAATCTTTAGCATCAATATTTTTTGATGCTGAGCTAGTTACTGGTTTTATTCTTCGGAGTTTTCTTAAATTATTACCACCAAGGCTTCTAGGAGGGGAATTAGTTAAAGGTTTTCGAAGTCTTATTTTACTTTTATCAAACTCACCAAAAATATCAGTATCCAATAAAGGCTTATACCTATTTTCTGTTGTAGTAGTTAAATATTCTAAAAAACTTTCATCTATTTCATCAATAAATCTGCTTGGTTCAGCATCAATTAATTTACCCCAACGATATCTTGATTGCGTGTAAGTTAAATAAGCTCGCTTTTTTGCTCTAGTAATAGCTACATAAAATAATCTTCGCTCCTCTTCTAATTCGCTCCTAGTGTTCATACTCATAGCACTTGGAAACAAATCTTCTTCCATACCCACAATAAAAACATATGGAAATTCTAATCCTTTTGCTAAATGAACCGTCATTAAAGCAACTTTATCTTCATCGCCTGTTTCTTTATCTAAATCTGTAGCAAGCGCTATATCCTCCAAAAATTCGGCTAAGGAACCTGTGGTATCTGCCAACTCCTTTTGTTCTTCAACAAAATCTCGCATACCATTTAAGAGTTCTTCAATATTTTCAATCCTTGCTATACCCTCAGGAGTTCCGTCTTTTTTAAGTTCTGTAAACAAACCTGTTTTTTTAATTACGTGCTCTGTAATTTGAAAAACATCATAACCTTCATTTAATATTTGAAAACTTTTAACCATTGTTACAAAATCTTGTAATTTAGATTTAGTTCCCTTATTTATCTGAATTTCAACTTTATCCAAATTTTGCATCACTTCAAAAATCGATCTATTGTATTTATTTGCAACCACAATTAATCGTTCAATCGTTGTCTGCCCAATACCTCGTGCAGGAAAATTGATAATTCTTTTTAATGCCTCTTCATCTTTTGAGTTGATAAGTATCCGCAAATAAGATAATACATCTTTAATTTCTTTTCGTTGATAAAAACTTAGGCCACCATAAATTCTATAAGGAATATCTTTTTTTCTTAAGGCATCTTCAATGGCTCTGGATTGAGCATTGGTCCTATATAAAACTGCAAAGTTTCCATTAGCTAATTGCTGATTCATTTTCTGTTCAAAAATAGTGCTCGCCACAAACCTACCCTCGTCACCATCAGTCATACTACGATTTACTAATATTTTAGAACCTTCATCATTCTCAGTCCAAACAATTTTATCCAATTTTGTTTTATTTTTTTCTATAATACTATTAGCAGCATTAACAATATTTTTAGTAGATCGATAGTTTTGTTCTAATCTAAAAACTTGAACATTATCATAATCGTTTTGAAAATTTAAAATATTATTAATATTAGCTCCCCGAAAAGCATAAATACTTTGTGCATCATCACCAACTACACAAATATTTTGGAATCGATCGCTCAATGCTTTTATAATTAAATATTGACTATGATTGGTATCTTGATACTCATCCACTAGAATATATCTAAATCGATCTTGATATTTAGCAAGTACCTCAGGAAAACGAGTTAAAAGCTCATTAGTTTTTAATAATAAATCATCAAAGTCCATGGCTCCTGCTTTAAAGCATTTATCTACATAAGATTTGTAAATTTCACCCATTCTTGGAATTTTAGCCATAGCATCTGCTTCCATTAATTCGGAATTATTAAAATAAGCTTTTACCGTTATTAAACTATTTTTGTATGAAGAAATTCTAGAATAAACCTGTTTGTACTTGTAGATGTCTTTATCAAGATACAGCTCTTTTATGACTGACCTAACCACACTTTGTGAATCTTGGGTATCGTAAATGGTAAAATTAGAAGGATATCCTAATCTGTCTGCTTCAAATCTCAAAATTTTTGCAAATACACTATGAAATGTACCCATCCACAAATTTTTAGCCTCACTACCTCCAACAATTTGTGCAATTCGAGATTTCATTTCTCTAGCTGCTTTATTTGTAAAGGTTAAAGCCAAAATATTAAAAGGATCAATACCTTTAGACATCAAATAAGCAATTCTAAAAGTTAAAACTCTTGTTTTACCAGAACCAGCACCTGCTATAACAATCATAGCGCCTTGCTGCTGTAAAACAGGAGCTAATTGTGCTTCATTAAGTTGATTTAAATATTCTTGCAATGTTAAGAGGTGTTCTTGAGGATAATCGCTGTGAAATTAAAGAAAATATCAAAATTATTTCAATGGTTTATATACAATTTATAAACAGTTTTTAAAAAATAAATACCTAGTTGTCTAAACATTTTTCTGACCAATTTATAGTCACCGTATATTATTTTAAAACTTCTAGATTGTTAGTATCAATATTGTAAAATAAAATTAAACACTGTAAATTTGTTAAATAGATAATTATTTATGGAAGACATTACAGTTGTTTTAAGTTATTTTTCTTATTTGTTACCAGCTATTGTAGTAGGTTTAGTAGCATTTTATTTTTTCAAAAGTCATACGGCAAATGAAGAAGGGAGAAGACGCTATTTAATACAAAAAGAAGCACAGAAAAAGATATTACCAATTCGATTAAAAGCATATGAACGTTTAACTCTATTTTTAGAGCGTATTGACCCCAATAAACTATTACTTAGAGTAAAACCATACTCTGATGAATTACAAAAATATGAGACTTTATTAATACAAAATATTGATAATGAGTACGAACATAATTTATCCCAACAAATATATGTAAGTCCAGAATGCTGGAATCTTATTACCGCAGCTAAAAATGCAACTATTCAGGTTCTAAGACAATCAGGAATGAATAAAAAAGTGGATAATTCAGAAAAATTAAGAGCATTTTTATTAAATCACTTTATCGATGAGGAAACACCATCTCATAAAGCTTTACTATTATTAAAAAAAGAGGTGAGTGAATTATTTTAATTTTCTTCCAGCACTTTACTTAAAAAATTTTGGCTTTTATCATCCAATGTATTTCTTAATAAAATTATTTGTTTTTTAAAGGTTTCATTTGTTAATAATTTATTTAATATTTTTCTAGAGGAAGCTCTAAATTTCCAATAGTGGTGCTGACTTGCATTGATCAAATTATAAATAGTTTCATGATCCCATAGGTTTAAATAATCAATAAACTCAAATGCTTTCTTTCTAACTGCATATCCATAATTTGAAGACGAATATTGCTTTAGTTCGTTGATATATAAATCTTTTTTTTCTGGTTTATACTTCTTTGTAATTATAGCCATAAACAACCAGAACTGTCTTACATTATTATCTCTAAAACCAATAACTTTATCGATTTTATTTAAATATTTAGGTCGTTCAGTATAAAAGTTTGCGCATAAATTCCCGAAAGCAATTTCTTGTGTTATATAAGACTTATCATTTAACAGACTTTCATAATCTGTTTTTAATTCCGTTGGTATTTTATCCATAGACAGTGCAATAGCTTGTCTAATTTTTATGTTATTTGTTTGGAAAGCCTTTTTATAAAATGGCAATGTTTTTGAAATCGGTTCATTTTGAAGTTGATACACAACTTCTTGCCCAAGAAAATCATTTGAAGAATTTAATGCTTTTTCAAAATCAATTATTTTCGAAGAAATAGAGAGTGGTCTAAGAGATAAAAGATTAAAGTAATCCCTCATAAATTTCGATTTCATTAAGGAAATGTATACTTGTTCATATTGAAATTCAGTTTGGCTTATCCAATCATTTTCATAATCATTTAAATTCATTCTATAAACTAGCTCTATTTCGATCAGAAAATCCTTAATTTTTACATTTTGAAATTGATACTTAAACAAATAATTTTTTATTCCTTTTTTAAATACCTTATCGCCAACTTTTTCTCTAAGAATATGTAATGCCCAAGCACCCTTTTCATAAAAAGTTATTGAGCTTCCTTGTGGATCATTTAAAGCCTCTCCTTTTCCTTCTTCACTCAGAGATCTTAGTTGTTCAGCAGATTGATATAATTCCCAATAATAATAATCTTCTCCAAAAATTTCTTTTTCCGCCAATAACGCAAAATAACTAGCAAAACCCTCATGTAACCAATGATCTGAACTCGATTGTTCGGTAACTAAATTACCAAACCATTGATGTGCTAATTCATGAGCATTAACATTGATGTAATTTCTATCATTAAACCCTATTGAATCGACTATAAAATCATCGGAAAAAAAAGTAGCAGAAGTATTTTCCATTCCAGCGTACATAAAATCATGTAGAGGAACTTGTTTGTAATTTGCCCATGGATATTTAAAACCAATTTCATTTTCTAAAAAATTAAAAATTTTCTCGGAATATCGATAGGTAGTTTCAAAATAAAGAGAGTCATTGGTTGGATAATATAATTCAATTGGAATTTTACTGCTTGATTTTATGATTTTTTTTGAAAAATCTCCAACTGCAAATGCCACCAAATAACTAGATATTGGGTTAGTCATTTTATATTCCCAAATACTAAATTTTTCTTTTTTAGTAATTGATTTTAAAACACCATTTGCTACCATTTTTTTTTCAGAAGGAATTATATAACTTATATGAAACCAAATTTTATCATTCATATCATTGATACTAGGTAGCCAGTTAGAGGTGTATTTACCTTGACCTTGAGTCCATATCTGATTTTTAAAAAAGTATAAGGCTTTTTTTGGAATAGCCTCATAACTAAATGAAATCTTGTATGTCTTATTTAATTTAAAATCAGCGAATAACCATATTTTTTTATTTTTTGATATCACTTTAATTTCTGAATTAAAATTTTTAGTACTCAATAAAATAATATTGGGTGCATCCAAATAAATTGAATCGCAGTTTTTTAAAATTTTAAAAGTATAAGTTGCAGTAGCTTTAACTTTTTTTTCAGTAAATATTGGTTGTACCGTTGCATTAATATTTATGAAATCAACTTTTTCGGTTTGTTGAGAATAAGAAGTAAAAAAACCAATTATGAATATCAATAAGCTTAAAAAAACTTTATTATAGACAAATGTTGCAATTGATTCAATCCAAAAATTAATTTTCATAAAAAAAAGATTATTTCAATTTTAAAAATAATCTTTTAATACAAGTTCTGATAATTTATTTAATCAATTATTATTTTCTTAGTTCCAGTACCTTTATTATTATCAATATTAACAAAATAAATGCCGGAAGAAAGATTGGATAAATCAAACTTTGTATTAGACATCTCTGAGCTAGAATTAAAATAATAAGATTTGATTAAACTTCCATCTATAGAATACACAGTAACCCTTGTATTACCATCAAAACTATCAGTATGAATATTAAAAAACCCGTTTGAGGGATTTGGATAGACAGAAACATTAAAAATTAATTCATTAGTAGAATTAATTCCTAAATAATTTCCATAAACAATGGGCTGACTACTATAGTTAATTATTTGACCATCCACGTAATATACAGGGTTATAACCATCATTACAATCTGAGCAGGTTACACCAGAAATACATTCCGGATTATTTGGATGACAAAAATCTTCATAAGTAGGATGAAAACGATAGTCTATATCAATAGAGGTTCCGATATAAGGTGTTAAATCGTAAATATGTGGAGGTGCAATAGCCCCAGGGCACCAGCCTGCCCTGTTATACTGCCATGTACCTTGTTGCCCTGTACAATTGTCGGGATTAGGGTTGCAATAGTTCCATAAGTGTTGAATAAAAATTTGTTCACTATCTACATCAATATAATGATAGGCACTAAAAAATTCTGCAGCATTTCCTGTATTATTACTTCCCCAACCGTGACCCGTATTAGATAATCTTAAAAAAGATGCCTCAACCTCATCTGTAAGACCAGCAGTATAAGTTTCTACTGGCTGTAAATTCGCTGGATTACCAAAACTATAACTTCCATCCCAAGTTTCTGTAACTGTGCTGTAAGGAAAAGTTGGTATTCCTACAGTATAATCGATATCTAAAGTTAGTTGCCAACCTCCTGTTCCCCAGGTATCAATAAAAACTCTAAATTCTACTTGGCCTTGTAATAAAGAAGAATAATCCGTTACATCTAATTCGTGATCGCATCCAACCCCATAGGGTGTTATATATCGGATCAACTGTACCCAGTTTCCGTCTGGAGCTTTTATATCGATATGTGCCCATCGGTCCCAATCATCGCAACCACCTGAAATGTTAGGGCATTCTACATCTAAAAAAGCATTTAAATTGTTATAAACTCCAACAAATTGAGGTAGGTTGTAGGTTCCGTAATACCAACGACTATTTTCTCCTCCAAATTCGATAACTATATCCTCTAAAGTTCCAACTGTTTGAGTAGCATAAGAATCTGTAACATCAATGTTTCTTGTAATTATCGACTCATTTCCATTGCTAGCAATTGCTTTTATATCTATTGTATGACTTCCATAAGAAGTGGGAGTCCAAAGATGGTAATAAAAACCATTTTGTTCTTCAGCAGTAAAAGTCTCTCCTCCAATAAGTAAATCCACTTGTTGAATATCGATTAAGTCATCTGATATAATTATTGAAGAATTTATATAAATAGGATATGCCATCAAAGAGGGCATTTCTAGCGGAAAATCATCTATGAATGAAGTTGTTACCTCCGGATAATACAAAGACAGATCAATAACTTCAAAATAAGTAGAATTTTCTGATGGATAATAATCCTCATTCCCAGCTTGTGTAGCTTTTAACTCAACAACTCCTGGAGCTCCGGTTAATGTAATTATATTGTTATTAACTGATGCTGGACCTGATACAATTTCAAAAGTAAGGTCTAATCCGTAATTTGAAGATGCAATCACCTCAAAAGGATCATCCTCAGTCCCTTTATCAGATATCTCCTCAAAAGTGATTAGTTGATTATTTTGACCAGTAGGTGAACAAAGTAAATCTTGGTAAACTTCTAATTCTGCTATAGCCATATAATCATCAGCGTAACCTGAAAGTCCAATAATTTTTAGATATCTTGCATCAACCGCATGAAAAGTAGACTGTTTTAAAGCTGTATCACTATCATCTATATAATTAAAAGTTCCCCCACCCTGAACTAACCAAGAAATACCATCGTTACTTAAAAAAATCTCATGATCTTTAACTTTTGCATTTGTAGGACTCTGTCGCGGCAAAATACCAATACCAGAAACCGGGTACTCAGCCCCTAAATCAACTTGTATCTCGTGAGGATAAGGTACTCCACTACCAGTATGCCAGATAGAAGAAGGGTCTCCATCAATCGCAAATTCACCTAAATAGTCTGCAGACCATTCACTATCAGTATAAACTACTGTCCAGGAATCTGAGTTTAAAAGAGATATATCACATTGGGCCCATGATTTTATACTGATTAATAAAACAAGTAAAAAGTAATATTTTTTCATGAAATTATTTTTTTAAGGTTTATAAAAAATTGTAGTTTGCAAATTACAATATAATTAAGATTAAATAAATTTATTCTTGTGAATTCAAATTTTTTTCAAACTTCAATTGAATATCTAAAAGGTGTAGGGCCCAATAGAGCAGATTTGTTAAAAAAAGAATTAGGAATATTTACTTTTCAAGACTTAGTGAATCTTTTTCCAAATCGTTATTTAGATCGTACTCAATTTTATAAAATTAGCCAACTACAAAAAACCAATGCAGAAGTACAAATTATCGGTAAAATAACAAAAATTAAAACTGTTACTAAAAAAAACAAAAAACGCTTGATTGCCAATTTTAAAGATGATTCAGGAACAATGGAGTTAGTCTGGTTTAAAGGGCATAAGTGGATAAAAGAAAATTTAAAACTTAATATATCTTATGTTATTTTTGGTAAAACCAACTGGTTTAACGGAGCATATTCTATGCCACATCCAGAATTAGAAACATTAAAAAATTACGAAAAAAGTTTACGTCCGGCTATGCAACCAGTATACCCCTCGACGGAGCTATTATCCTCTCGAGGAATTTCAAATAGGGTAATAAATAACCTAATGGAAAATTTATTCGCTGAGTCTAAACATTATATCGTTGAAACGCTATCAATAAATATTCTAGAAGACCTTAAGTTATTATCAAAAAAAGAAGCACTTATAAACATCCATTTCCCTCAAAATCAACACTTACTCTCCAGGGCTCAATATCGATTAAAATTTGAAGAATTTTTTTACATTCAATTACAATTAATACGTAAAAATCTACTCCATAAATCAAAAATTAAAGGGTATCCATTCTCTAAGATCGGGGATAATTTTAACTTATTTTATAAAAATTATTTACCCTTCAAATTAACCACTGCACAAAAACGAGTTATCAAAGAAATTAGATCTGATTTAGGAAGTTTTGCACAAATGAATCGGTTGTTGCAAGGGGATGTAGGTTCAGGTAAAACAATAGTAGCTTTAATGTCAGTATTAATAGCCATTGACAATGGATTTCAAGCTTGTTTAATGGCTCCAACTGAAATTTTGTCAGTCCAACACTATAACGGATTAATTGAATTATGTAAAAACCTTAATATCAGTATATTTATTCTAACTGGTTCAACAAAAACTTCAGATAGAAAAAAAATATACAAAAAACTAGAAAACGGAGAGATTAATCTTCTAATTGGGACTCATGCATTACTTGAAGATAAGGTCAAATTTAAAAATTTAGGTCTAGCAATTATAGATGAACAACATCGATTTGGAGTTGCACAGCGAAGTAAACTTTGGCATAAAAACACCCTCCCTCCTCACATTTTAGTAATGACTGCTACACCTATTCCAAGAACACTTGCAATGAGTATTTATGGAGACCTAGATATTTCAATAATTGATGAACTTCCTCCAGGACGAAAAGAGATTAAAACAGTACATCGATTTGACGCAAATAGACTACGTGTTTTTAAATTTATTAGAGATGAAATTTCTAAAGGAAGACAAGTTTATATTGTTTATCCTCTCATACAAGAAAGCGAAGCTCTAGATTACAAGGATCTTATGGATGGCTTTGAGAGTATCTCAAGAGAATTTCAAAAACCAACCTATCAAATTTCTATCGTTCATGGAAAAATGAAATCAAAAGATAAAGATTTTGAGATGAACCGCTTTTTAAAAGGAGAAACTCAGATCATGATTGCGACTACTGTGATTGAAGTTGGCGTTAACATCCCAAATGCGAGTGTAATGATGATTGAAAGCTCTGAACGTTTTGGTTTATCTCAACTACACCAACTAAGAGGTCGAGTGGGTAGAGGTGCAGATCAAAGCTATTGCATACTAATGACGAGTCATAAATTATCTGATAATGCTAAGACAAGAATAAAAACCATGGTAAAAACTAGTGATGGTTTTGAAATTGCAGAAGTAGATTTAAAATTAAGAGGTCCTGGAGACCTGATGGGTACTCAACAAAGTGGAGTTTTAAATCTTCGAATAGCAGATATAGTAAAGGATCATGATATATTAAATATAGCTAGAAATATAGCAAGCGATACACTAAGAAATGACCCCTCCCTTTCATTATCTAAAAATTTACCGATTAAAATGACGTATATACAATTGACAAAATATAAAAACATATGGAACTTTATATCATAAGAACACTAACTTATCAACTTAAAAGTAAAGCTGTAAATTAGACCCAAAGTTAAATTATAAAGAAAATGAAAATATCATTAATTATTCTAGGAGTAATTTTATCAGTATTCGTTATTGTCCAAGTCTTTGCATACAGAAGTAGAAAAAACATTGAATCTTACACGTATAAAGTTATAAAAAAACATGAAAATTTTGAAATAAGAAACTATGAGGCAAGCTTATTTACATCAGTAAAGCTTTCATCAAATGACTATAAAAACTCTTCTAGAAAAGGGTTTTCAATTTTAGCTGGCTATATATTTGGTGATAATAATAAAAATAAAAAAATAGCAATGACTTCTCCCGTTGTTATGACTATTGAAGATTCCGTTACTATGATGTTTATGGTTCCAAGAGAATTTAATAAAAAAACACTCCCTAAACCAAATCAATCGCAAATAAATTTTGTGGAAGAACCCTTAAAAAAAATTGCTGCAATCAGTTTTACAGGTTGGGCTAATGATGAAAATATCGAACAATATAAGCAAAAATTAAAATTAGCTTTAGAAGCTAAAAACATCTCCTATAAAAACCAATTCTATTTTTTTGGATACAATCCTCCTTACGAAATATTTAATCGTAAAAATGAAGTTGTAGTTGAACTATATTGAAAATTTTTATATTTAAAAATGTCCAAAAAACACATGTGAAGTAGTATATTTGACCTTTGTAACTTTATGCAAGCATGAAAATTTCATATAACTGGTTAAAACAATTTATTAATATAAATTGGGATGCCCAAAAAACTGGTGATTTATTAACGGACCTAGGATTAGAAATTGAAGGAATTGAGGATTTCGTTTCTGTAAAGGGAGGCCTTAAAGGAATTGTGGTTGGACATGTTATAGAATGTAAACAACACCCAAATGCGGACCGTTTAAAAGTTACAAAAGTAGATATTGGAACTTTTGGTATTGTTCAAATAATCTGTGGAGCTCCTAATATAGCTATCAATCAAAAAGTACCTGTAGCTACAATCGGCACGATACTTTATGAAAAGGATGGAAGTCCTTTAAAAATTAAAAAAGGAAAAATACGCGGAAAAGAAAGTCATGGAATGATTTGCTCAGAAGATGAGTTAGGACTGGGGAAAAATCATGAAGGAATTATGGTTTTGGATGATATGTTAATTCCAGGGACTTTATGCTCAACAATTTTTAATATAGAAAATGATCAGGTTTTTGAAATTGGCTTAACTCCTAATAGAGCAGATGCCATGAGCCACTGGGGAGTCGCTCGAGATTTGAAGGCAGGTTTATTGAGGAAAGACGTTAAATTAGAGTTAATCACTCCCTCAAATAGTAATTTTAGAGTTGAGAATAGAACTCACAAAATAGATGTTCAAGTAGAGAACAATCATTTGGCACCAAGATATTGTGGTGTAACAATTAGTGGAATTAAAGTGACTGAATCTCCACAATGGTTGCAAAATAGATTAAAAGCAATTGGCTTGACTCCTATCAATAATATTGTCGATATTACTAATTATGTGTTACATGAGTTAGGTCAGCCTCTTCATGCTTTTGATAGTAGTAAAATTTCTGGCGACAAAATTATTGTAAAAAATGTCAAAAAAGGGACTAAATTTATCACTTTGGATGGTCTTGAGCGAGAACTACATAAAGATGACTTAATGATTTGTGATATCGAAAAACCTCTGTGTATTGCAGGAGTTTTTGGTGGAATCGATAGTGGTGTTTCCGAATCCACAGAGAGCATTTTTTTAGAAAGCGCATACTTTAATCCGGTTAGTATTCGTAAAACTGCAAAACGTCACGGATTAAACACAGACGCATCTTTTCGTTTTGAAAGAGGTATCGATCCAAATATAACTGAATACGCGTTAATGAGAGCTTCTTTATTAATAACTGAGATTGCAGGAGGAGAAATTACTAGTGATGTTATCGATATCTATCCGAAAAAAATTGAAGATCATCAAGTAATTTTAAACTTTGAAAGTACAACAAATCTTATTGGTGAAGAAATCCCTAGAGAAACTATAAAAGAAATTTTAACATCTTTAGAAATTAAAATTAATAATGTTACTGAAGCCGGTTTAGGAATGACTATTCCTGCATATAGAAACGATGTAACTCGCGAAGCCGATGTGATTGAAGAAATTTTAAGAATTTACGGTTATAACAATATTCAATTCACAGAAAAATTAAAAGCATCCATTTCATCTAATCAAATTATTGAAGATTATCAAATACAAAATAAAATTAGTAATCAGTTAACAGCACTGGGCTTTCACGAAATGATGGGTAATTCTCTTACTACTCCCAAACATATAGAATTATCAGACAATTTAATTCCAAATCATAATGTAGAAATGCTTAACCCATTGAGTAATGATTTGTCAATTATGCGGCAATCTATGTTATTTAGTGCTTTAGAGGCTTTAATGTATAATAAAAATAGAAAAAATAGTAATATAAAGCTATTTGAGTTTGGTAAAACATATCATAATTTTAAAGAAGGTCTTCAAGAACCTAAACATTTGTCAATTATTGTTTCTGGTTTGAAAAACAATGAAAACTGGACACTAGATTCTCAAAAAAGTAATTTCTTCTATTTTAAAGGTGTAATAAATGCTCTTTTAGAGCGCCTAGGAATCGTTAATTTTGAAGAAATAGAAACAAAAGATCCTATTTTTTCAGAAGGATTAGCATACCAAATTGATGATAAATTAATTGTTGATTATGGAATTTTAAACAAAAATATCACATCCCATTTTGATATTGATTCCGAAGTCTTTTATGCAGATTTTAAGTGGGATAGTGTTCTAGAACAGATAGAAACTGAAAACTTTAAGTTAAAAACAATCCCTAAATTCCCAAAAGTAAAAAGAGATCTTGCTTTGTTACTAGATAAAAATATTTCCTTTAACTCTATAAGAGAATCTGCTATAAAATCAGAAAGAAATTTACTTAAAAACATCAATTTATTTGATGTATACACTGGAAGTAAATTACCTAAAGATAAGAAGTCCTACGCTATCAGTTTTACTTTGCAGGACGAAAAAAAGACGCTGACAGACAAGCAAATTGATAAGATCATGAAAAAGCTTCAACAGAATTTTGAAAAAGATTTTGGAGCCATATTACGATAACTAGGGTAACAATTAGAAATTTTCTAATAATTTAAATTCTTTTTGCAATTCTATCTTTCGCCAATTGTAATATGGTGTGAAATTGATCTTCTCTGTTGGTTTCAGAATTGTCAACTTCTATAGCATCTTTAGCTTTAACAAGCGGTGAATCAGCTCTTGTTGTGTCCATCAAATCTCTTTTTTTTACATTATGTAGAATTTCATCATAACTAACATTTTGTCCTTTTTGAATTAATTCGTTGTACCTTCGCAATGCTCTAACTTGGGTATTGGCATTCATAAATATTTTTAATTCTGCATCAGGAAAAACAACAGTACCAATATCTCGACCATCCATTACTATTCCTTTTTTAATTCCCATTTGATGCTGTATAGAAACTAACTTTTTTCTAACTTTTGATAGAGTTGCTATTGGACTCACAAAGTTGGATACGTACATCGTTCTGATTTCTTTTTCTACATTCTTATCATTCAAAAATATATCTGCATGACAATTTGTATCCTCTTTTTTAAATTCTATTTTAATATCAGGTAACGATTTTAAGAGTGATTGTTTATCAAAATGATCTTTAGAGAGGTAGTTATTTTGTAAAGCAAATAAGGCTACAGCTCTGTACATAGCACCAGAATCAACATAAATATAATCTAAATAATCTGCTAATTGTCTAGCTACAGTACTTTTACCAGTGGAAGAATATCCGTCTATTGCTATTATTATTTTCTTCAATATTATTTTATAATGGGTATAAGTTAGTTAATTAAAAATAAAGCATAAAATTATTAAAGATTTAATATGAGTCCAAAATAACTTGAAGCAGCTGCAGAACTATACTTAGCATAGGAATAACTTAGTCTTAATTTGTTAAACTTTACTGAAAATCCTGCACTAATCCCAGCAAAAGCTCTTTTTTCTATAATTCTTAACTCTTCTCCCCTTCTAAAATTATACCCCAATCTCAAGTTAAATCCTTTATCTGGAAATAATTCTATACCAATAATAGTATGTCGAAAAATATTATCAATAAAATTTATTTTTTCAGTAGTTACATTTCCCTCTAAATCGGTTTCATCTCTATTTGGATTTGCAAAAGCAATATTCCAAACCTGCATATTCTCAAAAGTAAGATGCCATCTAATTGGAACATTTAATAAAGATTGAGATATTCCAAATATTACCTCTAAAGGCAAGGGTTCATTGACTGCGTCATAGGGTTTAATTTGGGTTCCTATGTTCCTAACAACCCCTGAAATATTTAAATCCCAATCCTTATAAACATAAATAACTCCTATATCTAAAGCTATACCAAAAGAAGAATACTGTTCTAAAGTTGAAGATATAAATTTCAAATTTGCACCAATATAAAAATCAGTAAAAGCAATATTTCTTGCATGACCAACAGAAAAAGCTATATCTGAACCAGAAAAGTTATTGGTTGTATTTCCTTGTTCATCGTAACCATCAAAATTTCCATAATTCACATAAGATACTCCAGCATGAAGCACTTGTGTTCTTCTGTCCCATAGATAAGCGTAAGCAGCGGAACCATAATTGATATCACCTATATAATTAATATAATTTACAGATAAATGATTATCCATAGAAGGATTAATCGTAGCAGGATTTATTAGAGCTTGTGTGGGATCGTAATCGTAATTAGTAATATTTTTACCTCCCAATGCTGCCATTCTTGGAGATGTTGTAAGGTTTAAAAATTGATAGGCGTTCTTACCACCAATTTGAGCATTTGTCAAATATGATGAAAATACAATAAAAAATAAAATAATATTTTTATTCATTTAAGCGTAATTGCTTTATCTGAAGATTTAACGATTTCAATTTTATTTTATTTCAAATAAATTAATAAATGATATTAATAAAAAGTTATAAATACTACTATAAATACTGTTTTTTTAGGGTTACAAAAAAAAGGTTTTCTTAATAAGTATTTTAAATTTAAGAAATCGATTTGGCATTTTTCACTTTTTGTTTTGTTAATGCAAGGTCAATTACTTGGCTCATATCTTTAACATAGTGGAATTTTAAACCTTTAATATATTCAGGCTTAATTTCTTCAATATCTCTCTTATTTTCTTCGCAAAGTAAAATTTCTTTTATGTGAGCTCTTTTAGCAGCTAATATCTTTTCTTTTATTCCCCCTACAGGAAGAACCTTACCTCTCAAGGTTATTTCTCCAGTCATTGCAATACTACGCTTAACTTTTCTTTGAGTATATAAAGAAACTAGTGAGGTTAGCATCGTAACACCTGCACTTGGACCATCTTTTGGTGTAGCTCCTTCAGGAACATGTATGTGGACATTATATTTTTTAAAGACATCAACTGAAAGCCCTAATAAACCTGCATTTGCCTTAATATATTCCATCGCTATAGTAGCGGATTCTTTCATTACTTTCCCTAAATTTCCAGTTAAAGTAAGTACTCCTTTACCTTTAGAAATGATTGATTCAATAAATAAAATATCACCTCCAACTCGTGTCCATGCGAGACCTGTAACTACTCCAGCCACATCATTATTCTCATACTTATCCCTTTCGAGTTTTGGGGCACCCAATATTTCAATAATTTGTTCATTTGATATTTTTGCATTATACTGCTCTTCCATTGCAATTTTCATAGCTGCAAATCGAACCATTTTGGCAATTTGTTTTTCCAATCCTCTAACACCACTTTCTCTTGTATATCCCTCTATTATTTTTTCTAATTGTGGTTTTCCAATTTTTAAATCACTATTTGTTAGACCATGATCTAGCAGCTGCTTGGGTAATAAATGTCTTATTGCAATTTCTACTTTTTCTTCAATTGTGTATCCTGATACATTGATAATTTCCATACGGTCAAGAAGAGCAGGCTGAATAGTCCCTAAACTATTTGAAGTAGCTACAAACATAACTTTTGACAAATCATAACCAACTTCTAAAAAATTATCATAAAAGGAATTGTTTTGTTCAGGATCAAGCACCTCTAACATAGCAGAAGAAGGATCTCCTTGAATTCCAGTAGATAGTTTATCTATTTCGTCTAAAACAAAAACCGGGTTACCAGTTGCTGCTTTTTTTACGTTTTTTAAAATTCTACCAGGCATAGCTCCAATATATGTTTTACGATGTCCTCTTATCTCAGATTCATCTCTTAATCCGCCTAATGACATTCTTACATATTTTCTACCTAAAGCTTCTGCAATTGATTTACCAAGAGAGGTTTTACCTACTCCTGGGGGGCCATACAGGCAAAGTATTGGAGATTTCATATCGTTACGAAGTTTTAACACCGCTAAGTATTCTATAATTCGTTTTTTAACATCTTCTAATCCAAAATGATCTCTATCTAAAATTTTACGAGCTTTTTTTAAATCAAATTTATCAATACTATAAGCATCCCAAGGAAGATCTAGATATAATTCTAAATAATTACGTTGTATACCGTATTCAGAAACTTGAGGATTCATCCTTTGTAATTTTGCCAATTCCTTATCAAAATGTTTAGCTACCTCTTGATTCCATTTTTTCTTTTTGGATCTATGACGCATTTCTTCTATTTCTTCCTCCGAAGTATTACCTCCCAATTCTTCTTGAATTGTTTTCATTTGTTGATGAAGAAAATATTCCCTTTGTTGTTGACTAATATCACTTTCTACTTTCGACTGAATATCAATTCTAAGTGATAATTTTTTTAATTCAATTTCCATGAAGCGCAATGTTTCCATAGCACGCTCTTTTAAATCACTAATTTCTAATAGTTTTTGTTTATCCTCAACTGAAACATTGAGATTGG
This sequence comes from Flavobacteriales bacterium, assembly GCA_004214175.1. Classification (GTDB taxonomy): domain Bacteria; phylum Bacteroidota; class Bacteroidia; order Flavobacteriales; family Flavobacteriaceae; genus Marifrigoribacter. The sequence goes on along the minus strand of SGZH01000005.1, from coordinate 20,199 downwards.
ATGAAACAAAATTTATTAGGAATGAAGAACTTTCAATATTTTTAATAGCAAAGGCAGCCTCTGAAGGAATATTAGGACTGCTTTTAATAATCTGAAGTGACTTTTCCTTTATTGAATCAATTATTGCTTTAAATTCTTCATTCTCAATAGCGGGTTTTGCCTCTGGAACCTCTTTTATAGTAGCGGTCATATAGGGGATTGAAGTAATTATTTCATTTACTTCAAATCTTTTCTGACCTTGTAAAATAATGGTAGTATTACCGTCAGGCATTTTTAATACTCGCAAAATTTTAGCAACAGTTCCAACTTTATTAATATCTTTTAATTCAGGGTTTTCAATATTTTCATCAATTTGAGAAACTACCCCAATTATCTTATTTCCTTTATTAGTTTCATTTATCAATTTAATTGATTTATCCCTTCCAGCAGTAATGGGGATAACAACTCCTGGAAATAATACAGTATTCCTCAAAGGTAATATTGGTAAAATTTCAGGTAATTCTTCTTTATTCATTGCCTCTTCATCTTCAGGTGTCATTAAGGGTATTAATTCTGCATCTTCATTAATATCTTGAAATGACAAACTGTCGAGAGATGTTACTTTTGATCTAGCCATATAATTATTTAGGACATTATGTCACAAAATTTACATCTAGTAAATAATGATGTTATCCTTTATTTTTATTATTTATCAATTAGATATCTAAAATTAGGCATTCAAACTAATTTTAGATATTTATTCATAATAATAAGTCAATTGTTATGCCATTTTATTTAATGCCATAACTACTTTTTTGTATTGATGTTTAAAATTAATTTGGTTCTAAAATTTTTAGATTAATAAATAATGGACCATTTTAATAATCTAAAAAAAAACCTCCATAAAAATATGTGAGGGGCCCTAGACAAAGAAGGGTATTATGATCTTCCAATAATGGGTTATACCGTAAAATATGCTTTATGATTTAATAAGTCGTATATTCTAAAACTCGATAGTAAATTCTCCTTCTGTAATTTCGAATATCACTGGGTCTTGATTTGTTAAATCAACGGCAGTAAAAGTAAAAGTTCCTTCTACAAAACCTGCTTCTTGATCATAATCCAAAATAGTTAAGGTTCCGGGATTTGATATGTAAGTTATCGTTTCACCAATTTCTGGTGTGTATTGACAAAATTTTTCAGAGCCATCTATTAAGTTAGTTGTCATTTCATAGGTTCCTATTTCAATATCAGTTGGAAAAAATAATCCCATCTTTTGACCTGTATCAGATATTATTGCTGTTATATTAAAACGAGATAATCCATTAAAAATAGTCTCTCCCACAAAGATAGAGTCCGGACCAAAAAAATCGCCATCAATAAATGCAGCAAAACTCGTAACTGTATCTCCAGGAGAAGATATATAATCTACTTTAAAAGAACCTTCTGTTATTTCTGCAATACTCGGATCTTGTCCTAAGGGATCTGTCGCAGTAAACTCAAAAGTCGCTTCAATAACTCCAGTAAAAATATTGAATCTTGTAATATTTATAGTTCCAGGATTAGAGGTTAAATTTTCTCCAACTGTTGCTGGATTAAACAAGCCAATCAATTTCGTTCCATCTGAAAGTGATTCCATGGCATAAGTTCCAATTCCGAGATCTTCTGGTATATCGATTCTAATAATCTCTCCTAGCTCATTAACAGCTACTATTTTTACTACCGATACACCAGCTACTGTATTTAGGGATGTCGTTACTGATTCAGCATCAAAATTAACTCCATCGACTTTGGCAAAAAATTCATCAGTAATTGGGGTACCTCCACCACCTTGGTCTTCTGTAGTATAAGGTATTTTGCTAAAAATACCATCCGTTATTTCCTGAGTCTCAAGAGTGGGCTGACCATTACTGTCCAAAACTGGATTGCCGTCGACATCTAGAGCAACTCGTACTCCCGTAAAACTAAATGTCCCAGAAACTTTAGTGTTTTCAGTATCGAAATCTGTAATATTTAATTGTCCAGAAACTCCAAAAGTTCCATCTGATATATATGGATTTCCTGAGCTTGTTTGAATATACGCACCACTATTAAGAGTACCCAGGCCAGCAGTCAGATTGTAAGTTCCTACTCCAGGATTTTCTATTGTTAGAATGATACTTTCACCTGTATCAGCTATTGTTCCTATGATTGTCAGTAAATTAGTACTATTTAAAACTCCTGCGGCTAGGTTTGTAGAAAAATTGTTAATACCAACATTAGCTCTAAATTCTCCATCATCAATAATTATAGAACCATCATCTTGAGGAAAATCTCCTTCTAAAGGTTCATTTACACAAGAAATATGGGTAAAAACTATGAAAAGTGCAATGGTCCACTTAACGTATTTTAAAATTTTCATAAACAGCAATTTATTTTTTGTAATAACAACAAACATAAATAAAAATTGTGAAGAATATACTATTTCTTTGGAACTCTCAATAATAAAAGTGCTCCTACAATAAAAAACAACATTAAAAATACTATTGAATTTCGCATACTCCCTGTGAATTGATCAATAAAACCATAAATTAACATTCCAATTACAATCCCTATTTTTTCAGAAACATCATAAAAACTAAAATAAGATGTTGTATCCGTTGTATTGGGTAGGAATTTTGAATAGGTTGATCTAGACAGTGCCTGTATACCACCCATTACCATACCTACAAATCCAGCAGTAATATAAAATTGCAATGCTGTCGTCATAAAAAAAGCGGCTACGCAAATTAATGCCCAAATTCCATTTATTACAATTAAAGTAGGTAAGTTACCAAATTTACTTGAGGCTTTTGAGGTTAATTGCGCTCCTATTATGGCAACCAACTGAATAATTAGTATACTAGAAATTAAACCTATTGTTTTTTGATTATCGTTACCCCAATTAATTTCTTGTTCCCCAAAATAAGTAGCTACAAGCATTACTGTTTGAACTGCCATACTGTATACAAAGAAAGCATATAAATATCTTTTTAAAACTCTATTTTCAGAGAGGGAACGGTATACGTTTTTTAATTCCCTATAACCATCAAAAAGAATATGCCAAGTAACTGTATTAGTAGTTATATTTCCTTTTGGCAAATAATAAAAGGTATACTGACTAAAGAGTAACCACCATAGACCTACGGATATAAATGAAATTTGCATTGCTTTCATCTTTGACTCTCCATCATCTCCAAATCCAAAACTTTCAGGAAACATGATCATTGCTAAGTTAAATAATAACAATAATACACTTCCAATATAGCCTAATGAAAATCCTTTGGCGCTTAATTTATCTTGTTGCTCAGGATAAGCTACGTCTGGCAAGTATGAATTGTAAAAATTCCAACTACACCAGAAACCTATTAGGGCTAAAAAATAAAATAATAAACTTGTTAAAATATTTTCTAAACTAAAAAAGTAAAGCCCCATGCAGGAAAACGCACCTAGGTAACAGAAAAATTTCATAAACACTTTCTTGTTTCCAACAAAATCGGCAATCCCAGAAAGTATCGGAATTAGTAAAGAAATAAAAATAAATGCAATTGCAGTGGTGTAGGTTATAAGCGGAGTGCTTCTAATAGTGCCTCCAAAAACAGTGATGTATTCAATACCAGCAGAACTAAATAAAGCTTGATAATAAATTGGAAATACTGATGAAGCTATAACCAAACTGTAAACGGAGTTTGCCCAATCATAGAATGCCCAGGCATTTAACAACTTTTTACTACCTTTTTTTAGTGTTTGCATCTTATTTTAATAGAATTACATTGTGAGATGTAGACTTAAACAAAAATAAACATTCTTTTGTTAATGTTTTAAACTAAATTTTAATAGAATTTAAGTTCTAATTATCATCCAAAATTTAAATATGATTTGATGACTTATTCGAAAAAAAGGATTCATAATATTTTTATTTAACTAAATTTATTTTTCTTCTTTTTTTTGGAACAGATTTTGATTATATTGAATAAAAATTATATTATGAAAAAATTATTTATACCTATAGTACTTTGCTTAATAACTTTTATTACATCATGTACAGGCCCAGAAGGTCCTCCTGGATACGACAACTTAGGTAAGGTTTTTGAAACTACTATCAATTTTAATCAAGGTAATGGTTACGCAAGACTTGTTACATTTCCTTCAGATATAGTGGTTTATGAATCGGATGTTGTAATGGTTTATATGCTTGAAGAAGTCGTAGATGGAGATATTGATGTCTGGAGTCAACTTCCACAAACATATTTTTTAAATCAAGGAACCTTACTCTACACATTTGATCATACTTTTTTAGATGTCAATATTTTTTTAGATGCTAATTTTAATTTAAACACACTAGGATCTAACTATACAGACAATCAAGTTTTTAGAATTGCTATTCTTCCAACTGAGTATGGCAGCAGCAATTTAAGTATGAATGAATTAATGAATAATTTAAATATTCAGGATTCTGATATTTCTTCGTTATACAATTAGTCTTTAATAAATTTATAGTAAAAGTGTTCTAAGCTACCTTTAATTTTATCCTAGTTTACCCTAATTTTTATCTTATAAAAATTTAGGTTTATAAAGCAAAAAAATGAAAAAGATAATTATTATATCAATAGCTGTTTTAGTGATGAGTTGTCAAAGCAAAGCACAATCAAATAAGGAAAAGGTGACTTTTAAAATAACTAAATCGGAAGCCGAATGGAAAAACTCATTAAGTAAGGATGAATACTATATTTTACGTGAAAAAGGTACGGAACCACGATATTCAAGTAAGTTTAATTTTAATGATAAAGAGGGAGTTTATTCTTGCAAAGCGTGCGGTACAGCCCTTTTTGAAAGTGATTACCAATATGATAGTGGATCAGGGTGGCCCAGTTTTGATCGTGAAATCAAAGGAAATGTAGCTTATTCTACAGATAATGATTTGGGATACACAAGAGTCGAAGAACACTGTGCAAATTGCGGTGGACATTTAGGACATGTTTTTAATGATGGACCTACTAATACAACCGGAAAAAGGCATTGTATAAATGGAATCTCATTAAAATTTACACCTACTAAAGCATCAAATGAAAAATAATATATTCCCAGAACAAGCGACAGATAAATACTGGAAAGAAAATCTTTCTGAGGAATCCTATCGTATTCTTAGAGAAAAAGGTACAGAACCTCCCTTCTCAGGTAAATATAATTTTCATTTTGAAAATGGCTCTTATCAATGTAAAGCATGTGAAAACCCTCTTTTTCAAAGCGAACAAAAATTTGACAGTGGTTGTGGTTGGCCATCTTTCGATGACGCCATTAAAGGAAGCATCAGAAACGTTCTAGATAAAAGTCATGGAATGATCCGAACAGAAATCGTTTGTAATAATTGTGGTGGTCATCTAGGACATGTTTTTAACGATGGTCCGACTAAAACTGGTCAACGTTATTGCGTTAATTCCTTATCTGTAGACTTCAAGAAAGAATAGTTTTTTATAAGCTACCACTCTATAAAAATTTTATTGTCAATTTATTTTTTTTATTACTTCGTTACATATACATTTTGTAATTTTGTAACTTAAAATTTAGAACAAAATGAGCAAATACGATATTATAGTTTTAGGGAGTGGCCCAGGAGGTTATGTTACTGCCATAAGAGCTTCTCAACTAGGATTTAAAACTGCTGTTATAGAAAAAGAAAACCTAGGAGGTGTATGTCTTAACTGGGGATGTATCCCAACAAAAGCCCTACTAAAAAGTGCTCAAGTTTTTGATTACCTAAAACATGCGGAAGATTATGGACTGCGTCTTAATAATCCTGACAAAGATTTCACAAAAGTAGTGGAGCGTAGTCGCGGTATAGCTGACGGAATGAGTAAAGGCGTACAATTTTTAATGAAAAAAAATAAAATTGATGTAATTGATGGTTATGGAACATTAAAACCAGGGAAAAAAGTGGATGTAGACGGAACTGAATATAGTGCTGACCATATTATCATTGCAACAGGTGCAAAATCAAGACAATTACCTAATTTACCGCAAGATGGCAAAAAAGTTATTGGCTATAGAGAGGCGATGACTTTAAAAAAACAACCAAAAAGTATGATTGTTGTTGGAAGTGGTGCTATTGGAGTTGAATTTGCCCATTTTTATAATGCCATGGGAACGGATGTAACAATTGTTGAATACTTGCCGAACCTAGTACCTTTGGAGGATGAAGAAGTTTCCAAGCAATTTGGAAGATCTTTTAAAAAAGCAGGGATTAAAGTCATGACCAATGCTTCGGTTGAAAGTGTAGACATTACTGGTAAAAAAATAAAAGCTACGGTCAAAACAAAAAAAGGAGAAGAGGTCCTAGAAGCAGATATCGTTCTTTCTGCGGTAGGTATAAAATCTAATATAGAAAATATTGGATTGGAAGAAGTAGGAATCATGGTAGATCGAGACAAAATAATTGTCAACGATTGGTACCAAACAAATATTCCCGGTTATTATGCTATAGGTGATGTAGTTCCTGGACCAGCATTAGCTCATGTTGCCTCAGCTGAAGGAATTACTTGTGTTGAAAAAATAAAAGGAATGCATGTAGAAGCTATTGATTATGGCAACATTCCTGGTTGTACCTATGCAACACCAGAAATAGCTTCTGTAGGCTATACCGAAAAACAAGCAAAAGAAGAAGGATATGACATCAAGGTTGGTAAATTTCCTTTTTCTGCCTCCGGAAAAGCAAGTGCAGCTGGCACTAAAGATGGCTTTGTTAAAGTAATCTTTGATGCCAAATATGGAGAATGGTTAGGATGCCATATGATTGGTGCTGGAGTGACCGATATGATTGCCGAGGCTGTATTGGGAAGAAAATTAGAGACTACTGGCCATGAAGTATTGAAAGCTATACATCCGCACCCCACCATGAGTGAAGCAGTAATGGAAGCTGTTGCAGATGCCTATGATGAAGTAATACATCTTTAAAATTTCACTAAATAATTAAGAAACGCTCTATTAAAATAGGGCGCTTTTTTTATAAAAAACTATTTAATGCCAATTCATAGCTTTTCAGGCCAAAGCCCGATACAATTCCTTTTGCATTTGGTGAAATATAAGAATGGTGTCTAAACTCTTCTCTAGAAAAAGTATTAGATATATGTACCTCCACTACAGGTGTTGTAATGCCCTTCACTGCATCTCCTATACCAACTGAAGTGTGCGAATAAGCAGCAGCATTTAAAATAATTCCATCTAATGTGAATCCAACCTTCTGAAGCTTATCAATGAGCTCTCCTTCTATATTAGATTGAAAGTAAGATAAGTTAAGTGAGGGATATTTTTTTTGTAAACTAATAAAAAAATCCTCAAAGGTTTGATCACCGTAAATAAGTGGCTCTCGTTTACCCAATAAATTTAAATTGGGACCATTGATAATAATAAAGTTTTTCATGAAGTAAAAATACAAAAGTTATGGTGTTAAAAGACTTAAATAAAAATTTCGGTTAAAAAAAAAGGAGCCCAAAGGCTCCTTTTAAAATTATTTTTATTTAGATTATAATCTAAATCCTACTCTCATCATTCCATTTACTCCACCTGATAATCCCCAAGCTGTGATATCATCTCCTGAAGCAACTGATAAACCATACCCCATTTCGATTCCAATGTAAGCTTTTGGCATTATGTAGTAATCTGCACCAATAAATACGCCAGCTCCAACTCCAAGTGCTCCATCTGAGTCTCCACCCATATCAGCATAAGATATTGCACCACCGTATCCCCAATAAGTAGATAAACGCTCAGCGCCTGCAAGATGATTCTCAATACCATACCCCAGACTAAAATCGTAAGTCATATCAGATCCTTCTTCTCCAGTATCAGCTACATTTAAAGAAGCAGACCAGCGAACAGCTCTAGAATCAGACTTAAATTTTCTCATCATAACGGTTGCTCTATCAGCAAACATTGCAGTGCCATCTAAATTTGGCATGAATTGAAATTCAAAAGCAGTTTCACCTTCTCCAGGTTTATTAAAAGTTCCTGCATTGGTTGTAATTTGTGCTGAAGCAAAACTAAAGCTTACTAAAGCAATAAAAAGTAATAAATTTTTCATAATGTTTATAATTTTGATTATTATATTACAAATTTAAATAAAGACAAATACTATTTTACGTAGTGGCAAAATAGGTTATTAACAATTGATTGTTAATAACTTTTAACACCTGTAAGCACTATAACAAGCTAATTATTAAGGGTTTGTAGTTAAAAATGAGGTTTTTTTTAAATTGATTAAAATTACTATTATGAATTATGAACAATTAATAATACTCACAAAAACATTAAAAATGAAATAACTAATTAAAAGAATTATAAAATTGACCATCCAACTGACAGGCTAAACACATTATTTTTTAAACCAGATACATCTGGGAAAATTTCTGTCAAACCAAAATTATAACGCCCATCAATTCTAAATCCTAAAGGTAAATCTAAACCGATTCCTACAACACCTGCAATATCCATTGATTCCGAATTTAAATCATCATCATTTACTAAAAAGCCAAATTGAGGACCAACTTGAATGTTTAATTTTTTAACTAGATAATATTTTAGTACTATGGGGACATTTATGTAGTCTAAATCAACTTTTCCTATATCAAGAAGTTCAGCACCTTGCTGAGAATAGAGTAAATCTCCTTGTAATGCTATCTTATCATTAAATTTTATGGTGGCAAACGCCCCAAAGTTTAAACCAGTTCTAGTCTCAACATCATCTGTTAACGTAGCAAAATTTGCTCCAACCTTGATCCCTAAATCCACTCCTTGTGAAAAGGATTTAGTAGTAAATAAAACTAGGAGTATTAAAAAAATTATTTTTTTCATAATTGTTTTTATTTTTAAGTTTTTCAAATATAATTAATTCAGTCGTTTGTCTAATAATTATTTATACATTATGTTTAGGAATTATAATTCATCTTAATTTTAAAAATGAACTGGTTGGATGCTTTAAAATATTATCAGGATTATTTAAAAATAGAAAGAGGTTTGTCAGAAAATTCAATTTCAAACTATTCTTATGACATAAAAAAGTTAGTAAAATGGCTTAAGGATTTCTCAATTAAAGATTCACCATTAATAATAAAGAGAAAAATTATCCAAGAATTTATTTATCATATTGCGAAAGAGGTGAATCCCCGTTCACAAAGCAGAATAATTTCTGGGCTGAAAGGTTTTTTTAATTATTTAGTTTTTGAAGAATATCGAACATCAAATCCTGTAGATCATATTGAAAGCCCCAAAATCGGAAGAAAGTTGCCAGATACGCTATCTGTAAATGAAATAGATCTTTTAATTACTACCATTGACTTAAGCACCCCACAAGGAGAAAGAAATAGAGCTATTATTGAATTACTTTACGGGTGTGGTATACGTGTTTCAGAATTAATAAATCTTAAACTATCCGATTTATTTTTTGAAGAGGGCTTTATTAAAGTTACAGGAAAAGGAAATAAACAACGGTTTATTCCAATAGGAAATTTAACTATAAAATACATTAGTATTTACAAAAACGAAATCAGAGCAATCCAAAAAATAGAACCTTCAGCAAAAGATACCCTATTTTTAAATAGAAGAGGAAATAATTTAACGAGAGCTATGATATTTCATATTATAAAGGAGTTAACAGTCAAAGCAGGAATTCGCAAAAAAATCAGTCCACATACCTTCAGACATTCATTTGCTACTCATCTACTTGAAAACGGTGCTGATTTGAGGGCAATTCAACAAATGTTAGGTCATGAAAGTATAACTACTACTGAAATTTATACTCACATCGATAAAAGTCATTTAACTCAAATCATTAATAATTTTCATCCAAGAAGGTAATTACTTTGCAATATTCACTGCTCTTGTTTCCCTTATAACAGTAACTTTTACTTGACCTGGATATGTCATTTCTGTTTGAATTTTTTGAGAAATATTAAAAGATAATTCTGATGCTTTTTCATCACTTACTTTTTCGCTTTCTACCATAACACGTAGTTCACGACCAGCTTGTATAGCATATGCCTTATTTACACCTTTAAACCCAAACGCCACTTCCTCTAAATCTTTTAAACGTTGGATGTAAGAGTCTAAAACTTGTCGTCTTGCTCCAGGTCTTGCTCCACTAATTGCATCACAAACTTGAATTATTGGTGACAACAAAGTGTTCATTTCAATTTCATCATGGTGAGCTCCAATCGCATTACAAACATCTGGCTTTTCACCATGTCTTTCTGCTAATTGCATCCCTAATAGAGCATGAGGTAATTCAGTTTCTGTTTCTGGAACCTTTCCTATATCATGCAATAAACCGGCTCTTTTGGCTAATTTTGGATTCAAACCAAGCTCAGAAGCCATTACCCCACAAAGTTTTGCAACCTCCCTAGAATGTTGTAATAGGTTTTGACCATATGAAGAACGAAATTTCATTCTACCAACAGCTTTAATTAATTCTGGATGAAGTCCGTGTATACCAAGATCTATTACGGTTCTTTTTCCTACTTCTTTGATCTCCTCTTCTATCTGCTTTTTGGTCTTTTTAACTATTTCCTCAATTCTGGCGGGGTGAATACGCCCATCTGTCACTAATTTATGTAATGATAAGCGAGCTATTTCTCTTCTAACGGAATCAAAGCAAGATAATATAATTGCATCTGGAGTATCATCAACTATTATTTCTACTCCAGTTGCAGCCTCTATAGCACGAATATTTCTACCTTCACGTCCAATAATTCGTCCTTTTACATCATCACTTTCTAAATTAAAAACTGAAACACAGTTTTCTATAGCTTCTTCAGTACCTATTCGCTGAATCGTATTAATGACAACTTTTTTTGCCTCTTGCTGGGCTGTTAATTTAGCTTCTTCTAGCGAGTTTTGTATGTAAGCCATGGCATCGGTTTTAGCCTCATCTTTAATACTCTCTATTAATTGAGCCTTTGCATCATCAGCTGAAAGACTCGAAATAACTTCAAGTTGTTCAATTTGTCTGCGATGCATTTTATCTATTTCTACTTGTCTTTTATCAAGAAAGGTTAATCTTTCATTATATTCATTTTTCTTAGACTCTAAAGTTATATTTAAATTTTTAGTTTTCGCTAATTCACTAGTTACTTTAGATTCTTTTTCTCTTGTTCTTTTCTCAGATTCAGATATTTTTTTATCTCTATTCAAAATGACTCTTTCATGCTCAGCCTTTAATTCTAAAAATTTTTCTTTTGCCTGCAATATTTTATCCTTTTTAAGTGATTCTGCTTCTTTATCGGCTTGTTTAGCAATAGAAGTAGCTCTTTTTTTAGCGGACTTAATAATATGTGTGGCTTTATTTTTTTCAAGGATTTTTGCAATACCGTAACCTACAATAACTGCTACTATTCCTATTATTATGGGTAATATTATATCATTCATATCTATATTCTTTAGACTTTAAGTACTAGTATACTTGAGTTTTATTCATAAAAAAAGCCTACATTAATAGCTGGTTTTGTATAAACTCCTTAAAACAAGTTTAGGGTTAATTAGTTGATCAAGTATCCGCCCTCCCAAGGGACACGGCTCGCTTTTACAACTATAACTCACCCTTTTTAAAGAATTCGCGTTGAGTTTACCAAAAATAGTATTAATGTAGGCAGTAACCTTATTTTAAAGAACGTTACGATTTAAAAATCGTGCAACATTTGATTTAATTTTTGAATTTTATTTTCAATGTGTTGGCTATCTTCTATTTTATCTATTTGTTTTTGTTCTACTTGAGTTGCAAATTGTAATGCGCACATGGCCAATACGTCTTGCTTATCTCTCACAGCATAACTTTTTTCAAACCTTTTAATCATTTCATCTATCTTTTTTGTAGCCTTTCTTAGAGCTTCTTCTTGTTCAGGTGTAGTTGTTAATGGATACACTCTGTCTGCTATTGATAGTTTAATTTTTTGTTGGTCTGACATTTTAATTTATTCGGAAAGTTGGGTTATGCATTTATCAATTTCCCGAACTAATTCATTTATTTTGAGTTTTGTTTCTCGTTTATTTTTATTACTGCCAAGCATTGAATTTGCAATTCTTAACGTATTACATTCGTCTTTCCAAAAATCGATTTCTATAATATTTTGATCTTGTTGAGATTTTAAAATTGTAATTTCATCTTCCAATTTAATCTTCAAACTCTTCAAAATTTCGTATTCTTGGAGGAGTTTAATGACCCTATTCTCCAAAGAATCAACAATTCCTGATAAATTACTCATTAATAATTAATTCAATACTATTTCTACAAAGTTAACAATCGCATGATGAAAAGCCAATTAAAATGCAAATAATTTTGTAATATTGATAACTTGTCTGATAAATTGATTAACTCCCAACAATTATTTATAGCGTATCACTAATTTTACACTATGAAAAAGATTAAAGTTTTATTTTTTCTATGCTATGTTTCTTTATTTGCTCAGGAAGAGCTTCCAGATAATTATTTTAGTAATCCTGTAAAAATCCCACTTGTTCTTTCTGGAAATTTTGGAGAATTAAGAAATAACCATTTCCACAGTGGATTGGATATAAAAACACAACAACAATCAGGAATTCCGATCTACGCTCCGGCTGATGGTTTTATCAACAGGATAAAAGTTTCTCATTTTGGTTATGGTAAAGCTCTTTATTTAAAACATCCAAATGGATACCAAACAGTATATGCACATTTGAAAAAATACGGTGATACCATTCAAAAATTTGTTAAAAATGCTCAATACAAAAAAGAATCTTATGAAATTGAAATATTCCCTGAGGCAAATCAACTAAGAGTAAAAAAAGGAGATTTAATTGGGTATACTGGAAACAGCGGAAGTAGTGATGGACCTCATTTACATTTTGAAATACGGGATAAAAATTCACGTCCAATGAATCCGCTTCTTTTCGGAATTATAATCCCAGATACCGAAAATCCGATTGCAACAAATTTGTATGCATACCCTCTTACAAAAGATTCTCAAATTAATCAATCTCAAAATCCTATTAAAATAAGACTTATTTCCCAAAAAGATGGATCTTATAAGGCTGAAAATATAACTGCATTTGGAAAAATTGGATTTGGCATTTCTACCTTTGACCAACAAAATGGAGCTTCAAATAAAAATGGCGTTTATGAAATTGATACTTTTTACAATGGTAAGCAAAATTTTAAAGTTGTCTTTGAAAAATTTTCATTTGCTGAAACTAGTTATATAAATAGATATATTGATTATAAGTATTATAAAAATAATAAGATTCGTATTCAAAAACTTTTTAGAGAATCAAATAACCCTCTAAGTATTATTAAAAACGAAAATGGCAATGGAATTCTAGACATTCAACATCGATTAAATTCCACCTATTTAATAAAAGTGAGAGATTTTAATAAAAATACTATTTTCATTTCAATCCCTATTATAGGGGAACGGCCTGAAACATTAACACCTGAAATAACTAATAAAACAGAAGATTTTGTATATACTCAAGAAGGGTATTCTATAACAAAAGGTAAATTTAATATTTATATTCCAGCAAATAGTTTATATGAAGACACCTATCTCGATATTGATGCAAAAGTTGATACTCTAAAACTTCATAAAGATGTTATTCCTCTTCATAAAAAACTCTCTATCAGTATAGATATATCAAATTATAATAAAACAGATATTGATAAACTTTATATTGGTAGGCTCAATTATAAAAAGATTCCTTATTACATCAAAACATTCAGAAAAGGAAATAAATTGATTGCAAAAACAAAAAAGTTGGGCACCTTCGTTTTAGCAGTCGACACAAAAAATCCAGAAATAAAACCTATTAATTTTCTAAACAAAAAGTGGATTAGTAAAAATAAAACTTTAAAAATAAAAATAACTGATGATTTAAGTGGAATAAGCTCCTATAGAGCTACTATTAACGGACAATTTATTTTGATGGAATATGATTACAAAAAAGACGTTTTAACTTATGATTTCAAAGATCAAATTATCTCTGAAGTGGAAAATAATTTGAAACTAATTGTCATTGATAATGTTGGAAATAATGCTACATTTGAATCGACTTTTTATAGAAAATAAATATAAAATTAAATTGAAAACATATACTTCGCTTCTTATATTTCTACTTACCATTTCTTTTTGTAGCCTCTCAGCTCAGAATGCTATTATAAAAGGTATCATTCTTGATGAAAACAACATACCTATATCTAAAGTAAATGTCACTGTTGGAAATGAAGGCACACAAACAAATTTTGATGGATTTTACTCTCTTGAAGTGCCATCAAAAAAGCAATTAACCTTAGTGTTTTCTCATGTAACTTTTAAAAATATTCAAATCTCTGTTCCAGCTTTAAGCGCTAATTCAGACTTTGAAATTAATCCGGTAATGAGTTTAGCTATTGAACAGATTGGAGAGGTGGTAATTTCAAGAAATAAAAGAAAAAGAATTGAAGGAATTACTACTATAAGTCCTGAAGCTATCCGAAAAATTCCTGGAGCAAATGCAGGAGTGGAAAATTTAATTAAATCTTTACCAGGTGTAAATAGTAATAATGAACTAAGTACACAATATGCAGTAAGAGGTGGTAATTACGACGAAAACTTGGTCTATGTAAATGAAATCGAGGTATATAGACCCTTTCTAATACGAAGTGGTCAGCAAGAAGGTTTTAGTTTTGTAAATACCGACTTAACTTCCAAAGTTGATTTTTCAGCTGGAGGTTTTCAAGCAAAATACGGAGATAAGCTTTCTTCTGTTTTGGATATCACATATCGAAAGCCAGTTGCTTTTGAAGCCACTGCAGACATAAGTTTATTAGGCGCTAATATTTCTTCTGGAGGGGTTTCCAAAAACGGTAGATTCAACGGTATTGTTGGAGCACGTTACAGAAACAATAGCCTGTTTGTAAATTCAACAGAAACTAAATCAAATTATAAACCTGTATTTGCAGATGCTCAAGCTTATTTAAGTTATAAAATTACCAATAAATTTGAATTAAATTTTCTTGGAAATATATCTATTAACGATTATCAATTTGAACCATTAACAAGACAGACTAACTTTGGAACTATTACCGATCCTGTAGCACTACTAGTTTTTTATGAAGGACAAGAAGTAGATCAATACCAAACTTATTTTGGAGCTTTAAAGGGTACTTATGTTGTATCTGATGATTATACTGCCAAGCTAATTGGTTCAATATACCACTCAAAAGAACAAGAGCATTATGATATTTTTGCTGAATACAGATTGGGTGAGGTGAACACTGATATTGGTGGAGAAAATCTTGGTGAGGTTGAATTTACAGAAGGCATTGGTTCTCAGTTAACTCATGCAAGGAACGATCTAGATGCACTGTTTATCAATTTAGAACACAAAGGAATTTTATCAATTGATGATAATAAAATTGATTACGGAATAAAATACACCCATGAAGATATTCGAGATAGAATCCAAGAGTATGAAGTCATTGATTCAGCTGGATTTTCTATTCGTCCACCAATTGGAGACCTTGGAAATAACGAACCTTATGATCCCTTCACCTCTCCTATTTTACCATATACATCTGTTAGAGCAACTAATGATGTTCAAATTGATCGAATCTCTGGATTTATTCAATGGAGTAAAAGAGCTAACCTTGGCAATAGTGATCTCTGGCTTAATGCTGGAGTTAGAGCACACCACTGGACCGTTGGAGGAAAAGGGCTAAATAGCAACTCTCAAACTGTTTTCAGTCCAAGAGTTCAAGCCTCCTTGAAACCTGATTGGGAAGCTGATATACTTTTTAGAGTCTCAGGCGGCTTTTACCATCAACCTCCCTTATATAGAGAACTAAGAGATTCACTGGGCATTGTAAATCCTGAGGTAAAAGCACAACAATCAATTCATGTGGTATTAGGTAACGATTATAGTTTTGACCTATGGGGTAGACCGTTTTCTTTAAATACTGAACTGTACTACAAGTCACTCACTGATGTAAATCCTTATACTTTAGAAAATGTAAGGATTCGTTATCGAGCTAGAAATAATGCAGTTGCTTACGCTTATGGAGCTGATGTGAGACTAGCTGGGGAGTTTGTGCCTGGAACTGAAAGTTGGGTTAGTATTGGTTATTTAAAAACAAAAGAGAATATTGATGGTAGAGGATATATTTTTAGGCCTACTGATCAACGATTAAAATTTTCAGTTTTATTTCAAGACTATGTAAAAGTAATACCTGATTTAAAACTATACTTAAACCTAACCTATAACACTGGTTTGCCAGGTGGGTCTCCTAGTTATGCAGATCCTTATAATTATCAAACAAGATTACCTGACTATAAGAGAGCTGACGTTGGATTTTCGTACATCTTAATAAACAATAAAAAATTAAAAAAATCAGGATTCCTAAAAGCTTTTAAAGAGTTAACCATTGGTCTTGAAATATTCAATATCTTTGATGTTCAAAACTCAATCACTAATACCTTTGTAAGAGATGTTTATACAAAGGTTCAGTATGCAATTCCCAACTATTTAACTCCTCGTGTATTTAATGTCAGAACGACTATGAAATTTTAGATTTTAAGAATCTATTAATTCTTTCAACGTTTTAATTACAAAATCTACTTCTTCGATAGTATTGTAGGTTGAGAAAGAAAAACGTATCGATGGTTTTAGCATATCTTCTTTTGATAGAATTTCTGACAAAACGTGTGATCCACTTAAACTTCCACTCTGGCAAGCAGAACCTTTAGAGCAAGCGATTCCTTTTAAATCAAGCTGAAATAATAACAAGGACGCTTTTTCTGCCGGTATAGGTAATAAAACATTTAGTAATGTGTAGGTGCTAAAATCATCATCACCACAGCAACCATTTAGTTTAGCATCTGGAATTTCTTTTAATAAAGTATCCTTAAAATAATTTTTTATCGTTTTAATGTAGTTTCTTTCTTCTGTAAGGTGTTGATAAGATAATTTCAAAGCTTCATTAAGGCCTGCTATAGCATAAACAGCCTCCGTACCTGCTCTTAAACCACGCTCTTGTTCACCTCCTTTTATAGAGGATTTTAAGCCTGAATTTTTTCTGACAAATGCAAATCCTATCCCTTTTGGACCATGAAATTTATGTGCTGCAACAGCTGCAAAATCAATTGGTATTTTTGAAAAATCTAAACTATAATGACCTACAGATTGAACAGTATCACTATGAAACAAAGCATTATTATGCTTACAAATAGTTGCTACTTTATTGATATCTAAAATATTCCCAATTTCATTATTAACGTGCATTAAACTAACTAAAGTTTTTGATGGAGATTTTTGGAGAAGATTTTCTAAATGATCATAATTGACCATCCCATTTTGGCCTAATTCAACATAATCTATTTGAATATTAAGTTCACTACTTATATCCTGTATTGTATGTAAAACAGCATGATGTTCAATTTTACTTGTTATTATTCGCTCTACTTTTAAATCTCTTACACAACTATTTATTATTAAATTATCTGCTTCTGTTCCTCCTGAAGTAAAAATTATTTCTGCTGCAGTCACTTTAAAATGAGCAGCAATTTCTTTTCTACAATTTTCAAGAATAGATTTAGAAGATCTTCCGATAGAATGAGTTGAGGAAGGATTACCGAATTCGGTACTTAATATTTCTGCTACCTTATCTACTACCTCTTTTCTGACCTGAGTTGTCGCAGCATTATCAAAATAGATTTTTCTCATAATGGTCAAAAATACAATTTATTATAGTTTCATAATAAAGAAAAATTGTTTCTTTGTATAATATATTTCTTTATGCGTAATTTTTTTTTTATTTTAATAATTATAAGCCTATTAACATCATGTGACGATGGCGACGTCATCATTACTGATTTTAATTTTATCGGTAACAATTTAAAAACTTGTGGCGGAATTGGTTCTTATACTTTTTATAATATAAATAACTCATTTGCTGCAGAAAGCATATCTCTTGTTTTAGAAACAAATGATATTTTGTTTATTGAGAATGGAATCAATGAATATGCATTAAATGGCACTACATACCTAGTTAATTACAGAAAATATGATGATGATATAGATGATGATTATTTTTGTAGTAGTATCCCACCAATCACACCAAATGTAATCAACGAATATTTTGGAGCATCTGGTTTAGTTCAGCTTACAACAACGGTAATTAAAGATGATAATGATGGAATTATAGAAGATATAAATAGTGCCTTAGATACTGATAATGATGGTCTGTTAGATTATTATGATAACGATGATGATGGAGATAATGTTCCTACTATTAATGAACTAGGGCCCGATTTTTTAGAAGGAATTTCTGAATTTCCTTTGGATACAGATGGTGATTTAATCCCTGATTATTTAGATGTGGATGATGACAACGACTCTATTTTAACAAGATATGAAGATGCTAATGGTGATTTAGATCCAACAAATGATCTTACTATCTCTAATATCCCTGATTATTTAAATGAAAACATGACCAACAATAATACCATTGATCAATATAGAATCCATACCTACCGACTAACAAGTGATATTGAATTAATAATTAACAATCTTATTCTTATTAACGGAACAGAACAAATAACTAAAGAAACTATGATACTTGGGAACCAGAATAATATTATTGACGGAACCGTATCGCTCACACCCGAATTTTAAAAAGCTAATATTTACTCTGAAAAATATAAACCTCTGTAGCGCCTAGCCCATATTTTTGATAATCAGCATCATAAAACTCAAGGCGCCCTTCGTATTCTTTGAGAACTCTGATTAATTCATACTTTAAAACTCCCTGACCAACACCATGAATAAAAATGATTTTCTGTATTTTTTTTCTTATTGCAAAAGCTATTTTTCTTTTGGCTATTTCTAATTGAAAATTTAACATTTCAAAATTATCCATATTTCTAGTGTCTGAAACCAGTTGATGAATATGCAAATCAACTTCCATTTGAGCAGACTTTCTTTCTTTTGGTTTTATTTTTGAAGAAAAATTATGTTTTTTTTGTTCTTTTTCAGTGATAATCTCTGAAATATTTTCAAGGGAATTTGCTAAGTCAGGAAGTTCTTGCGATTGGTAGACTAATTCATTTTTTAAATATTGTTGTTCAAAACCGTCCAAGTCAATTATAGTAATTTTATTCCCTACAATAGATACTACTTTTCCATAAACATCTTCATCCAAAACCGAAACATAATCACCAAGTTTCATCTATTAGTATTCAAATTCGTTAATGGTCTTTTTAATTATTGAAATACATTCTAAAAGTTGTTTTTCTGTAATTATTAAAGGTGGTGCAAAACGAATTATATTACCGTGTGTTGGTTTTGCTAACAAACCATTATCTCTTAGCTTTAGACAAATATTCCAAGCTGTTTTACTCTCTTCAGTATCATTAATTAATATGGCATTTAACAAACCTTTACCTCGAACAGATTTAACTAAATTGTTTTCTAAAGCAAAATCAGATAATTCTTTTCTAAAAATAATTCCTAATTTTTCAGCATTATCTGCTAAGTTTTCATCAACAGCTACCTTTAATGCTGCCATAGCAATACTACAACCTAAAGGATTACCTCCAAAAGTAGAACCATGTTCTCCTGGTTTAATTGTCATCATTATTTCATCATTCGCTAAAGCTGCAGAAACTGGAAAAACTCCTCCAGATAGAGCTTTACCTAAAATTAAAATATCTGGTTTGACACCCTCATGCTGACAGCAATATAATTTTCCTGTTCTTGAAATTCCTGTTTGAACCTCGTCTGCAATAAAAAGAACATTTTTTGATTTGCATAAGTCATATGCCTTTCTTAAATATCCATCATCAGGAACTAAAACTCCAGCCTCTCCTTGTATAGGTTCTACCATATAACCAGCAATATTAGGATCCTCCAAAGCCTTTTCTAAAGCATTTAAATTATTATATTTTACAATTTCGAAACCTGGTAAATATGGTCCATAGTCATTAAATGCACTTGGGTCGGTAGATGAAGATACCGCTGCCAGAGTCCTGCCCCAAAAATTATTTTCAGCAAATAAAATTTTTGCTTTATTTTTTTTAATTCCTTTTACTTTATAAGCCCACTTTCTGCATAATTTTAATGCAGTTTCACCACCTTCGACACCAGTATTCATTGGTAATATTTTATCGTAACCAAATAATTCAGTTATATATTTTTCATATTTTCCTAACA
>SGZH01000049.1 GCA_004214175.1 Flavobacteriales bacterium | reverse complement strand
GTAAATACTTTCTATCTATTTTTTTAAATTTTTTCATAACTTATATTACATTTTAAAGTTTACACCCAATAAAAAAGTTCGGGGTGTTGGATAAAATCCGTTATCAAAACCACCTCCTAAGGGGTTCCCTGTAGAGGAAGTTGGATCATAACCTCTATATTTTGTTAAGGTAAATAAATTACTTACCGAAGCATAAAATCTTAATTTTTCTACACCAATCTTTTTAGTTGAATTTTTATCTAAGGTATATCCAATTTGTAGGTTTTGGGCTCTTACGTAAGAGGCATCCTCGACAAAATAGTCAGAAAAAACAGCATTTGAAGTAGCACCTGTAGTAGCTCTTGGAACAGAATTAGAGGTTCCTGGACCTGTCCATCGTTCAAGTTCATAACTAGTTTTATTTGTTAAGGATAAATTTCTTTCATAATTTCTTACTATTTCGTTTCCAATAGAGGAAAACAAATACATTTGGAAATCGAAGTTTTTATAGTCAAAGGAAATATTTAGCCCCATGGTTACATCAGGAATCGGATCTCCGATATACGTTTTATCATCTTCGTTGATAAGGCCATCATTATTTACATCTACAAACCTAATATCACCTGGTTGTGCATTTGCTCCTAAAGCTAACTGAGATGGATGCGCATCAACCTCACTCTGGTTTTGGAAAATACCATCTGTTTTTAAACCATGAAAATAGCCTATCGGCATTCCAACTTCCATTCTAGCTACATCAGATTGACCAATACCAAATCCTCCGCCAGAAATATAGCCCAAACTGTTATCCACTTTTAAAACCTCATTCTCTAGAGTCGTAAAATTATAATTAACATTGAAAGACATGTCATCACTGTACGACTTAGAATAACCAATTTGGAATTCAAAACCAGTGTTTTTTACATCACCCCCATTAATAATTGGAGCTCCAGATCCAGGAGCAGTTCCACCTAAAATTCCAGAAATATCAGGTACTAGTAATAAATCTTTTGTATTTCTGCTAAAATAGTCTGCTGTAAAAATTAATTCATTATTTAAAAACCTAGCATCGATACCAACATTAAATGATTCTTGTTGTTCCCACTTTATTTCAGGATTGGATAGAGTTCCTAAAGCAATACCAGTTACCAGTTCTCCGTTTAGTACATATTCACCTTCTCCATTAAGGATGGATACATATCTGTAATCAGGTATCCTATCATTTCCAAGGATACCATAAGAAGTCCTGAGCTTTAAAAAACTTATAGCCGATACTTCTTCTAGGAAACTTTCATCAGACAGAACCCAGCCTAAAGATGCCGTTGGAAAATAACCGAATCTATTTTCAGGACCAAATTTTGTTGACCCATCGCGTCTAATGAGTGCAGAAAAAAGATACTTTTCTTTAAAGTTGTATTGAATACGACCAAAATAGGATAATAATCTTGAATCAAAAGTTGGATCACCCAGTGGGTAAAAATTTAAAATATCAGATGCATTATCAAGACTTGCATTGTTAAAGTCGTTATCAGGGATATCAAAACCTATTGAGCCAGAAAACTCTCCCTCCGTTTTAAATACAGAAGTTCCTATTGTAGCTTTTAAATTATGAGCTTCATTAAATACTTTTTCATAATTCAATATAGCATCGAAAGTGTAGTCTTGAAACACGCTTTTAGATTCAGAATATTCACTTCTATCTTTGTTAAAGACTTTTCCTGAACCATAAAAAGCAATAGGATTAAAAACTTCACCTTTTACTTCTGCATAATTGAATTGTATATTTGATTCAACAGAAAAATTTTTCAAAAATTTATAATTACCCCCAAAATTACCACTTAGCTTATCCACTGCAGTTTTATTGTATGTGTTAGCGATTTGAGCAATGGGGTTTATTACCTCGTTACCAAGTCCTTCTGATAAAGTATACTGATTATTTTCGTCCTTGACTGTTAAAGTAGGTGCATTATTTAAGGCATTAAATAAAACCGAACCAATAGCATTTTCAGAAAGCGCTTTTCTATTTGTTCCTGTATAGATTAAGCCCGCTTTTAAATTAAGATTTTTGAATAATTCAGTGTTAAAATTTAACCTAACATTATACCTAGTAAAGTTTGACTTACCACCACCGATGATTCCATCTTGAGTCAAATAAGAAGAACCAATTGCAAAGCCAGACTTTTTAGTACCCCCGCGTAAGGTAAAATCTTGATTTATAATTGCTGCGTCTTGGAAAACTTCGTTTTGCCAATTAGTTCCGCCTCCAAGGTCTGAAATATTGGGAAATACAATTGCCTCACCATTTGCTACATGGGCTTCGTTGACTAATAAACCGTACTCGGAAGCATTTAAGGCAGGAAGTGTTCTTGTAGTTTGCTGAAAACCTCCATATAAATTAACATCTAATTTTAATTCGGAATTTCTTACACCACTCTTAGTGGTTATTAATATGACTCCATTAGCTGCTCTAACACCATAAATACCAGCAGTAGCATCTTTTAACACCGTAATATTTTCAATATCAGAAGGAGTAACGACGCTCAAATCCTCAATTACATTTCCATCTAATAGTATTAAAGGCCTATTATCTCCATTAGTAGATATTCCACGAATTCTTATATTAGAAGCACTTCCTGGAGCTCCTGACTGTGTTGTTATGTTAACACCTGCAACTTGTCCTTGTAATGCTTGCTCTATTCTTGTTGGAGCAAGTTCTTCAATTGTTTGGCTTGAGACTACAGATACTGCACCAGTAATTTCTTTTTTGGTTTGAGTTCCATAACCTACAATTACAACTTCATCTAAGGATTCTTGATCTTCATCAAGTATTACAACTAAACTACTCTCAGTTTTTACAGTAATTGTTTTTTCTTTAAAACCTAAATAGGAAAACTTTAATTGATCACCAATTTTAATTCCTTTTATGGTAAAATATCCATCAAAGTCTGAGATGGCACCGTTGTTTGTGCTTACTTGGATAATAGTTACTCCTGGCAAGGGTAACCCAGATGCATCCGAAATATTACCTGATATTTCCATTGTTTGAGAAAAACCAAACAAAGACATTAGTGAAAAAGTAATAATTAAATAAATTTGTTTCATTGTTATAATTTTGTGAATCACAATTAAAATGAATTTAATTCAAATTCATAAAAAAATAGTATACACAAATTATACAACAAGGTTTAGTTGATATATTTATTAATGAAAATTAAAAAAATTCAATAATTACAGTACTTAAGAACGATAATTAAATATCAACAGAAAACAAAATTATATTAATGTAGCGTGTAAAAAACATAAATGTTGTAGCAATGTTGTGGTGAAAGGTAACAAATAAAGGATGTTTAAAATCGCCTAGACATTCAAAAACAATTAAAAGTAAAATAGATCAGGTTACGAATTAAGCATTTTTAGCACTTATAAATTAATGAAATTTATCAAATTTATTATTTAAATATTTTATTTTTCGATTATCGTAATAATCGTTAAATAATTAATCTTTTAGGATCAATTCAAGTTGATAAAGTATTCATTTAGATTAATTTCTCTTTCTAGTTGTAACTTCTTTCGCAAACGGTATCTTTTAATTTCCACACTTCTTGGAGATATATTTAATAGTGGCGCAATATCCTTTGAATTTAAATTCATTCGTAGGAACATACAAAGACGTAAATCATTTGATGTAAGTTCTGGATGCTGTTTTTTAACTTTTTTGAAAAACTTTTTATCTGCATTGTTAAAAGCCTTTTCAAACATTTTCCAATCATCTGAGGAATTAATATTATCATCAATAGTTTTAACAACAGAGCTAATATTTTCATTAACTGTTATCTTTTTTAATTCATTTTTTATTTGCCCTAAGAATTCGTTTTTTTTGATTAAAGACATCGTAGATAAGGCAAGTTCTCTATTTTTATTTTCAATATCCTGTTTTAAGCTTTTGTTTTTGAAACTAAGCTTTTGTTGTTTATTCTCAAAACTTTTTAATTCTAGTTTTTGTTTTGCTTTTTGTAAAAGTTTTTCTCGTTGTCTTTTATAATATTTACGATAGCTCGTATGCATTAGAAAAGAAAAAAGAATTAAACAAAACAAGTAATATATAATTGCATAATTAGATAAATACCATGCACGGTTTATTTCGAAATCATAGCTAACTACATTTTCAAGGGTTTTATTACCAACTTTAGCTCTAATTTTAAAACTATAAGTTCCAAAGGGTAGATTTTTAAATTGAACAAAACTCTCGTTAGACCAATCACTCCAGTTATCATAAAGTCCCTCTAATTGATATTGATAATTAGTCTCAATAAATTTATCATAATTATTGACATTATAAGAGAACAGAATATTATTCTCATCATAACTAAACGATCCATTTTGATTTTTATTAACTAGTTTTTGGTTTTTATTTAATTCATTTACGGCAATCCGATTAATAAATAAATCGTTTTTAGAGTTAGTGAATTTGTCTAAATCGATAATAATATAACCCGATGAGGTTCCTAAAATATATTGATTATCTTGATACCAAATAATACTCTCATAACTCCTAACTCCGTTTCTAGACAACGTATTAATATCTATACTTTTTGAATCAGGAATATCAATCAGATTACCGGGAGTTATGAAATTTAAGGATGACTTAGAGAAATTCCATAGATATTTATTGATAGGGTCGTAAACGAGTTTACCAGAAATAAAATCATCATTCTTAAAAAAATCGCTCAGCAAAGTATCCTTTATAAAATTTTTATTTTTTTTATCATACTTAAAAACTCCTTTATTGTAGGAATAAATAATTTCATCGTTATACTTCAATAAACTTGAATTATGGCCCTTAATAATTGAATCTTTTGATATTTTGACTACATTGGTAAATGAAGTGTCGATATTAATTTTATAGATTCCCTTATATTCATGATTGACGATAACTTCATTATCCGATATGAATTCAAAATATCTTGAAGAGTTGTCAAATCCTTCAATTTTATTTTTAAATTGCCAAGATCCATTTTTATTTTCTAAAACATTTAGGCCATTATAGTTTCCCTGTAACAGTAGATTGTTCCTACCATTAATTTTTTTAATATTCCAAGTACCTGAAAAATCAGAAATTAGTTTAGCGCTATTGTTTTTAATTAAATAAGTTCCGTTATTATGCCCACAAAATAATTCATCATTTAATTTGATCAAAATCCAAACTTGCCCTTCTGTACCTTCTATTAATTTAAATTCTGAAGTAGAATTGACTTCTCTATAAAATAACCCTTGATTGGTTCCAAGGTATAGATTATTATTCTCAATTTGAATCGTATATATTGAGCCTAAATTTCCACTATTATCTCGATAGATTTTAAAAGCAGAGTTCAATTCAATATAATTAATTCCGTTATCTAAACCCAACCAAATATTTTTGTCCAGATCTTCATATAAGGATAAAATTGTATTATTACCTAAACCATTATTCTGATTAATTTGGTATATTAAATTACCTTTAACATCTAAATAAATAATCCCATCAGATATTGTTCCTATGATAAAGCTACCATCCGATAACTGGATACTATTGTAAACATTTACATTAGTTAAAATTTGTTTTTGAGGTAAATCCCATGATTTTAATTTATCATCTTCAAGCTCAAAAAAACCTCTCTTATCCGTTAAAATCAATAACTTATCCTTATTGTAAAACATGTTATTTACAATGGTATTAGCAATTAGTTTATCATCTGTTATCAGTTTACTTTTACCTTTTTCTATTTTAAAAATACCTACTCCCCATTCTTGATAATAAACAGACTCGTTTACAGCATACATTTTAGTTATCGTGTTCTCTGGTTGAATTGTGTGTAATGAGTTATTTTTATTATTTAAAATATAAATCCTATTAAGTGACTGAAATAAAGTAAAATGTTTGCATTGTATAATGTTCCAAAATTGTTCGTCCTCAATTAATTTAACATTTAGCTCTTCAGTGATTGATTTATATTCGAGTAGTCCAAAAATATTTTCTTCCCAAAACCCAAAGTTCATATAACTACCTGTGTAAATTCTTTCACCAACAACTTTTACAGATCGAATAATCGTCTCATTTGGGGAATCGTATAATTTCCAACGAGCACCGTTAAATTCGAGTAAACCTGCATTATTTGCGAAATAAATATTCTTGTTTGAAGATTGTGAAATAGACCAATTTTGGTTTTCAGCCTGGTATACATCAGTTGAAAAAAAACTTATTGGCGGGAACTCTTGCGAAAAAATAGTACAAGGCAAAACTAATAATACAAAAAGTAATATATTTTTCAAGTTTTTATAATTTGGTGGTTAAATATATCATTTTTTCGGTAATGTAGAAATTTAACCCCTTTTGTATCGGAACACATAGTCAATAAATATAACTAATGTTTATTTAAAATTATCAAGCCCATCATTTAACCAATTCTTATATTTCTCTGCATCTGGAGTATAACCTATTGGAGTATTTAAATTTTGCTCCTGTAGGTCCATTAAAACATAATACGGTTGGGCATTGGCTTGGTATTCTTTTATTTGAAAATCACTCCATTTATTTCCAATGGATGTAATTCTTTTTCCTGTAGTTTTACTGGTGTATTGCTCATTATCTGGTAATAGGCGTTTATCGTCAACATATAGGGAAATCAAAACTATTTCTTTATTAAGAATTCCTAAAATCTCAGGGTTTGCCCATATTCGTTCTTCCATTTTTCTACAATTAACACAAGCATATCCTGTAAAGTCAATTAAAACAGGTTTATTAACCTTTTTAGCATACTGCAAACCTGTTTCGTAATTATTAAATGCTATAATATCATGAGGTCCTAACTCGGCCCCATCTGGCATCAAGTCTTTGTCGGCTAATCCAATAGGACCTAATTTAGTAAAACCAACTCCATATGGAGCTTCACTGTAGTTCATAGGTGGAGGAAAACCACTGATCATTTTTAATGGAGCTCCCCAAATTCCAGGTATTAAGTAAATAGTAAACGCTAATACCAATAATCCAAGTGATAGCCTACCTACAGAAATATGATGTTCATTTCCGTCGTGAGGTAGTTTAATTTTTCCGAACAAGTAAAGTGCTAGTGTTCCGAAAATGGCAATCCAAATAGCTAAAAACACTTCTCTTTCAAGCCAATGTAATTGGAGAACCAAATCTGCATTTGATAAAAATTTAAATGCTAATGCTAATTCTAAAAATCCTAAAAAAAC
>SGZH01000048.1 GCA_004214175.1 Flavobacteriales bacterium | reverse complement strand
TAGCAATAATGAACCTGGGGTTTTGGTAACATTTATAAATAATTTAGATAGTATAGATTTTTTTAGAATTGAAAGATACACAGAACCTAGTTTTGTAAATAATTATTCTGATGCTTCTCAATCTGTAAATATAAAAAAAAATTTACAAGAAGATTTACCTTATAAAACTGCTAATGTTTTACAAGAGCAAGAAAAAGAAATAGCTCTTTTAGAGAACAATCAAAACATTTTAATAAAACAAAGTACTGAAGAAAGAGTAAAGTCTTTTAATAACAGAACTGGAAATGTTTTACCTTTAAATGGTGATTATACGGCTTCTCAAGTAGACTTTACCCCTAATAGTATAATTACCTCAACAAACACACAAGACGCTATTGTTGAAGCTTCTGAATTAATCAGTGAAGCTGTAAAGGGAAATGTTAAAAGAGAAGCTTGTAGGGTTGCTAGTAATGTTAATATTGACTTATTAAATGTTACTGTTATTGACGGCATAACTTTAATTATAGGAAACAGGGTTTTAATTAAATCTCAAACTAATAAAGCTGAAAATGGTATTTATGTTTATAGTTCTGCAAATACTTTAGCAAGGGCTAGTGATAATGACACATTGGCTAAAATTGCAGGGTCTTTAACTCAAGTTACAGAGGGTACATTTACTGGAGTTGAGTTTAACTGTATTGTAAAAGACACAGCTGGAACTCTTGGAACTGAAGCAATAATTGTTGAAATAACAAGTAGTAATGTAGCTGATAATCAAATTACTACTGAAAAACTTGCTAAGATAACACCTAAAAGCGTTTTAGGTAATAATACTGATAACATTGCTAATGTAAATGTTATTTTTTATGATGATTTGAAAATTGGACTTAATATTAACAATGTAGATAATACTAGTGATACATTAAAGCCTATTTCTCAAGCAACTCAAAATGCTTTAGATTTAAAAGCTAATCAAAGTGATTTAGATTCTTTAAACACTTTTGTTGTTGTATCTCTTAATGATTTTTTAACTGCGATTGGAAACAAACAAGATATTTTACCTAATGGTAATGAAGGTCAATTTTTAAAATTTGTTAATGGGCAGTATGTTCCTAGTTTTGCAAATAAAGCAGATGTGGAATTAGAAAATGTGCCTAATATACCTCCTTTAGAATATCCTATATCAAATGCTCAAGGATTAGTAAACGATCAAACTATAACAAGAAGAGAAGGTTTTGCAACTACTCAAATTACCGATTTAAATAATACAACAAATTTAAAGACTGGTTTATATTTTATTCAAGAAGATTACACTGAAAATTTACTTAACTTGCCTACAGGCTTTAAAAAAAGAGTTACTACTACACAAGGTCAAAACACAACTATTGAAAAAGGAAGTAATGCCGATTTAAAGATTATTAATAGCAATATTGAAGTACAACAATTTAGTCAAATTCAATTTCTATACGAACAATACGCAGAAAATACTTTAACAATAAATAATATTTACTATAGGTTTTATGATAGATTTAATTTGATATGGACGGAGTGGCGTCAAAATGCAAGCGATCTTGATATTGAGCGTTTAGATGGCAGAATTGATACTTTAGTACTTGAAGGTTTAAATGGGCAGGTTTACACTATTGCTCAAATTGATAATTTATTAAGTCAAAAACAAGATAAACTTTCTGCTGGAACTAGTGATGAACTTAGGCGTGGTGATAATAGCACGATAGCAAGATCAACTGACAGCATACCTGAAGGGAATAATAGTCTTTATTTTACGCCTGAAAGAGCTACTAATTCTTCTCTTGGAATTATTACTCCTAATAGAGATGAAAACTTGCAAAACAATGATACTGTAAAACAAGGTATAGAAAAAAAACTTGATGCAAAAGAATTTGATGAATACAAAGAAACTGTTTACAATAAAACTGAAAGCGATGAAAGGTACAACAGGGGCTTTGGTGTTGATGTAAGTGCTGGTATTGATTTAACTCCTAATGTAAATTTTATCGCCCCAAGTAATGGTTATGTAGATATTATTCTTGATAGTAATCCTAATAGCACTAATAACCCTAAAACAAATTTAGGGTTATTTATAGTTGATGGCGTAAGAAGGGGTGAATGGAAAATTAGAGATAATGATTTAAGTGAAAATAAAGCATACACTTTGTGCAGTTCCTACGCAGTAGCTAAAGGTCAAGTTTGTCAATACTTTGAACTTGACTTTAATAATTCAGTTTTTACAGTAAACACTTTAAAATTTTATCCCGTTAAAATCTAATTATACTTGCTTTTATATACAAATATTTTATATTATACCTATAAAACAACTAATATAAAATAAAATGCCCGGTGAAAGCAAAGACAAAGAATTTAAAATAGCACAATACAAAACAAATGTTTATGTAGATAATAGTGGGCTTGCTGTTAGCAAATTTATTAATCATTACGATTTTCGTTTAGGTAATGAGCCTGAAACTACTTTAAATGTTGATATTAAAAGTAATACAAGGTATATTACTAATTTAGAGGGTTTATCAAGAATATCTATGGTTATACCTATAGAATTTACAAAAAATGATTTTCAATCGAAAGGAGTTTATAATTTTACTTGTCAATATTTGTTTTCATCGAGTAAAGATGGTAATATACAAAATGAATCACAAGACATTAAAATTGATTATCGTGACATAAATATTCCGTGTAATAACGATCTTATTAATAATACAATATCTTGTTTTATTAAAGTTGAATCTCCTTATTTTGAAGCACAAAAAGATTTATTTTATAGGTTTGAATTATTAAATTTTAAAATAAACAGCATAAGTAAGCAAGGTTTTAATGCTCCTTACTCAAGATACTTAATTGAAAATTATTCTTAAAAAGAACTTGAATTTTTAAAATACTATATTAGTATTGTTGTGAGGGCAACCTTACTTAATATTCTTTAATTCTTTTAAGTATTAATAATATTGATTAATTATTACAGCCTCTTTACTGCTAATTGTGGTAAAGAGGTCTTTTTTTTTTCTTGACTTATAAAACCTGTAATTTATATTAAATTGTAATAATTATCAACCTATGTTAAATACAATTAAAAATATTTTTAACCCTAAATCTAATATGGACCCAAATTTAAAAAAAATAATAAACAAAACTTTTGATTACATACCTAAAAAAGAAGTAAATTATCAACAATGGATTAATGATTATTGTAATCTTTTAAAAATGCTTGATAAAGTAAATTTTGACGAATTAGATAATAATGAAGCCGAATTATTAAAAAATGATATATCTAACTTACACACTTTAATACGATAGTCTTTTTTTAAAAATATGTCTTCTTTAATATATAAAAAATATAATATTAATCATAAAGTAAATGATTTAAATATTACTTATAAAAAATATACTACTTTACTTGTATCTTCTGAAGCATACAATAAACTTGAAAAAGAATTAAAAAGTAATTCTATGGCTGTTTATAGGTCTCAAAATGAAATTATTTTAAAAGATCGTAATATAGCTATAAAAAAAATGCCTGAAGATATTTACGCTTGACTTTTACAATACTTAATTTATAGCTTGGTTTAATAATTAATCTATAAATTTATGAAAACAAAAATATTCACTATTATTTCTATTTTATTTTTAACCTCTTGCTCTTCTGAAATATTTACAACTGAATGCAAAGTGTTATCAAAAAGCTTTACTCCGCAAAGTACTTCAAGTTCTATTCATTCAAATTATAATGCTGGTACTAATACTTTTGGTATGCCTACAAGTTCGTTTAGAGTGCAAGAAGCACAAAAAAGAGTATTTTTAAACTGTGATTCTTATGGTGAATTAACATTTAATAATGGTAGAGTATGGCGTTACACTGAAGCTGGTAAAAGTTATATGTTTGATATTAAATTAAGTTACTGGGGGAATAAAATCAAACTAATAACAGAAAATAAAGATAATTAATACACATTATAAGACATATTAAAGCCTGTTTTACTGAAAATATGTAATGCAATAAGCATTGTGTCAAGTCTGTCGTCGTGCAAGTGTTTATCATCTGTTGTAAACTCTAAGCATTCACTTTTAAAGTTTAAAGTCTCTGCATATCTCATATAGCCTACTTCCTCTAGTGGAATTTTTATTTTTTCTTCCGCAAGCTTAGAAATGTGGGGATAAAGCCTTCCATATTTACCTTTACCTTGACTTTCTAATCTTTGTGCGTTTATGCCTTCAATAGTTAAATTATAATCTTTCAAAATATTATAAAATCTTCGTGAAGACTCTGAAGATTTATTTTTTAAATTTTCAAGCAAAACTAAACCGCTTGAAGCATTTTCAATTAAAATCTTTTTTATCTTCACTCTTCCTAAATTAGTTTTTAACCCGTCTTTCCATTTCGCAATAAAAGTATGTAATCTTTCTTCAAATTCATAAGGTGATACTTTGTAAGTCTCCATATCAATAAGATAAATGCCTTTATATTCCGTTTTACCATATAAACCTATAGATGAAAAATCGTTTGCTTCTTTTGTCTTTGTTGCGGTATCTATTGTAATAATAAGATTTGTGAAATGTTCGTTTTCAAGCTCTTCTTTAGAATAAGATTTGAAATACTCTTCTGTAAGCACTTCTCCATAATCATTTTTAACTATGCCTTGGTATTGAATTAAAAATATTCTTTTTCCGACCCTACTTTGAATTAAATTCTTATCATAGTCATCAAATACATTTATTAAGTAAGATGATTCATTATAAATATATTTTTCATTATTTATGAAATAAGTTCTTTTCTCTTCTGAACTCCACTCATCCGTGAATTGATAAGGGAATTTAATATAATCAAACCCTATATTTGTATTTTTAGAATTTGTAATTATGTAGTCTGTAAAATCATTTAAACCTAATCTTTGATTATCAATAATAACCTTAGTTCTGGGGCTTTTTTCATCTCTTGTTAAAAAACCATTTGCATTTGCAAGTGCATATTCTCTTTTAGACCTTGAATTGTAATGAGTTTGAGTAAAATAATCAATTAAAAAAATATAATGGTAACCCTTTCCTGTTGGTGCATTGCTTCCTGTCGTTTTAAATATAATACTATTTCCATTTGCAAACTCTTTTAAAGATTCTGTGTTCTTTTGACTTTTATTTAAAAGATCTCCAAAGTATTTTTTACAAAACTCACTAGTTGCAAAGCTTTTTATCTTTATTGAAATTTCAATTAATTTTGACTTGTCGCCCGCAACTACAATAAACCTTTTATTATTTTGAGTCGCTAGAAGGTATAATAATAAATTGATAACCGTTTCTGTTTTGCCCGTTCTTGGTGGGGCTTCCATTAGCAAAGTATTATTATGATGAGTGGGTTTTACAAACTCATTTAAATGATAGATGGAGTATTTAAAGAAATATTGATCGTAATTATAAATAGTTCCTGCTGCCTTTTTTATGATAAAATCTGAAAAGTCTGTAAAGCGATAATTTGTTCTGTTTCTAATTATTTCATTTAACTCTCTTCTTTCTTTAATTTTTTTTAAAAGAGTTTTCTTTTCTGCCTCTTTATATCTAAACATAAATTAAACATTCTCTGTAATATTTTAAGATTGAGTATTGCTAAGTGTATTGCTGAGTGTAACTTCTAATTTGCCTATATACTCTTCTGCCTCATTTAGCTGTTGCAAAACACTATATTCTTTCTTGATATCTTCTTGATTCAAGTAGGAATTAATTAAACTAATCGCTGGCTCCAATGCTTTAATAATAGTTAATTGCTTGGCGGTGTCTTTATCATTTACAGAATCTTTTAAAAGTTCCGCTTTATCTAGTACATTATTAATTAAAGCATTATATCTATATAGTAATTTATCCTTATCTTTATTCGTAATTTTAAGCTCATCTTCAATTTTTTGCTCTTTCTTGCTGACTTCAAAATTTTGTAAAACACTAAGTCCATTACTTCTCTGTGATTCTATTTTATCTACAATATCTGCCTTCTCTGTCAAAAGTTGAAATAATGGGGTGTCTTTCTCAATTTTTTCTCTAAGTCTTCTTAAACCTCTATCTTTTGCTATTTTTAACTTTCTATTAGATTCACACTCCGGGTAAATTTGTGCTACAAGATCGTATGTGATCGGCTCCGTCAAAAAAGCTTTTAAACACTTCTTTAGAATTATACCATTCAATAGCTCTTGTTCGTGAATTTTAAAATTTGAAAATAAAATCATTAACCGTAATAATAATTATAATTAATAATATACTCATTGACAACTTTTGTCAATATATAAAGCTTGATTGACAACTTTTGTCAATGGCTTTTTAAAAACCCCCGTAATTACAAGCTAAACCCCCGTTGACATACGCCCTCTTAGTTGAATTAATAAAGAATATTGCTTAAATAACTGCTTTATCTAGTATAATATACTTATAAGAACTTCTTATTAGTATGTAGTTTTTCTTGATTGTCAACTAAATACACAAAAAAAACTAAAAAAACGCTTGACAATTAAAAAAGTTAGATATATTAATTATATGTAATAAATAACAATATTAATAATATGATACAGATATATTTAAATTTCTTTAATCTAGTTAGCTTAAATGATAAAAAGCTATACTTGGCAATTTTAACAAAGCTAGCAAATAATTAATCAATACAATAAACAATTAAATAATATTATGAGTAACTTAGTAATTAATACAACAGATTTTGGAGGCTATAAAAAATTTAACTCTATAATTAAAAAAATACTTCCTTTTGTGTACCCTACTGAAAGCAGGTACGATATAAACGGAATCTATTTTGAATTTAAAGAGGATCAGACTATATTAACAGCTACTGACGGTCATTCTTTATATACTGAATTTTTTAATATAAAAAATAAAGTTGTAGGTAGTGCAATCATTAGACTTGAAGGATTGAAACAACTTATTAAAATTAAACAAGAGTACTTTTTTGAAATAGATGGCGAGCAGTTTGTAAAGCTAAACGGACATAATTACAGTTGGATTATAAACGCAGACTATATTAAATATAATGACATAATTCCATCTTTAAAAGAAAATAGTACGGCAATAGAATACACAAAAGAAGATTTAAAGCATAAGCTTTTAAAAGAAGCAAATATAAGAATGAGAGAGGCACTTAATGAGGAGGAAATTAAATTAATAACAAATTATCTTAAACAAAAAAACTTATTAATGATAGATTTTAATGAGATATTGAAGTATATTAATTTACAAGATAATAAAGGACTTTCAATATTAAGTAAAGAGAAAATTAAAATTTTAGAAAGTAATAAAAAGTTTATTGAGAAACGAATTAATTCTTTATGGTATCATAAATCAACGACAATAGTAGTAGAAGAATTTTATTATAATTTTAACATTAGTTATATTAATGATATTATGGACGCACTAGATAATAAAAATATTATATTTAATATAAATTCTAATACCCATAAGAGTTCAGCTTTATTTTGTGAAAATAATAAAAGAATCTTATTAATGGCTGATAGATTTTAAACAAACAAACAACAAAAATAACAAATATATGAATACAGATATAAACTTAAAAACATTAACACAAATTAAAGCAGAAATTACAAATTTATGTCAAGAGTATGATTTTGATTTCTGTTTTGAAAGTTGGGAAGTTAGAGAAAGATATGTAGCCTTAAAAAGTTACACGATTGGGGATTTATCAATTAAAAGAAGAAAAGGTATATACAGTATATCTTTTAAAGGCAATCATTTTTTTTATCACGATGCTTGGTCGATTGGGTTGTTGGAAACAATTATAAAAAAAATGTCACAAGATAAAGAATTGTTAGAGTATCTTGAGAAAGTTTATAGAGACGCAGGAAAG
>SGZH01000047.1 GCA_004214175.1 Flavobacteriales bacterium | reverse complement strand
GTAAAAATAAAATAAAGCGGTACTGAGTACTAGCAGAGGAACCGAATTGTTGAAGAGATGTTTGGTGTCGCCATGAATAAATGGACTAAAAAGTATCCCTCTTAAACCTTCAAGTTTTCTAGGATAAATTCCTAAATAATTAAAGTTGAGGTTAAATATTGACTCCATCCAAAAAATCACAACTATAGAAAGCAAGATTAATAATGGGTACAATAATACATCATTCGAATAATACAATTCATTTTTACGACTCATATAAAAATTACTTCAAAAAACAAACCTAAATAAAAATTCGGTTAAATTGTCAGTTACCGCATTTGAATAAAATTGTATTTTTACAACTATGAGTATTCCTTTAGCAGAACGAATTAGGCCAAAAAAATTAAATGATTATCTAAGTCAGAAACATCTAGTAGGTAAAAATGGAACTCTTAAAGCACAGCTGAGTACAAACATGCTTTCGTCGATGATATTTTGGGGTCCCCCCGGCACTGGAAAAACTACCTTAGCAACGATTCTAGCAGAAGAATCAAATAGACCTTTTTATGCATTAAGTGCAATTGATAGTGGAGTAGCTGCAATTAGAGAGGTGATAGAAAAAGCAAAAAAGAGCAATACCCTTTTCTCCAATAAAAATCCGATATTATTTATTGATGAAATACATCGATTTAGTAAATCTCAACAAGATTCCCTACTAAAAGCAGTAGAAAAAGGTTGGATCACTTTATTTGGAGCAACTACTGAAAACCCAAGTTTTGAAGTAATTCCGGCTCTCTTATCTCGATGTCAAGTCTATACCCTTAATCCTTTTACAAAAAAAGATTTAGAACAGCTTTTAAGCCGTGCAATACTCGAAGATGATTTCTTGTCTAAAAAAAGAATAAAACTAAAGGAAACAGCGGCTCTTATGCGTTTATCAGGAGGAGACGCTAGAAAACTTTTAAACATACTAGAGTTGGTTGTCCTTTCAGAAAATTCGGAGACTGTTACTCTAACTAATGATATGGTTTTGAATAAGGTTCAAAACAATACTGTCTTGTATGACAAAACCGGTGAACAACATTACGATATCATATCAGCATTTATAAAATCTATTAGAGGAAGTGATCCTAATGCGGCTGTTTACTGGCTGGCAAGGATGGTTGAAGGTGGTGAAGATTTAAAATTTATTGCTAGAAGATTAATCATTTTAGCTTCTGAAGATATTGGAAATGCAAATCCAACCGCATTGGTACTTGCTAACTCAACTTTTCAAGCTATTGCTACCATTGGTTATCCAGAAGCTCGTATCATACTCAGTCAATGTGTAGTTTATTTAGCCTCTTCTCCAAAAAGTAATGCTTCCTATCTAGCAATCAAAGAAGCACAAAAAATAGTTAAACAAACTGGAGATCTTGCAGTTCCATTGGCCATTAGAAATGCTCCCACAAAACTGATGGAAGAATTAGGGTATGGAAAAAAATACCAATACGCTCATGATTATGAAGGAAATTTTGTAAAACAAGAATTTTTACCTGAACAACTAAAAGGTCTGCAAATTTATAATCCTGGGAAAAACAAAAAAGAGAATGAATTTAGAAACTATCTCAAAGGTCTTTGGAAAGATAAATATGATTATTAATTTTGATATTGATAGTTCACTTTATCATTTCCCTCCCCAATGTTCAAATTATAAAACTCATCAAACTCGACTTTTAATTTTTTCTGTTGAGAATCTTCAAAAATAATTGTAGCGTCTTTGATTGTTATTTTTCCTTTTAATAATAAATCACTGTTTACTCCTATTTCTTCTTCATATAAAGAATATCCTGTAATCGTTTTTCTTAATAAAAACCTTTTATTTGAACAAGTGTAGCTTGTGTAGCTTGATTTTGGAAGATTGGCTATCGCTGATGAATAATCTACTGGATTGTTTAGAGTCATTTCTTTTAAGTGCAAGTTATTATTTCTAACTTCCATTTGATAAATATCCATAGAAACAAATTCATCAAAAGCTTCTCTCATAGATTCATAATAAGCCTTTTTGTAGTCTTTAATCTTACTTTTACCAAATTTAGTTCTGTAGACTTCATTTCCGTTACAATCACTTAGTACAAGTTGAATTTTAGTAATAATAAAGCCCGGAGCACCTTCTGCCTCAACCCATAATCCATCACATCGATTTACGTTTGCAGGTACTTCAGCATTAAAAAAAGCATGAAATCCATATTTATTAAATAGAAATTTGGTGAGAGAGTTTAATTGATATTTATCTTTTTCGTTTTGAAATTCAAACTGCTCAGAAATTACCACATAGGTATAATCATTTAATGATTTTTGAGAAAAACTACTAAAAGAAATACTTAAACAAAAAAATACAACTAAAAGAATCCTATTTATTTTCATCTATGATTATGTTTAAACCCATTTGTAAAGATACACTTTTTGCTTTGGCAAAGTTACTGTACCATTGCAGGTTATTAGCAATAATGTAAAAATTCACCATTTTAATATTAGATACCAATCCTAAACCAATATTATTATAGGAATAAGAATCTACAGTGTAAGTAGTTTTAAATGTTAAATAATCTGATATTTTTCGGTAATAAAATAATGTAGCTGCAAATTGGAGGCCTCTAGGTCTAAACACATTGAACAATTGTAAACCAGCAGATTGATTGTATTTTTGATTTTCTCCCATGTTCAAACAATCACATCCTTCATCGCCACCAACTGGTCTTCCAAAATTATATTTCAATGAAGTATACGTCTTTAACGGTCTCAGCTGCGAGTACGAATTATAAAGGGTATCAATTTCAAATGCTTCTTCAATTTCGTCGATTAAGTCGTCGTAATAAGGAGGTGCTGTGTCACTAGTACCTAGTGGAGGAAATAACAAGTCTATCCCGTCTAAGGTATATTCTCCATTAATAGTATAACTCTCGACATCTTTACTATGAAAAATAGCACCTAAATCAATAAAACTTGCGCTTGCAGTCAATTTTTCATTGATTTCATAGGTGGCTCCTAGGTCAATGCCTAATCCTAAATTCCCACTGAAAAATGCTCTATTTAAAATTTTATTTGTTGCTTGTGAAGAATCTTCCAGATCGCTTAATGAAGCTATCCCGGATGTGTTTAAGCTTAAATTGCTATTAATAATATGCTCGTATATATTATTCCCAGATTCACTAATTCTTGTTTCAAAAGTTCCTGAATTATCAGTACTACTAAAACTTAGCAAACTTGAATAAATTTTTGCTCTAGCACCTATAGTTAATTTTTTACTCCATCTTTTAGTTGCCCCTAAATGATAAACCATTAAAA
Organism: Flavobacteriales bacterium; assembly: GCA_004214175.1. Taxonomy (GTDB): domain Bacteria; phylum Bacteroidota; class Bacteroidia; order Flavobacteriales; family Flavobacteriaceae; genus Marifrigoribacter. The sequence continues at coordinate 5,205 of SGZH01000047.1, read as the reverse complement.
GGTCTCCCCTAGTATTTAATTCGCCTAGATCAAATTTCTTACCAATATAATCTGAATTACCTTCCCAAGCCAATAAAGCAAGATCTTTAGGGAAATAAAATATAAAATCAAATTCTTGATATACCCCTCCTGAAAAGTAAAATTCTTGTTTATTTTTCCAACCAAAATTTAAAATATCTAATTGTTGGGTTGCTGTAAAAAAGTCTCTACCGTCCAATTCAGATATCTTATTTCTAATTCGGGTATTGATATCGACACTTGATTTTTGAAATATATCGTAAGCAGAAATTCCAGATGAACCACCGTTAAAATGAAAATGAGACATTAATGGTATTCCTATATGAAACGCATTAGAGATTCTAGTCCCGGGATTCAGCAATAATGCTTGGGGAGTTTCATCTAACCCATAAAGAACCTCCTTATTTTGTGAAAAAAGTGAGGATCCCCAGAAGAAAAAGATACAATAGAGAAGGTATTTCATTGTTCTAATCTTAGGTAATATGTAGCTTTTGATTGTAAATCAAGATTACCATCAATATTATTAAGGGATGTATTTGCAATTGTATTTACCACCACTTTAGTAGCCATCATAAAGTCGATAAGATCATTATTTTCAATAATCTCAGTAAACTCAGTGACAACAGGGTTATTAATATTGCCATCCTGAATAGGTATAGTTAGTTCGTATTTAATTTCGTTATTGTCATTCAAAAATTGATATTGAGACTCCAAAGAGACTGGAAAACTGTTGGTGTTTCTAAAATAGAAATCTACTCTAATAATATTTTCTGAAGCTGCTTCGGAACCTAAAAAATCTAAATTAGTGGTATCTGATATAATTGTATTGTTGACACCTAAATCCGTAAAATTTTGTGAATTAATATCAAAAAAAATAAAATCAAGTTCTAAAACTGTCTCTAATACGATATCGTCTGTTTGATCAAAGTCGGTATCTTTTACACAAGCACTATAGAAAAATACAATAACAGCAATTAAGAATAGTAGGTGTAAATTATTTTTCATAGCTGGGTTTTATTTTTTATAACGTTATTAAAAACCCTATTATTACAAATAGTTCTTTATTTCTATAAGTGAGTCTATTGATTTCATTTTTTTTGAAATACTTTCATTTCTGTAATTATAAAAAATAGTTTGCATTCCAATATTATTTGCTCCGAGAATATCTGCTTCAAGAGAATCTCCAATCATAACACTTTCCTCGGGTAACGAATTAGCTTTTTTTAGTGCAGTCAAAAATACTTTTGAGTTTGGTTTTTTTACACCCACTTCTTCTGAAGTGGTCACCGTTGAAAAATAATGGACAATTCCACTATTCTTTAATTTTTTATGTTGAACCTCCTCAAATCCGTTGGTTATAATATGAAGCTTATATTTTAAAGTTAAATAATCTAAAATTTCTAAGGCGCCTTCAAAAAGATGGTTATCAAAAGGGAGTTCTTCAATATACGCATCCGCAATTTTATCAATTTTTTCAGTTGTATAAATTAAATCAAAAAAATTAAATGAATCTATAAGCCTTCCTCTTCTAAGGTTCTCCTTACTCACTTTATCCTCGCGATATTTCTTCCAATATTCAATATTTATTGGTTCATAAATTTTTAAAAAAGCATCAAATTCAATATTTATTTTAAATTTTTTAAAAACTCTTTTAAAAGCTAGCATTGAGTTTTTATCAAAGTCCCATAAGGTATGATCCAGATCAAAAAATACATCTTTCACCATTATTTTTTTATTCATTTGATTGGAGTTTATTAAGATCCAAAAATAATTTCTTCCAAACCATATTTCGTTTAGAATTTATAAAATTATAATTATAAAAGATCATAGAAAAAGTACCATTTACATCTAATACTGAATTTTTAATTTTTTCAATAAAATCTCTTTTTTTAGAGGTAGAAACATTTTCAAAGGCTTTGGTCGTCATTGCAATTGGATGAATTAATAGTGGAGTCACAATTTCATAATCTAAATCATAAAATAGGAAAGGAGTGCAAGTGCTTGCTCGAAAACCAATCGTTGTTTCATAAACCATGGTAAAATCTTTTTTTACTTCTAATTCAATTAGGCTCCGATAATTATGGGGCAAACTCACTAAATATTCATCATGTATGGAACTCTCTAAGTTTCTGTTGATAATAGCTTCTATTTTTTCTTTTTCTTCATTTTGAACCATTAAACTTTGTAATGCATCAAAAGAAAAGAGTAATCCAATTTCTTGGTAGTCAGCAATATTTTTGATGATTAATTTTAAAGCTGACATATGAGAATTTAAACTTTCTTGATAATTTTTAGAATCTCCCAATAAAAAAAAAACTGTTAGTTTATTCTTGCTTTTTTTGACAGTGTTTATAATCCAATTAAATGTATTGTATGGATCTTTTCTAAAACCAAGTAGTACACTAGTTCTATTAAATATGTTTTTTAAGTTAAACTTTATTAGATCATCAAGGTATGCTATACAGGTCCTCAACACTCCTTTATTTTTGTACAATAGGGGAAAACCTGCATTTACAAGCGTATGAATTTTTGGATTTTTATCTATGAATATAAGTTCTGGAAAATATTTTAATAATAATTTTTTAAATTTATGTGCCCAAATATCTACGATTGGTGATTCTAAAAATCCTGATTTGAAAGCAATACTCTCCGAGGCTAAAAAACGCCCCTTATAATCTTTTACATGTGGTAAATACTCTTCATATCTTGATAAAAGGTAAAAACTAGCAGAAAATATATCAAAAGGCAGTGAGCTAATTTTTCCCACTTCAAAAAAACATTTTGTTTCCTCCCAGTCTTTAACTACAATATCAATACTGTCAAATCCTTCTTGAAATAATAACTCCGTACTTTGAAAAAATAATTCATTCCCTAGTTCTTTTTTTCCATAAGATATTTTGGGGCCAGAATAAGCTATAAATTCTTCTATACTTGAAGTAAAGTTAATTTTTAAACCTAAAATTCGTTTACAAATATGGTTAAAAATATAGGTAATTCGCTGGGTAGGTTTTGATGTATATATTAATAGCATAAGGATCCTAGAGTAGGCTTTTATCAGCAAAGCTAAAGTACGAATTTTCGGTTATTATTAAATGATCTACAACTTTTAAATCTAGAAGTTTAGCAGCTTTTTTTATTTTTTTTGTAATATTTCTATCTGCATCACTGGGAATTATTGTCCCAGAGGGGTGGTTGTGAGCTAATACTAAACCAACTGCTCCTAACTGCAAGGCAGACTTCAAAATTAAACGAAGGTCTACGGAGGTACTTGTGATGCCTCCCTTACTTAAAAAAGATTTTTTTAAAACTTTATTTGAACTATTTAGGTAAATGACCCAAAATTCTTCATGAAATAACTCGCCTATGATTGGTTGCATTAATTCAAAAACAGAACGACTTGAATGAATTGTTTTTTTTACCAAAGCTCTTTCACTCCTTCTCCTTTTACTCAACTCAAGTGCAGCCAAAATAGTAATCGCTTTTGCTTCACCAATGCCTTTAAATTCCATTATTTTTTTTACGGTAAGTTTACCTAATTCATGCAAACTAAAATTTACAGATGCCAGTATTCTTTTACTTAAATCTACTGCACTTTCATCTTTATTTCCAGAACCAATTAAAATGGCAACTAGCTCTGCCTTACTCAGTGTACTTATACCTTTTATCAATAATTTTTCTCTTGGCTGATCTTCTATACTCCAAGAATTTATTGAAAAAAATGAATTGCCTTTTTTCAAAATATTAGATTTTTATTATTGAGGAGTGATTAAAGATAAGGAGGTTCATTAAAATATTTATGTGTAACCAAGTTATTTTTTGTAAAAAAGATTAAAAAAGTATTTAAACCAAACTTTAAAGTATTGCATCTATACTTAAATGTTTTTCATCGAAAGTATTTTTCTTTTTTTCTTGTTTAGTAAGTTATGGTTCCATAATTTCGCAGCCGGAAAAAATAGATGTTCACACCCATTAAAAAATTAAACTAAATAATAAAATATAAATGAAAAAATTAATAATTATTCTATTGACGATATCTAATGGAGTGAGTGCACAAAATAACAAATTCATATTCCCAGAAAATCAACAAAGCGATTTAAACAATCAACAGTTATATTTTGAATTAGCAGGAACTCCGAAAGAATTGTATCATAAAACAATAAATTTTTTAGAAAGAAAATACAAAAACTCATGTGTTATTATTTTAAATAAAGAGGAAGGAGAAATATTAAAAATAGAGACTAATTCAAAATTATACAAATGGCAAGGAACCAAGACATGTGTTTCTTATCAGGTTGAATTTGAATTTAAACAAGGTCAAATTGGCGTTTCAGTACTTAATATAAGAACTGGAAATTATGATATACAAGAAATGTGTTCGTACAATTATATCCACAAACCAAATGGAGCTATTAAGAAAAACAAAAAAAGATTTACATTGAATGTAATCGAGGGGGCCAATACCTTAATGAGTGATATGTATGCAGGTATCCAAAAAAGTTCTACAATTTCAACACAAAATAAGGGTTGGCTCATCGCTTCAAACAATAGCGAAAAGTAAAAAAACGTCATAATTACAAAAAAAAACAAATGACATCATATAATTGGAAAAACAATTAAAAATTGATTACTAATAGGAGTTAAAATAATTGCTTTATTTCATCAAAATTAAGTCCACCATAATTACCGCTACTCATTAACAATAATGAAGTATTATTAAATTTTTGAGAAAATAAAAAGTTTTTAAATTCTGCAAAATTGTTATAAACCATGAGATCATCGCTTTGAAAAGCATCCATTATTTGTTGCTGACTAATCGCTTGTAATTGTTTAATTTCAAGGGCACGAGGCGAATAAAATACCACTGGTAAATCTGCCGCAGTTAGGGCTCCTTTGTATTGATTAAGAAATTCAGGATTTAAACTACTATAAGTATGTAACTCCAAACATGCTATAAGCTTCCTATTAGGGTATTGATTTTTTAGTGCATTGGTAGTTGCTAAGACTTTTGAGGGAGAGTGTGCAAAATCTTTATAAGCGATTGCATTATCGGTTTCAGCTATTTTTTCCAAACGCTTACTTGCTCCTTGAAATGTAGAAATAGCCTCGTAAAAATCATTTTCGTCAATTCCTATTTGCTGGCAAACCCATTTGGCTCCTGCTAAGTTATTTAAATTGTGTTTTCCAAAT
>SGZH01000046.1 GCA_004214175.1 Flavobacteriales bacterium | reverse complement strand
AATAATATCTTCAGGATTAAAATTTACCTCATTAACTAAAATATCATACGATCTTTTACATATCTCAATCCTTCTTTCATAACTGTCAGCTTGACCCACCTCATCAAAAGCCATAACTACAACTGCCGCACCATATCTTTTAATTTTTTGAGCATATTCTTTGAATAAATCTTTTCCCTCTTTTAGACTTATTGAATTAACAACTCCTTTTCCTTGAATCAATTTTAAGCCAGCCTCAATAATTTCCCATTTTGAGCTGTCTATCATTATAGGGACTCTTGAAATATCAGGTTCGGCAGCAATCATGTTTATGAACTTTGTTATCGAAGAAACTCCATCAATCATACCCTCATCCATATTAATATCAATGATCTGAGCTCCACCATTTACTTGTTCTCTAGCTACTTCAACAGCTTCTTCATAATTATTGTTTTCAATAAGTTTTAAGAATTTTCGTGAGCCGGTGACATTAGTTCTTTCACCAATGTTTACAAAATTAGTTTCAGGGGTAACCTTTAAAACTTCTAATCCCGATAATGTTAAATATTTTTTATTTTTCAAAATGAATTAGTTTATATTTCTAACATTATAATCATTTGCAATCTCAGAGATCAAAGAAATATGATCAGGTGTAGTTCCACAACATCCACCGATAATATTAACTATCCTATTTTCAAGAAAGTCTTTTATTAGATTTTGCATTTGCCTGGAACTTTGATCATATTCTCCAAATTCGTTTGGTAATCCTGCATTAGGGTGAACAGAAATGGGTAAATCTGTTATTAGAGACATTTTTTTTATGTACGGGTATAGTCCCGCTGCCCCAAAGGAACAATTAAGCCCGATACTTAGTAAATTTATATGAGATACCGAAGTTATAAATGCCTCTAAAGTTTGTCCTGATAAAGTCCTACCACTTGCATCAGTTAAAGTACCACTTAACATAGTAGGAACACTCACCGAATTATTAATATTATATTTTTCAATTGCAAACAATGCAGCTTTAGCATTTAAAGTGTCAAAAACTGTTTCAACGAATAATATATCAACTCCACCTTCAACCAATGCAGAAATTTGTTCAAAATAAGAATCCGCTAAATCATCAAAATCAACTTCTCTAAAACCAGGATTATTAACATCTGGGGACATACTTGCTGTTTTATTTGTAGGACCAATTGATCCTGCAATAAATCTTGGCTTTTCTTTAGAGTCATATTCTATAACTGCTTTTTTTGCTAATTGGGCAGATTCAAAATTTAAATCATAAACCAGTGACTCCATCTTATAATCAGCCATAGCAATTGGTGTTGAAGAAAAAGTATTTGTCATAATTATATCTGCACCAGCCTTTAAATAAGCTCTATGGATATTTAATATTGCTTCAGGCTGAGTAATTGAAAGTAAATCATTATTTCCCTTTAAAAGAATATCATAATCGATAAATCTTACACCACGATAATCTGATTCATCAAAATTTAATTTTTGAATCATTGTCCCCATTGCTCCGTCTAACACGAGAACCTTGGACTTTATAATACTATTAATTAAATCGGGATTTTTCATTATGTTTTAGCTTTTTTTATAGAGGTGGCAATCATTCAAATTTTTCCTCTAAATATTTGCGCAAATATAAAACAACTTTACACAAAAACAAGAAAAAGATTATGATATAATTTTTTATTGGGAATACTTCTTAAAAATTATATATTTGCCAGCCTAATCATCTTTAATTATGAAAAATTTAAAATTATTTTTTTTACTCTCATTATTAATATTGTCATGTTCAAATGATGCTAACAATGAAATATTAAATCAACCAAAGTCTTTCACGTTTATTGCATGTGAAGGAAATTTTGGAGCAAGTAACGGATCAGTTTTCATGATTAATGAAATGGGAGAAGTTTCTTCAGTTAATGAAATTGGAGATGTCGTACAATCTTTAGAAGTTTATAATAATAAGCTTTTTGTAATTGTAAATAATAGTAGTAAAATTATAGCATACGATATTACTGAAAATGGATTAAGTCTACCAGGGATTGAAGTTTCTACCGAAGGTTCAGGTCCTCGTGAAATGGTAATAGTAAACGATAACTTATATTTTACCAATTGGAATACAAACGATGTTAAGGTTTTAGATCTTTTTAATTACACAATCAGCGATTTAGTGAATTTTGAAGGAAAACCAGAATCAATAGTATATGAGAATGAAAAACTATTTGTAGGGATTCAATTAAACAATGATTACTCTGATTCCAATAAAATGTTCAAAATTAATTTATCCAACAATGAAGTTGAAGAAGAATATGAAATTGGATATGGACCAACTTCGATTGTGAAATCAGGTAATCAAATATTTGTAGCTAATACATATTATGATCAAGATTTTAATGCATTTTTTTCAACATCAAGAGTAGATTTAATAACTGGTGAAACTACCATTAACAATTATGGTGACGGTGTTGTCTGTGGTGGATCAGTACTTAAATTAAACAATGATATTTATAGATCTTTTGACGGAGGGATAGTAATGTTAGATAATGAATTGAACTTTATAAATGATACTAAAATTGGTAACGAAGAACCTGGTCAAGTTTATTCATCTGAAATTATAAATGAAAAAGCATATTTTGGAATAACCAATTTTACAGATATAAATTTGGTTAAAATATACAATTCAAATAATGAATTAGAATCAACAATCGAAGTCGGTTTATTTCCTGGAGATTTTGCATATTGGGAAGAACAACAATAAAATAATTTTATTTACTTAAAAAGTTTTCAATATCGTTGTGTAAAGAATCATCAACCATTGACTTCCATGAATTATCTCCATTTTTAATAGACTCACGAATTTTTGTTGCTGAAATAAACATTGCACCACTATCTGACGGAGGTTGGTATTCGTTAATCTCGTAACCAACCCCCCTACCATAATTTACCGATTCAATATCTGGAATAATCATTACTTCAACGTCATCTTCATGCGTTTTGTGATATTTTTTTATCATACTTACTGTTTGTTCAGTGGTAAACGGATTTCTCTCATCTGGTTGAATATTTCTAACCATAATTAGTGCTGGGATTCCTTGATTTAATTTTTGTTTGATTAACTCTATATGACCAAAATGATAAGGCTGATATCTACCGACAAATATTGCATACTTTTTATCAATATTTTTTGTTGGTTCCCCACCATGATTTATTTTATTCCACATAATTTAAATTGTTTTAGCTATAAGGTTTTTGAATTTAGTTGTTGACCAACCATGGTCCCTATTTAAATAATGAATATCAATATTTAAATCATCTCCAGTGAATGACTTGTTTCTATAATCATCTCCAAGAAATCGAATTGAATATCCACCATTTTTAATTAGATCGTATAATTCAGCTTCATACGTATATGATTTTATATCGTTAATAAATTTTATTGATGATAAAACTTCAATTCTTTCTTCTAAAGTTAAAATCGGTTTTAATTTATCAGGGCGTTCAATCGAGGGATCAGAGTGAAGAAGGACTGTAAAGTGATCACAATTATTATTACATTCATTGAACATTTTTATATATCCGGGATGAATAACATCAAAATTACCTGCAATAAATCCTTTTTTCATTTTATATTTTTAGTTTGTTTAAAATAAAAATAACAGATTCATTAATGGTCTTATCACTTATTTCAATTTCAGCATTTTGAGGTTCTTGATATGGAGCATCAATTCCGGTAAAACCTTTAATCTCGCCATTTAAAGCTTTTTTATAGAGGCCTTTAGGATCTCTTTCAATACATTCTTCTATAGGAGTGTTGACAAAGATTTCAATAAAATCATCTCCAATCAATTTTCTAGCCTCATCTCTGTCCTTAGAATAGGGTGAAATAAAAGCTGTCATTACTATTTTTCCTGAATCTGCAAAAAGTTTTGCTACCTCGCTAATTCTTCTAATATTCTCTTTTCTATCCTCAGGTGAAAAACCAAGATCTTTATTTAAACCCATCCTTACATTATCCCCGTCAAGTATATATGTGTTATATTTTTTTGAATTCAGTTTTTCGTCAAGTGCGTTAGCCAATGTAGATTTTCCAGAGCCAGACAAACCAGTAAACCATAGCACTTTTCCTTTATGACCGGAAATTTGTTCTCTTTGTTCTCTTGAAACTGAAAAATTATATTTGGTAAGATTAGTTCCCATACTATATTTGTTGAACGCAAATCTAATAAAAATATTATACGAGAATTACGTAAGAAATAAAATATTTATAAAGAAATCTTGTAGAGGAGAGGGCTTCCCATAAACTCTGCTTCTGAAGTAATCCAAAAATTATCATTATCAATAATTTTTATAGCCTCAACCTGCGTTTTACCAATTGGGATTTCGTAAGTTTCAACTTTTAAATTTTTAAGCCTTGAAATATTAAATTTTTTAATTTTGTGTATATAATATTCGTTAAAATCTTTGGTTGATGTCAAAACCAGTAACCTCAATTTTTTATTATAGTCAGCTGCTGTTACTATTGACTCAATGTTAATTTCTCCTATTAATTCAGCCTTGTAATTACCTTCTTTTTTAGGAAGTTTATAAATTTCTGTGATTTTTTTTGCTCTGTTTTTTGTGAAAATTAACAAATAATCAGAAATAGAAATTAATCCTTCAGCATCATACATTGATAGCTGTTTGAAACTAAAATCTTCTTGTTCTGGATAATAAAAATTGATTATTTCAAAAGAGTTATCTGCACTATCCAACGGAGCTTTAATTATTCTTAAGTTATCCCTTGTGTCAAAGTTATTTCCTATGTCAGCTATGTAAATAAATTCATCATCAACGGCTAAATCCTCCCAATCATTATTTTGTAATTCACTAAAATTTCTTTCAATAATCAACTTACCGCTTTCGTTTAAGTAATAAAGAACTGGTTGATTTCCAGAATCATTGAGGGTAATTAAATTATTGTCAACTTTCTCTAATCCGGATGTTTCATATACGGAACCAGGGAGCTCTATTTCAGAAACAATAGTTTGTGCCTTAAGATTTGTTATGATAAAAAAGAACAAAAATAAGTGGCCCAGGGAGGATTCGAACCCCCAACCCTCAGAGCCGAAATCTGATATTCTATCCAGTTGAACTACTGAGCCTTTTTGTTTCACGATAAAAACTCCCTAACTATTGTTGAAATCATCTTTCCGTCAGCCTTACCCATGAGTTTCTTTGTTGACATACCCATGACTTTACCCATATCTTTCATTCCCTCAGCTCCAGTTTCATCAATAATGGATTTTACAACCTCTTTTACCTCATCTTCAGAAAGTGCTTTGGGTAAGAATTGCTGTATTAGCTCAGCTTCTTTTATTTCAGGATCTGCTAAATCATTTCTTCCTTGACCAGTGTAAATAGTAGCACTATCTTTCCTTTGTTTTACCAACTTTTGTAGTATCTTCAACTCATCTTCGTGAGATAATTCTCCTACAGACGACTTCTGTGTTTTATGCAGCAGAATAGCTGACTTAACAGCTCTAAGTGCTGTCAATGCCATTTGATTTTTACTTTTCATTGCCTCTTTGAGGGCAGCTGTAATTTTTAATTCTAAACTCATATTAATTTCTTTAAATATTAAATATACTGTTTATAAATTCTTTAATTTTTCCCAATTCCAAGCCGTTTCCAGTGCGGACTCAAAACTCATTACTGGAAACCAACCCAATTCTTTATTAATTTTTGTATTATCTGAATAGATTTTTTCGACATCACCGGCTCTTCTTGGGCCTAATTTATATGAAATTTTTAAATTATTAACTTTTTCAAATAAGTCAATAACCTCGCGAACACTTACACCTTTCCCTACACCTAGATTATAAGCAGTTTTTATTTTATTATTGTTCAAAATATGATTTACAGCCATTACATGTGCCTTTGCTAAGTCAACTACGTGTATATAATCTCTTATACAAGTACCATCGGGGGTATTGTAATCGTTACCAAATATTTGCATAGACTTTCTTTTACCACTTGCTACCTCACAAATAATAGGAACAAGATTGTTTGGTTTGTCAGCCGAGCAATCTCCAATCAAACTAGAAGGATGAGAGCCAACGGGGTTAAAATATCTTAATGAGATACTATTAATTCCAGACTTTTCGATTAATTTTTCACATAATTGTTTTGTTTCTCCGTAAGGTGATTCAGCTTTTCCAAAAGGTGACAACTCATTTACAGGTAAAAATTCTGGTGTTCCATATACCGTACAAGACGATGAAAAAATAATATTATTAACATTATGCTTATTCGCTAAATCTATTAATATTTCTAATGAACCAACGTTATTGGAGAAATATTTATTTGGTTGTCTAACAGATTCCTCAACGGATTTATAAGCAGCAAAATGTATAACTGCCGCAATGTTATTTTGCTCATTGAATAATTTATTCATTTGGTCAAAATCTGTACAATCAATTTGGTAAAAATTAATCTTAGTTTTAATTATTTGTTCAGCACCCTTTATATTAGCTATAGAACTATTAGATAGGTTATCAACTACAATGGGTCTATATCCTGAATTATATAATTCTACTAAAGTATGTGAACCTATGTAACCGGCACCTCCTGTTACTAAAATGTCTTTTTTTTTCATCAAAAAAGCTCTGTTAATATTTTATAATTAAAATGTATAAAGATATTGTTAATCTACGTTATCGTGAAGAAAGGAATTGTTTTTTCGAATTTTCACATCATCATTCTCGTCTAAACCAACCGAGGTTCTAGAAATTGTATTTTCTGATGAATAATTCTTATCCTCTAATTCAATTCCCTTTCGCTTGTAAGCTGGTTCATTTTCAATATCATCAATTTTTGACTTATTAAACTTATAATTAAATTCTTTCATTCGCAACCTTCTTTCCTTTGATCTTTGTTTTTGAAAATCAGAAATAGAAGTGTTAGTGGGATCTTGACTTTCATTCTCTTTATCGTTTTTAATGGTTGCTTCAATGGTTTGGGTCTCAACCTCAAAATCACTGCTATTTAGTTTACTTTCGATCTCAATTGTTTGATCAAATAAAATATCATCTTCGATTTCATGTATAAGTTCTTGATCATCAACAGAATTATTTTCTAGAATAACCTCAGTATAATCTTTTACCTCAATATCAATTACATCAATTTTTTTATTTAAGTCATCAATCGTTTTATTATCATCTGAATTAAACAAAGACCACTCTATCGAATTTTCGACCTCATTCTCATTTATTTCTGGATGATAAATTTCATTATTTTCATTTGTTATTTCTACCGGGTCAATAACATCAATATCCATGACATCTACAATAGGTGATTCTATATTTAGAACATCTTCACTCATATCAAAAGGGGTTTCAATATCTAAAACCTCTTCGTTTCCATCGCTTGAATTAAAATCTTCATTACTATTTTCTGAAAGATCATATGGTTCTGTATCCTCTTTTTCAAACTCATCCAATAAGTGAATTATTTTTTCATCTGAATTCAAATCTTCAACATCTTCAGAAACTTCATCTGATGGGATTTCTTCGCAATCATCGTCCTCTAAAACATGAACTATTTTGTCTTCAGTAATATCTGTTTTTTCGAAATTAGCCACCTCTTTTTCTATTGGATTTTCATCAACTTGAATTTGGGAAAACAAATTATCCTCACCTAGTTCATGAACGATTTTTTCAGGCTCTGTATTTGAAATTTCATTTTGTTGATCTACATCAAATCCTGTAGCTATTACCGTAACAGAAATTGAATCTTGCAAATCGTAATCTTCACCTACACCCATTATGATATTTGCACCGTATCCAGCCTGCTCTTGAATATAATCGTTTATTTCACCAATTTCGTCAATTGTAATTTCCTCATCTCCTGAAACAATTAATAATAAAACATTCTTGGCTCCAGAAATCCTATTATCATTTAAAAGTGGAGAGTCAAGTGCTTTTGATATTGCATCATAAGCTCTATTGCTTCCGGATGAAGAAGCTGCGCCCATAATAGCTGTACCACTATTACTTAATACAGTTTTTGCGTCCTTTAAATCAATATTTTGAGTATAGTGATGTGTAATTACCTCAGCAATTCCTTTGGAAGCTGTTGACAAAACCTCATCTGCCTTAGAGAAACCTGCTTTAAAACCTAAATTACCATAAACTTCTCTAAGCTTGTTATTATTTATAATAATTAACGAGTCAACTTGATCTCTTAGTTTTTCAATCCCTATTTGAGCTTGCTCATTTCTAATTTTACCCTCAAAACCAAACGGAGTTGTAACAATCCCAACGGTAAGAATATTCATATCTCTTGCCATTTTTGCAATGACAGGAGCTGCACCGGTTCCGGTTCCTCCTCCCATTCCAGCAGTTATAAATACCATTTTTGTATTAACGTTTAACATTGACATAATATCTTCAGAACTTTCAAGTGCCGCTTTCTCTCCAACTTCAGGGTTTGCTCCAGCTCCTAATCCTTCTGTAAGATTTACTCCTAATTGTATTTTATTTGGAACCCCACTGTTATTTAAAGCTTGTGCATCAGTATTACATATTACAAAGTCAACTCCTTTTATTCCTTGCTTATACATATGATTGATTGCATTACTTCCTCCGCC
>SGZH01000045.1 GCA_004214175.1 Flavobacteriales bacterium | reverse complement strand
AATGAATGAAACTTCAATCGATGACGTTACTGATAGACATCAACCAAGATTGTTATATGTGTATGATTTTTTAAATATGTGGACTTTTTTAGTGGAGTTGGCAGACATCGCCGAACCGGATCCAAACCAAACCTATCCCAACCTTATGTTTTCTCATGGAAATTTACCAGATGAAGCGCCTGAAAAAGAATTTATAGCTGAAGGTAAAGAGACCGATGATGGGCTATATGATGACGATTTAGATTCAGAAAATTATGGTGATTTAGATTTTAATGAAAATTGGAACTAAAACGTAATAAACTAAAATAATTCCCAAAAGCAACACTTATAAAATATTAAAAAGTTTTTTAATCTCCCTATTGAAATGCATTTTCTTAATTTTGTAGTGTATTTTTTTTTCTATGAAATTTAATATCGTTTCTGAATTTGTTCCGACGGGTGATCAACCACAAGCTATTAAGCAATTAGTGGAGGGTATAGCAGCTGGCGAATTAGACCAAACCCTTCTTGGTGTTACTGGTAGTGGAAAAACATTCTCGATAGCCAATGTAATTGAACAAGTTGAAAAGCCAACTTTAATTTTAGCTCATAATAAAACATTAGCTGCACAATTATATTCTGAGTTTAAGCAGTTTTTTCCGAATAATGCAGTAGAATATTTTGTTTCCTACTATGATTATTATCAGCCAGAGGCTTATATCCCGTCAACTGGTTTGTATATTGAAAAGGATCTATCAATCAATGATGAAATTGAAAAAATGAGATTAAGTACTACTTCTTCATTACTTTCAGGAAGACGAGATATTATTGTGGTAGCTTCGGTTTCTTGTTTATATGGAATTGGTAACCCAACTGAGTTTCAAAAAAATATCATCAAATTACAAAAAGGGCAAATTATCTCAAGAACTAAACTGCTTCATCATTTAGTACAAAGTCTTTATTCTCGAACAGAGGCAGATTTTCAGCATGGTAATTTCAGAATTAAAGGAGATACTGTTGATGTATTTCCAAGTTATGCAGATGATGCTTTCAGAATTCACTTTTTTGGTGATGAAATTGAAGAAATTGAGATTTTCAATGTACAGACAAATGAAGTTATTGATAAATATGAATTACTAAATATTTATCCTGCCAATATGTTTGTTACCTCACCAGATATTTTACAAGAAGCTATAGTTGATATCCAAGATGACCTAACTAAACAACTTACCTATTTTAAAGAAATTGGGAAGCATTTGGAAGCAAAAAGACTCGAAGAAAGAACTAATTTTGATTTAGAAATGATCCGAGAATTAGGTTATTGTAGTGGAATTGAAAATTATTCTCGGTACCTAGATAAACGCCTACCAGGAACAAGGCCTTTCTGTTTATTAGATTTTTTTCCTGATGATTATTTAATGATAGTAGATGAAAGTCATGTTTCAATACCCCAAGTTTCAGCGATGTATGGAGGAGATCGATCCAGAAAAGAAAATTTAGTAGAATATGGATTTAGATTACCCGCTGCAATGGACAATAGACCCCTTAAGTTTGATGAATTTGTTACCATGCAAAATCAAGTAATTTATATTAGTGCTACGCCAGCAGATTATGAATTGGAAAAAAGTGGAGGAGTATATGTGGAACAAATTATAAGACCTACAGGGCTTTTGGACCCTCCTATAGAAGTTCGCCCAAGTCTCAACCAAATTGATGATTTATTAGAAGAAATTCAATTACGCGTTGAAAAAGATGAGCGGGTTTTAGTTACTACACTTACAAAAAGAATGGCAGAAGAACTAACCAAGTATATGGGAAGAATTGAAATACGTTGTAGGTATATACATAGTGATGTAGATACCCTAGAACGTGTAGAAATCATGCAAGATTTACGTTTAGGTATTTTTGATGTTTTGGTTGGAGTCAACTTATTGAGAGAAGGTTTAGATTTGCCAGAAGTTTCCTTAGTAGCTATTTTAGATGCTGATAAAGAAGGTTTTTTAAGATCCACGAGGTCCTTAACACAAACCGTAGGTCGTGCAGCAAGAAATTTAAATGGTAAAGCTATAATGTATGCCGATAAAATAACTAAAAGTATGCAACAAACTATAGATTCTACGGAATATCGTCGTAAAAAACAAGTAGCCTACAATACAAAAAATAATATCATCCCAAGAGCAATAAAAAAATCATTAGAAAATACACTAATAAAGGAAAAACATGAAATTTATAGCGCTAATTTAATAGATAATCTTGCTGCAGAATCAGAAAATGAATACTTAAATCAACCTCAACTTGAGAAAAAAATTAGAGATACAAGAAAAGTAATGGAAAAAGCAGCAAAAGAGTTAGATTTTATGGCAGCAGCTAAATTAAGAGATACCATCAAGTATTATCAAAAGGAATTAGAACTTCTTAAAAAAACATAACGATGCATCATCAAGATTCTAGGAGACTAAATAAAGCGATTAGTGATAGTGGATATTGCTCTAGAAGACAGGCTGATAAATTTATTGAGCAAGGTCTAGTAACCATAAATAATCAAGTAGCATCTTTGGGAGAACGTGTGATGCCTAATGACATTATCAAGGTAAAAAATACAACCATCACTAAAAGTGAAAATTTGATTTATATCGCTTTAAATAAACCTGTAGGAATCACTTGCACAACAGACAGAAGAATTGATGGAAATGTAGTAGATTTTGTAAATCATAAAGAACGAATATTTCATATTGGAAGATTAGATAAGCCAAGTGAGGGATTATTGTTAATGACAAACGACGGTGATATTGTAAATAAAATTTTAAGAGCAGGTAACCAACATGAAAAAGAATACGTTGTAAAAGTAGATAGACGAATTACGGATAGTTTTGTTAAAAGAATGGAGTCAGGAGTTCCAATATTAGATACGATTACCAAAAAATGTAAAGTAGAAAAAATTGGCCGATTCGTTTTTAAAATTACCTTAATACAAGGTTTAAATCGTCAAATAAGAAGAATGTGTGAACATTTAGGTTACGAGGTGGAAACTCTAAAACGAGAACGTATTATGAATATAGAACTAGGAGAATTACCGGTGGGTAAATGGCGTTATTTAACTGAGAAAGAATTAAAAGATTTAAAACAATCCCTTGGTGATTCATTAAATATTTCTGCAAAACAACGAAGTTAATATAGTTCTAAAAGAAACCACGTACCGATTGAGAAGCACGTGGTTATATCAACTAACTAACCAAATTAAATTTCAATTATGAAATCTCAACCATTTGTTTGAGTACAATTGGATTTTTTTAAAAAAGCATTTTATATAACAAATATAAAATAAATATATAATTTAAACACACTTAATTTTAATTATAAATAATACATTACCAATAAATTATAATTTATAATCTACACTTAAATTGAAAGTTTTTTTATTATAAAACTTGTACTAAGCTACTAACTCTTGCACTTTATCAGCTGCTTCTTGGAATTCAATTACACTATAAACATCTAGACCACTTTCATCAATTAATTTTTTTGCAATATCAGCATTGGTTCCTTGTAAACGAACTATAATCGGTACTTCAATTGAGCCAATACTTTTATAGGCATCTATAATTCCTTGTGCTACTCGATCACATCTAACAATTCCTCCAAATATATTTACTAGTATAGCTTTTACATTTGGATCCTTAAGTATTAAATTAAAAGCAATTTCAACACGTTCTGCATCAGCTGTACCCCCCACATCTAAAAAATTAGCAGGATCTCCACCTGCTTGCTTTATTAAATCCATAGTTGCCATTGCTAATCCAGCTCCATTAACCATACAACCTACATTACCATCTAGATCTACATAACTTAAACCCACTGCTTTAGCTTCAACCTCCACGGGGTTTTCTTCTCTTAAATCTCTTAGGGCTTCATAATCCTTATGACGAAACAAGGCATTATCATCAATAGTTACTTTCGCATCGACTGCAATAACACGATCGTCACTTGTTTTTAATACTGGATTAATTTCAAATAATGATGAATCCGATTTAACATAAGCAGTGTATAAAGCAGAAACAAATTTTGTCATTTGTTTAAATGCCTTACCGCTTAATCCTAAATTAAATGCAATTTTTCTAGCCTGAAAAGGAAGTAATCCCATGGTTGGATCAACTTCTTCGTTAAATATAAGATGTGGTGTATTTTCAGCGACTGCTTCAATATCCATTCCTCCCTCTGTTGAATACATGATCATATTTCTACCAGTTGCTCTATTCATTAAAACACTGATATAAAATTCGCTTGGTTCTGAATCGCCCGGATAATAAACATCTTCAGCAACCAAAACTTGACTCACTAATTTTCCCTCAGCTGTAGTTTGGGGAGTTACCAGATGCATTCCAATAATTTGATCTGCAATTTGTTCTACTTCTACCAGGCTTTTTGCTAATTTAACACCTCCACCCTTTCCACGTCCACCAGCATGAACCTGTGCTTTTATAACATGCCAACCAGTACCGGTATCTTCCGTTAATTTTTTAGCAGCAGCAACAGCTTCAGCTGGATTTTGTGCAACAATTCCTCGTTGAATTTCAACTCCAAAACTGTTTAACATTTCTTTTCCTTGATATTCGTGTAAATTCATAAAGTGTTATTTTTCCAAATTAATCGGAATTGTTTTTAAGACTGCAAAAATAACAAATGTTATGATTATTTATTATTTAATCATCTGTTTTTTACTAATTAAATAAACTAGTTATTACTTTAAAAAAACTTAGAAGGAAACTAAGATAATCTAGTAATTTAAAATTAAACATGAATACTTACACTATTTATATAATTATTTTAAATTTGTTAGATAAGCACTTACTAATAAAACAATCAACATGAGTTCACGAAGAAATTTTGTTAAACAAACCGCAACTTTAGGAGCAGGAATTGCTTTAGCACCTCAACTAACTTTTGGGAGTACAAGTATCAAAGAAACACTAAATATTGGTTTAATTGGTGTTGGACTGCGAGGAACCAATCATTTAAATAATCTTTTATTAAGAGATGATTGTAAGGTAACAGCGATCTGTGATATTGATTCCAAAAGAATTTCGATAGCTCAGGATTTAATTACAAAAAAGGGACAAAATAAAGCAGCCGTTTTTGGGAAATATGATTATGACTATCGTAATTTACTAGCCCGAAAAGAATTGGATGCTGTAATTATTTCGACCCCTTGGTTATGGCATGCCAAAATGGCTAAAGATGCAATGAAAGCCGGTAAATATACTGGATTAGAAGTTTCTGCAGCCAATACCATGGAAGAGTGCTGGGATCTAGTAAATGTGCATGAAGCAACGGGATCACATTTAATGATCTTAGAAAATGTCTGTTATCGTAGAGATATTTTAGCTATTTTAAATATGGTAAAACAAAATGTATTTGGAGAATTATTACATTTTAGATGTGGTTATCAACACGATTTGCGTTTTGTAAAATTTAACGATGGTAAAACTGCTTATGGTAAAGGAGCTGAATTTGGTGAAAAAGGAATCTCAGAATCTGCTTGGCGAACCCAACATTCGTTGATGCGAAATGCCGATGTATATCCAACCCATGGTGTTGGCCCTGTTGCAACCATGTGTAATATCAATCGTGGAAACCGTTTTTTATCGATGACCTCCCATGCAACAAAAGGAATTGGGTTAAATAAATACATCAAAGCGGTAGGTGGTAAAGACCACCCTAACGCTAAACTAAAATTTAAACAAGGCGATATTATTACCTCAACTATTGATACTGCTAACGGAGAAACTATTATTGTTACGCACGACTGCAACTCCCCACGTCCCTATTCACTTGGTTTTAGAGTACAAGGTAGCGAAGGACTCTGGGAAGTTGATGGCAACCGCATCTATATCGAAGGTAAAACAGAAAAATCGCACCGTTGGGATGATGCAAATCCATGGCTTGAGCACTACGATCACCCTCTTTGGAAACGATTTGGGAAATACGCTGAAGGTGCAGGTCACGGCGGAATGGACTTTTTTGTAATCAATGCTTTTGTGGAGTCTGCTAAACAAAATATTGCACCACCTCTAGATGTTTATGATGCTGCATCATGGAGTGCTATTACTCCCCTTTCTGAAATATCGATTGCCAATAATGGAGAACCTCAAGATTTTCCTGATTTTACAAGAGGAGATTGGGTAAAAAGAAAACCTTATCAGTGGAATAAAAACACCTATTAAACTTATGGGTCGGTCTATTTTTATAAAAGCTCCTGCAAGAATTTGCTTATTTGGAGATCACCAAGATTATTTAGGTTTACCTATTATTGCTTGTTCTATAAATCGTTTTATTAATTTAAAAGCAAGAACAAATAAGTATCAGATATTATATATAAAGCTTCCAGACATTGATTCTGAGCGAATTATTGAAGTATCCGAAAAGTTCGAAGATCTAGAAAAAGGAGATTATTTTGCTGCAGGATTAAGGGTCGTTCGAAGACATGGGGTTTTTATAAATACTGGTTATGATATTGAAATAAGCGGTAATATTCCTATAAATGCAGGAGTCTCTAGTTCATCAGCCTTGATGGTTTCTTGGATTCATTTTTTATTAAAAGCATTTGGCACTATAAAGCAACTGCAACCTGAGTTCATTGCTCAATTAGCATATGAAGCAGAAGTATTAGAACATAATTTTCCGGGTGGTAAAATGGATCAATATACCATTGGTATTGGTGGTCTAATTTTTTTAAATACGGGTACTGATTCTAAATACGAAAAAATAGGAAATACTCTTGAGGGCATGGTTTTAGGGGAATCTGGAATTGGAAAAGATACCTTGGGAGTATTAAATAATATCAAAAGCAATGCTTTAAAAGCCATTGAATTTATAAAAAAAACAGATACCTCTTTTAATTTAGAAAAAGCAACTTTAAAGGACTTTGAAACCCATAAATCCTCATTACCCGATGCCTTAGTTCCTTATTTTTATGCAGCGATACAAAATCATATAATTACTCAGAGAGCCTTAATTGAATTAAAGAAAACTACTCTAAATTATTTGCTTATTGGAGATTTAATGAACCAACATCATCGGATCTTAAAAAATAATTTAAAAATTACGATTCCTAGAATAGATGCAATGATTGATGCTGCCATAAATGCTGGAGCCTATGGAGCAAAAATTATTGGTTCTGGTGGTGGTGGTTGTATTGTAGCCCTAGCTCCTGTTCATTTACAAATAAAAATTAGTCAAGCGATTAGGCAAGCTGGAGCAAAAGATGCCTATTCGGTTAAAGTAGCTTCCGGAACAAAAATTTTTAATGAATAAAAACTTAATCATACTTGCAGGAGGTACTTCCTCTAGAATGAAAAACTCGATGATTTCAAAAAATCTTTCGGAAGAAGAATTAAAAAATGCCAATACCAGAAGTAAAGCATTATTGGAATTTGGAAATGCTAAACGACCCATTTTAGATTTTTTGTTACTTAATGCCAAAAAAGCAGGGTATCAAAAAATCGTCATCGTTATTGGCGAACAAGGAGCACTATTTAAAAAATATTATGGCAATAAACAGAAAAATAATAGTTATAAAGGCCTATCCATATCTTATGCAACCCAGTATATTCCAAAAGGAAGAAATAAGCCCTTGGGTACTGCTGACGCTTTGTTTCAAGCCTTGGAACAATACCCTGTTTTGAAAACTACATCCTTTACTGTTTGCAATAGTGATAATCTGTATTCTATAAAAGCATTACAAACATTATTAATCTGTAAAGATTCAAACGCTTTTATTAATTATGATCGTGATGCGTTGCAATTTCCGATAGAAAAAATACAATGTTTTGCATTGACCTTAGTGGATAAAAATTTTCATTTAGAAACTATTATTGAAAAGCCCCTAATGAATCAAGTGAATAATTATAAAGATGCAAAAGGTAAATATAGAGTCAGTATGAATGTGTTTAAATTTAAGGGGACCGAAATTTATTTTTTTTTAAAAAATTGCCCCATCGATCCCAAACGAAATGAAAAAGAGCTCCCCTCAGCTATCTTAAAAATGATTCGCGAGTCTAATGCTTACATAAAAGGAATTCCTTTTGCAGAACATGTCCCCGATTTAACCTCTAAAGAGGATATTGCTATTATGAAAGATTATATAGCAACACATTATTGATTGATAATTATTATGTAAATTATAATTATATCTTAAGAACCTTACCCTATTAATAATAAAAGAATATCTACTTATGGGCATCGATATTTATAAGCAGACGAAAACAAATTTTATAAACCTATACTTTAAAGAGTAAAATAAATACTACACAAATTACTCCTACTTAACAATTTAACAACCATATTTTTTTTAATAAAATGTTGTTAATTTTATTAAGATTAATTCTAAATAATTTTTTTATTCATTGTTTGCATTATATATTTGCGGCATAATTATAATAAGTCTAAATAAAAATTAAACAAAATGAAAAAAATTTTTACAATATTATTATCAAGTTTGGTACTAATATCATGCTCAAGTGATGATGATAATAACGGCAATAACAACAACCAAAATGTGGATGCGCCTGCTACTTATCAATTTTCTAGAAACGGAGAAACTACAGTAAGCTATTCAGGTCAATCACAACGTATAGCAATGGCAGAAGAGTTAATTTCTGCTCTTAAAGACGAAACTCGTGATGAAGCAAGTTTAGATGCTATGTTTGCCCACGCTGAAGGCGATCAAGATTTTAGTGATCCATATATGCTAGGTTTAAATGCTTCTTCCAAAAATGTAAGAAGTAAGACAGCAGCATCTGCGGATTATTTCTCTTCAAATTCAACGGATGCTAATGCAATTAAAGCAGATTTTGA
>SGZH01000044.1 GCA_004214175.1 Flavobacteriales bacterium | reverse complement strand
ATCCTGAGCCAGGATCAAACTCTTCATCGTATAATCTTAAATAATATTTAAGTACAACTATCAAGTTCTCAAAAAAATCTCAGGTATTTTACTTAGTTTAGTTTTTCAATATAAATAACTACACAAATGTAGTTACCTACGCTGTCAATTTCAATATCTCAATGAACATTTTTTTTGGATTTTAAAACCCAAATTTACTCTAATTTAACGCCTATTTTTTAACTAAGCGGCTGCAAATATACAACTGTTTTTTATTCCCGCAACCATTTTTAAAAATAATTTGAAAATAAATTTTTAAGAGCTTTTTTCAACACGCTTCTAACAACTAAATCTTAGTTAAAGCGGCTGCAAATATACAACTGTTTTTTATTCCCGCAACCATTTTTAAAAATAATTTAAAAATAAATTTTTAAGAGCTTTTTTAACCTACTTCTGAACAATAAACCCAGATTAAGGCGGCTGCAAATATAAAAACTTATTTGTTTTTTTTGATCAAAAAAAAAGAAAAATTAACATTATTTAATTACCCATTTTGTAAGGTACTGATAAACCAAAACTTACAGGTTGAAAAATTATTACCTTAATATATATAACTGTAAATATTTATTGAATAAAATTAATTTTAAATCCATTGAAACTTTTATTACAATTCAATAAAATGCTATTGTAAAACAGCTAAACTCGTATTATCTTTGCATCTTAAATTTACAACCTATGATATCTATTACTTTACCTGACGGTAGTGTAAAGCAATTTGAATCTGAAACTACTCCAATGGAAGTTGCCATCAGTATAAGTGAAGGATTTGCAAGAAATATAATTTCTGCGTCATTTAACGGAAAAACAATAGAGACCTCAACACCTATTAAAAAAGACGGTGAACTTATACTATATACCTGGAAAGATGAAAAAGGAAAAGAAGCATTCTGGCATTCGTCAGCTCATATTCTTGCACAAGCACTAGAAGACTTGTACCCGGGAATAAAACTTACCATTGGACCCGCTATTGAAAATGGTTTTTACTATGATATTGATCTTGTAGACAATACTATTTCAGAAAAAGATTTAACAACTATTGAAAATAAAATGTTAGAAATCGCTCGAGGTAAGCATGAGTTCTCTATTCGAGAATCCTCAAAAATAGCTGCTCTTGATTATTACAAAAAACAAGATAACCAATATAAAGTTGAACTAATTGAAAATTTGGAAGAAGGTACTATTACATTTTGTGATCATGATAATTTTACCGATTTGTGCAGAGGTGGACACATACCGCATACCGGAATTATTAAAGCCATTAAATTAATGAGTATTGCTGGAGCTTACTGGAGAGGAGATGAAAACAACAAACAACTAACTCGAATTTATGGAGTAAGTTTTCCAAAACAAAAAGAGTTAAAAGAATACCTTGCTTTGCTAGAGGAAGCAAAAAAAAGAGACCATAGAAAATTAGGAAAAGAATTAGAATTATTCACCTTTTCTAAAAAAGTAGGACAGGGACTTCCTTTGTGGCTTCCTAAAGGAGCTGCTTTAAGAGAGAGACTTGAAAATTTTCTAAAAAAAGCACAAACAAAAGCTGGTTATGAGATGGTTGTATCTCCGCATATAGGCCATAAAGAACTTTACATGACCTCCGGTCATTATGAAAAATATGGAGCAGATAGTTTTCAAGCCATTAAAACTCCAAATGAAGGTGAGGAATTCTTATTAAAACCCATGAATTGTCCTCATCACTGTGAAATATACAATTCTAAACCATGGTCATATAAAGATTTACCAAAACGTTATGCTGAATTTGGAACTGTATATCGCTATGAACAAAGTGGAGAATTACACGGCCTTACAAGAGTTAGAGGATTTACACAAGATGATGCGCATATTTTTTGTACGCCTGATCAGCTAGATCAAGAATTTAAAAATGTAATAGACTTAGTATTGTATGTATTTGGGTCCTTAGGTTTCGAAAATTTCACTGCTCAAGTCTCCTTGAGAGACCCAGACAATCCAGAAAAATACATTGGTACCAATGAGAACTGGGATAAGGCTGAAAAAGCAATATTAAATGCTACCATAGAAAAAGGTCTGGATTATGTTATTGAAAAAGGAGAAGCCGCTTTTTATGGTCCAAAGTTAGATTTTATGGTCAAAGATGCTTTGGGCAGAAGTTGGCAACTGGGAACGATCCAAGTAGACTATAATCTTCCTGAAAGATTTGAACTAGAATATAAAGGAAGTGATAACGAACATCATAGACCTGTTATGATACATAGAGCCCCTTTTGGGAGTATGGAGCGTTTCATAGCGATTTTATTAGAACATACCGGCGGAAATTTCCCTTTATGGCTTATGCCAGAACAGGTTAGTATATTGACTTTAAGCGAAAAATATGAAAAATACGCTGAAAAAGTTTTAAATGTGCTGGAAAATAACGAAATTCGCGCCCTTGTAGATAATAGAAGCGAAACAATTGGAAAAAAAATAAGGGAAGCAGAAATGAATAAAATTCCTTATATGTTAATTTTAGGAGATCAAGAAGAGTTAGAAAATTCAGTTTCCGTTAGAAAACATAGTGAAGGTGATCTTGGTTCAATGACTGCTGAAGCATTTTCTTCCTTGTTAAATGATGAAATTAATACAAACAAAAAAGAATTTATTGTATAATATTAAAAAATAATAGCCATAGCAATACGAAGAAAAAGAAGTAGAGGTCCAGCGAGGATAATTAAAGAAGATAAGCACAGGATAAACCAAAAAATTCGCGCTCAAGAAGTGAGATTAGTTGGAGAAAATATTGAAGTTGGTGTTTATTCTCTTAGTAAAGCTCTAGAAATATCAAGAGAACTCGAAGTAGATTTAGTTGAAATCTCGCCCAATGCTACCCCTCCCGTATGTAAAGCAATGGATTATAAAAAATTTGTTTACGAACAAAAAAAGCGTGAAAAAAATTTAAAGTCCAAAGCTACCAAAGTAATTATAAAAGAGATTCGTTTTGGCCCTAATACCGATAATCACGATTATCAATTTAAAAAGAAACACGCCGAGAAGTTCTTGAAAGAAGGAGCAAAACTAAAAGCCTTTGTATTTTTTAAAGGTCGTTCTATAATATATAAAGATAAAGGAGAAATTTTGCTATTACGCCTTGCACAAGAACTTGAAGACTATGGTAAAGTAGAACAAATGCCAAAATTAGAAGGTAAAAGGATGACAATGTTTATTGCTCCAAAAAAAGCAAAATAAGAGCTAATTGATCCTTTAGAAAGTAATAATTGAAGTGAAATAAATAGATAAAAACTAGGAAACATGCCTAAACAAAAAACAAAATCTAGTGCCAAAAAGAGATTTAAACTTACTGGTACAGGTAAAATTAAAAGAAAGCATGCGTTTAAAAGCCATATCTTGACAAAGAAGACTAAAAAACGTAAGTTAGCTTTAACGCATGACACAGTTGTGCACAAAGCAGATGAAAGTAATGTTAAGCAAATGCTCCGAATGAAGTAGTTCTTAACTGGTTAACAAAAATTATAAACCCTGGAGTAAGGCCCTAAAGAATTCTAAAGAATCGCCTTCTACAAAAAAAACAAAATTATGCCAAGATCAGTAAATTCAGTTGCAAAAAGAGCCCGAAGAAAAAAGGTAATAAAGCAAGCCAAAGGTTATTTTGGAAGACGTAAAAATGTATGGACAGTAGCAAAAAATGCTGTCGACAAAGCAATGCAGTACTCGTACAGAGACCGTCGTGCTAAAAAAAGAACATTTCGTGCATTATGGATTACCCGTATTAACGCAGGTGCCAGACATCACGGTATGTCTTATTCACAATTTATGGGTAAAGTAAAAGCTAATAATATCGAATTAAACCGTAAGGTCTTAGCCGATTTAGCGATGAACCACCCTGATGCTTTTGAAGCAATCGTAAATAAATTAAAATAAGACACAAACACTATTTATTTCACAAAAAAAAGTCCTTCTCAATAAGAAAGGCTTTTTTTTTGCAAGAAAATTTCGTTTGTTTCTTCTATTCGTTAATTATTTTCTTTTGTTCCAAGGCAAAGGAACTACTTCTACTTTACTAAATTAAAATAAATAATTTATGCTGATTTTTTTTAAAAAAATAATTAAACAATTAAAGATTATGTAAATTAGTTAAAAAGATTGCTATGAGGATACTATTTTTATTTTTACTGATAATTCTATCTACAAATAACAACCTATTATTATCGCAAACTGGTAAATCCTATGTTATCAATAGACATGAATCTGTTTATATACCCCTAGGAAAAATTTCTTTTGCGGATAGCATCGTCAATTTTAAAATTGGGAAACCTACTCCCTACAAAAAATATCAAGATAGTAAACAAGCCTTAAACGAACCTAATTATAGATCCTACGATAAGCCTGATTATGTTTCTCTTGGTTGTAAAGGAACGTTAACTGTTGCTTTTAAAGATAATGGGTTTATGAATCTTAAAGGTAATGATTTATACATATTTGAAGTAGGTCCCTCAAAAGAGGCTGCAAAAATAGAAATCTCAGAAAATGGAGAAGATTGGATATTTGCGGGTAATATATCTGGGGGAAAGTCAATAATTGATTTAGAGGATCAAAACATCTCCTCAAAAAAAGTTTTTTATTATGTAAGAATAATAGATCAAAAAGCAGTTTGTAAAAGTAAAACTGCAGGAGCAGATATTGATGCGATTGGAGCAATAAATTGTGTTATAAGACTGACTATCAATACAGAAATTCTCTTTAAATATGATGAATATAAATTACAAAAATCAGCTGATTCAATTTTAACCCACCTAATCACCAAAATTAAAAAGATAGACAAAGCTACCATACTAGTTGATGGTCACACAGATAGTGATGGTAAAGAAAGTTATAATTTAGATTTATCAGATAAAAGATGTCATTCGGTAGCTCAAAGATTAAAAGTATTGTTACAAAATAATCCTAATTATGATTATTTAATTAATTCCTATGGAGAAACTAAACCGCGAGTATTAAATAACTCCAATAAAAACAAACAGTTGAACAGGAGAGTAGAGATTACAATACTCCCACCCTTAAGCTATTATGAAACTATAGAATAATATCATGTTTTTTGTTTTTTCTTTTTAGCTGCAGGAAATAGTACATTATTTAAAATTAAACGATAGCCTGGAGAATTTGGATGGAGTTCTAATTCAGTTTTTGGATCCCCAACCCGATGCTGATAGTCTTCAGGATCATGCCCTCCATAAAATGTAAAAAAACCTTTACCTTTTATTCCATGAATATATCGAGCCTCTCCATTCGTTTTTTGTTCTCCCATTACCAATACATTTGCTTTAATTTGATCTCTTTCATAAGCAGTAGTTTGTCCCATAAAACCTTTAATTAGAGAAGTGTGATTTTGAATTAACATAGTTGGAATAGGATCCCACTTTGCAGAATAGTCCATAAGTGTAAAATAATCTGTTTCTTTATTTATTTTTCGCTTAGACGTCATGTCGATTGATGAAAACTCGTATACCATTGGACTTCGCTCTAAGATAAAATTTTTAAATGCAAAAGTATTATCATAATTGATTTTACCTTGGTAATCAGGATCGCTAGGATCGTCATCAAACATAGTTTCACAAATATCAACACCTTCTGCAGATAAAGCAATGTCAAAACTATCAGTAGCGCTACACATAGCAAACATAAAACCACCTCCAACTACATAATCTCTTATTTTTAGTGACACGTCTAATTTAAGATCAGATACTTTATCGTATCCTAAATTAGAAGCCATCAATTCTGCATCTTTTTTGTTTTGGATATACCATGGTGCAGAGCGATAAGCGCGATAAAATTTGCCATACTGACCAGTGAAATCCTCATGATGTAGATGCAACCAATCAAAAAGCACTAACTGATCTCCAAGAACTTCTTCATCATAGATTGTAGTATAAGGAATTTCCGCATAGGTTAAAACCATAGTAACTGCGTCATCCCATGGTTGATTTCCCTTTGGAGAATAAACAGCAATTCTAGGGGCCTTTTCTAAAATGACTGCTTCCATATTTTGAGAAGGACTACTTATTAAATTTAAAATTTCTTCAGTTTTAGAATTGGACAAAAGCACAAAAGAAACTCCTCTTACTTGACATTCCTTTTTTATTTCATCTGTATCGGGTAATAAAAAAGAACCACCTCGGTAATTGAGAAGCCATTTTACTTTTAATTGCTTTTGTAAAGTCCAATAAGTTAATCCGTATGCTTTTAAATGTTCTTCTTGACTATCCGAATCCATAGGTATCAGTATATAAGAAGCAGTTACTGTTGAATAAAACAATACGACAAAAATGAAAATGAAAAAATTCTTCATAGAATTAATTTACAAACTAATTTTTAATTTAAAAAATATAGAATTGTTAAAATGGTATATCATCGTCATTACCAGAAAAATCGCTGTTGATAGAACTTCCAAATGCTTCATCAGGTGAAGC
Organism: Flavobacteriales bacterium; assembly: GCA_004214175.1. Lineage (GTDB taxonomy): Bacteria > Bacteroidota > Bacteroidia > Flavobacteriales > Flavobacteriaceae > Marifrigoribacter. The sequence goes on along the minus strand of SGZH01000044.1, from coordinate 2,661 downwards.
TGAAGGATTTGTTTTAAAAGTGTCATCATTAGCAGCAGCATTCATCCTTGACTGGTATTCGTTTGAAAAGTTAAATTCATCTAAATCTTCAAATTTACCGAGGTGGCCCAAGAATTTTAATCTTATTTCATCCAAACCTCCGTTACGATGCTTGGCAACAATAAACTCTCCTTGACCTTCAGTTGGACTATGCTCATCATCATCCCACTCGTCTATTTTATAATATTCGGGTCTATAAATAAACGAAACAATATCAGCATCTTGTTCAATTGCACCAGATTCCCTTAGATCAGAAAGTAAAGGTCTTTTAGTTCCTCCTCTAGTTTCTACTGCACGAGATAATTGAGAAAGTGCTATTACTGGAATATTTAATTCTTTAGCTAATGCCTTCAAATTTCTAGATATCGTAGAAATCTCTTGTTCTCTATTACCTCCTTTTTGGGTTCCACCTGCAGTCATAAGCTGAAGGTAATCTACCATAATCAATTTAATTTTGTGCTGTGAAGCTAAACGCCTAGCTTTTGCTCTTAAATCAAATATAGAAAGAGATGGGGTATCATCAATAAATAAAGGAGCTTTTTCAAGACTTTTTACTTTTACATTTAATTGCTCCCACTCGTGTTTTTCTAAATTACCTGTTCTCAATTTTTCGGAATTCAATCCAGTTTCAGAGGAAATTAAACGTGTAATAAGCTGAATAGAAGACATTTCTAGTGAAAAAAATGCAACAGGAATATTGTGTAAAACTGAAATATTTCGAGCCATTGATAATGAAAAAGCTGTTTTTCCCATTCCGGGGCGGGCAGCTATAATAATTAAATCACTAGGCTGCCAACCTGAAGTTAACTTATCTACTTTAACAAAGCCTGAAGGTATTCCAGACAAACCTTCTCTATTGGCAATTTCTTCAATTTTTTTCTTTGCTTCAATTACTAAATCTTGAGCACTAATTGTAGATTTTTTAATATTTCCCTGTGTAATTTCATACAACTTTGATTCTGCAGTATCTAACAAATCAAATACATCAGTGCTTTCATTGTATGAATCTTCAATTATTTCGTTCGAAATTTTGATCAGACTACGTTGAATAAATTTCTGAATAATAATTCTTGCATGAAACTCAATGTGTGCAGAAGAGGATACTTTTTGAGTTAATTGAATTAAATAAAAATCACCTCCTACTGTTTCAAGGTTTTTTTGAGTTTTTAATTTAGATGATACGGTCAATAAGTCAATAGGAAGTCCTTCTTTAAATAACATAAAGATAGCTTCAAATATTTGTTGGTGAGCTTGTTTATAGAAAACCTCAGGGTGTAAAATATCAATAACCTCATCCACACCTCTTTTATCAACCATCATTGCCCCTAGAACAACCTCCTCTAGATCGATAGCTTGTGGTGGTATTTTCCCTTTTTCTAAAGAAATTACTTGAGTTTTTTGATTAGAGTAGGTTTTTTGAGGGTTGAGTTTTTCCATAAAGCTAAAGTAATTAAAATAGAACCGTTAAGTATTTAAATGTGATGATCAAAGTTCACCACTCATTAACAATTTAACTGTTGAAAAGTAAAAAAAATTGTTAATAAGTACAAAAAAATCCGAAACAGTAACTTTCGGATTTTGTTAATGATTTGTAAATGTTATGACTAAGCATTAAAGACTCCCATTTCTGAATATTTTTTCATCCTAATTTTAACCAATTCTTTTGGTGATAAATTCATTAAAGTCTTGTATTCCTTAACAATTATATTTGAAACAATTTCAAAAGTTTTTTCTCTATTATTATGAGCGCCTCCGAGCGGTTCTTTGATAATTAAATCGATTAGATTTTGTCGTTTCATATCGTTGGCAGTTAATTTTAGTGCCTCTGCAGCTTGTTCTTTATATTCCCAGCTTCTCCAAAGTATTGAGGAACAACTTTCGGGAGAAATAACAGAATACCAGGTGTTTTCTAACATCAAAACTCTATCTCCTACCCCTATACCTAGGGCTCCTCCACTTGCCCCTTCTCCAATAATTACAACAATTATGGGAACTTTTAAACGTGTCATTTCGATAATATTTCTTGCAATAGCTTCACCTTGGCCTCTTTCCTCAGCTTCAAGACCGGGATAGGCTCCTGGTGTATCAACAAAACAAACAACGGGAATTCCAAACTTTTCAGCAGATTTCATTAATCGCAGTGCTTTTCTGTATCCCTCAGGGTTAGACATTCCAAAATTCCTATATTGTCTAGTTTTGGTATTATATCCTTTTTGTTGACCAATAAACATATAAGATTGATCTCCTATTTTACCCAAACCACCAATCATGGCTTTGTCATCCTTAAAATTTCGATCTCCGTGCAATTCTAAAAAACTATCACCACAGATTGCTTTAATGTAATCTAAAGTGTAGGGTCTATTTGGATGTCTAGAAAGCTGAACACGTTGCCAAGGAGTTAAGTTTTTGTAAATATTTTTTTTTGTTTCTTCTAATTTATTTTTTATTTGCGCACAAGTGTTAGAAACATCAACATCACTCTCCGTCCCAATAGCACATGCTTTTTCATATTGTTCATTTAACTCTTTAATGGGTAATTCAAAGTCAAGATATTCCATACTATCTAATTAAAATTAATTACTATTAAATCACAAATATAAAGGATATAGTTTGTAAATAATC
>SGZH01000043.1 GCA_004214175.1 Flavobacteriales bacterium | reverse complement strand
TTTTAATTTTTTTAATTGAATACTCAGATTCCCTTGAGTTGATTCCGTAATTTTTTTTAAATAATTAAAATCACATTCACTAACACTAATTAATGTGGAAATTATTTTTAACCTTATTGGGTTGAGTAATAATTTATCAATTGATTTATTCATTTACTTTAGAGAAATAAAGACTTATCCCAGGAACTAACATCCCTAATGATACTCCAATTATGTTTACTATTAAAAAATTAATGTTGGGATTAAAATTTATATAGACTGTAAATAACATTAATAATATTCCACCAATAATAATAGGTTTAAATTTAATGATTATCCCTGTAGTAATAAGGGTTGTACTTAATAAAAATAAAATTTCTGGAACTGGGTTATTAATTCCATTTAATAATGACATTACGACCATAACCAACCATGATAAATTAAAAATCCCCCAAATAATTTTTATAACTCTATTTAGATAGGTTTCATATCCAAGAATTTTTCTAATTTTTATGTTGTACACAATAGTAAAAATCATCCCTAAGATTGGTAATATAGTCCAAAACAATAATGAAGAGTACTCTGTATACTGAATGAACTGTGGAATTGAATAATGTATTAAACTCATTACAACTATCAAACTCCCCCAAAATATAAAATTTAAACTAAGTGGTTTTAAGTTCTCTCTTGTACTGTTAATTACTTTACTTATTACTTCAATTTGTTCTTCTTTAGATTTCATTTGATTTAATTTTAAACAAATATAAACTAGTTTAATAAATAAACCAAATTATTTTCTATAAAAACATCACCAACCTTAACAATATATTTTTCTGTTGATTCTTTCTTCTCTAATCTTACCTTTTTTGTAGATAGAATGTACTTTTGAGTTGGTGAATTCAGTATTTCAAGGTGTTTTCATTCGCTCATCATTGAATATTTTAGATATTTTTCTATATCCAATAGGGGTTACATTATTCTCTTTATATTCACAAATACGATTGAATAAATACTCTTGATATTCAGAGTAATTTGAGTCCCACAATTTGGTAGTAGTAATTGATATTGAGAACTTTACGATTAGGTTGTTGGGGTTACAACTTTGAACACATAACTCTACTCGACTGTAACTGCTTTTGCTAAGTTTCTAGGCTGATCAACATTTTTTCCTAATATTAAAGCGATATGATACGATAATAACTGCAGGGGAATTGTTGTTACCAATGGCGATAAGGCCCCTGGGGTATTAGGAACTTCCATAATATAGTCTGCCAGCTCTTTTACAACAGTATCACCTTCAGTAACCACTGCAATAATTTTTCCCTTTCTGGACTTGATTTCCTGAATATTACTTACTACTTTATCGTAATGGTTACTGTTTACAGCTATTACTACAATAGGCATTTGTTCATCTATAAGAGCAATAGGTCCATGTTTCATCTCTGCAGCTGGATAACCTTCGGCATGTATGTATGATATTTCTTTTAACTTAAGAGCGCCTTCCAATGCTACTGGGAAATTGTAACCTCTACCTAAATATAAAAAGTTAGTTGCATCTTTAAATAGTTTGGCAATCTCTTCAATATCTCTGTTTTTTTGTAAGGCCATCTCCACATTTGAGGGTATTAATTCTAACTCTCTTAAATGCAATCGATAATTACTTTGGGATATTGTACCTTTTACTTTTGCCAATTTTAAAGCAATCATGGTTAGGACCGTTATTTGAGTTGTAAACGCTTTGGTAGATGCCACTCCAATTTCTGGACCGGCGTGGGTATAAGTTCCACTATCAGTTGCTCTTGATATAGTCGACCCTACCACATTACATATTCCATAAACAAAAGCTCCTTTTTCTTTGGCGAGTTTAATTGCAGCTAGCGTATCGGCAGTCTCGCCGCTTTGAGAAATTGCTATAACTACATCTTTATCGGTAATAACTGGATTTCTGTAGCGAAACTCGGAAGCATATTCAACCTCCACAGGAATTCTTGCCCAATCTTCAAAAATATATTCTGCAACCAATCCAGCATGCCATGAAGTACCACAAGCTACAATTATAATTCTATCCGCATTGGTAAATTTTTCAATATAATTTTCAAGACCTCCTAATTTTATAATCCCCTTATCTGCAAGTAATCTTCCTCTATAGGTGTCTTTAATTACAGAAGGTTGCTCGTATATCTCCTTCAACATAAAGTGATCATACCCTCCTTTTTCGATTTGCTCCAGATTTAATTTTAATTTTTGAATGTATGGTGCAACGCTACTATCATCTTTAACTTTTCTAATATTAACATCTTTACCTAAACGAATAATTGCCATTTCTTCATCCTCTAGATAAATCGCATTTTTTGTGAACTCTATAAAAGGAGTTGCATCGCTAGCAACAAAAAATTCATCTTGTCCAATTCCAATCGCTAGAGGACTTCCTAGTTTAGCAACGACAATCTCATCTGGTTTATTCTTGTCAAATAAAGCGATTGCATAAGCACCAACTACTTCATTTAAGGCAATTTGGACTGCTTGTCCTAATTTAACCTTTTGATTTATTTTAATGTCTTCAATTAGATTTACTAATACTTCCGTATCAGTGTCAGAGTAGAAGGTGTATCCTCTATTGATTAATTCTTTTTTAATGGAAGCGTAATTTTCAATAATCCCATTATGAATAATTACTAAATCACCGCTGTTTGAATAATGAGGATGTGAGTTAATATCGTTTGGCACCCCATGAGTTGCCCAACGAGTATGACCAATGCCTATTTTACCTTTCGTTGCCATTTGGCTAGAAAACTTTTCTTCTAAATCTGCAACTTTACCTTTTGTTTTACACAATTGTATTTTTGTACCGTCATATAATGCAATTCCGGCGCTGTCGTAGCCTCTATACTCCAATCGTTTTAACCCATTAAGTACAATGGGATATGCATCTCTATTTCCAATATAACCAACTATTCCACACATAAATTTTATTAATTAGGTTCTGTGTAATAAATCTCTAAGACAAGTTTTTTATCTTCATTTAAGGTATTATTACCATGAAGGACAGTCCCTTCGTGTGAGATCACGCTACTTCTTTGAACTGATTTTATCGTTGGAAGTTCTTGGTTAGGACTTTGTAAAGTATCTAGTTTTTGAAATCCATTTAATAAAATATTTTGAGAGGATAATAAACCCAATGAGACATTTGTGGAGTCCTTATTAATTAAATTACTAATATGGTGCGTTAAATTTATAGTATAAGAAACACCATTATTATCAGAATCCCTCTCAATTTTTCCTAAATGATTGGTAATAGCATCTATTGGTAAATTACTTGAAGTTGGGTCTAAAAAGTAATCTGCCAACACTGTGTTGTTATTAATATTATAAATAGAAATCCTTTCCGGTTCCGTTTCACCCCCTGTTACTTTACTTTGATCTATATAAAACTTTAATTTTGCATCGTCAATGATCCATTCCTGGTCACGAAGTTGCTCTAATTCGTCAGCAATACCATTAGAATCAAGGTCTTCTCCAAATAAATTTATAACCGTTATAATTCCATCACCACCCCTTAAATATAAATTTTCTTCACCTTCAAGCGTATTGGGATTGGCAATAGCAGAAGCTATTTCTGGTGTTAGTTCATTGTTAAAAACGTTAAGATTTATGCCACCAAATCTTAGAATATAATTATTGTAAATGGTGTCAATGACAGCATTACCATCATCATCTAAAACAGGATCTCCGGCACTGTCTACTTCCGCTCTTAAAAAATTATAATAAAGTGTAATCGTTGCAAGTTCTTGGCTAAAAACAAATAAATTACCATCTTCTGAATTAGAATTTACCTTGAAATAAAGTCCTCTGAAATAATCTTTAAAATTATTATCATTACTTAATTCAGGGGCTCCTTCTTTATCAATAATTTTTTCTTGAAAATAGTCAGTTGGTAAGGAGACTCTGAGTCCAGGTGCAATGATAGTGGTATCAATCTGAGTTGAACCATCAGTACTGGTTTCACGATTAATAATTTCGTATCCCTCTAGACTAGGTATAAAATCCGTAATTTCAGTAACCAATTCATTTTGCAAAAGATTTGCTTCAAATAAGTCTGCTTGGTTAGAATAATATAATTGTGCGTCTTGGAAGTTGGAGTTGGGATCTAAATCTCGTAAAAAATAATTGGATTCATTAATGCGAATATCAATTGGACTGTTACCATAAACAGAATCTAATGTGTAGGTAGTTAATCCATCTTCCGTTGAATTTTGATTGTAATAGGGGATGTATAACATCACACTATCTAAAACAATCTCATGCCCAATTGAATCTCCAAAAACAACATTGGGTGTTTCCATTTGTAATTGAGTCAAAAAACTTACTGATGACTTCCCAAAAGTTCCATCATTAAATACTCCTAACTGGCTAACCGGAATAATATTGGTTTGTACTGGAGCTAATTTTCTACTGTAAGCTACAACTGTTTTGGTATTATCTAATTGAGATAAAAGACTTTCGTCACCAACTATGTCACTCCCTATAGTATTAAAATCTTCTTGACAAGATACTATGGAAATAATTACAATAAGCATGACCGCAACTTTGGATATAATATTACGTGTATTCATAGGAAACTAATAAATAAGATAATTATGAAAGAACTTCGTTGAGGTAAAAATCTAAATAAGCAGAAGAAAATTCTTCTTTTTTATGATATTTTAACATCGGAATTTCAAGTTCTTTAAGATAATTAGTCAATTCTTCAGGTAACTCCTCAGAACCAAAAATGATAGCATCAGAATTTTTAATAGCTATTTTCATCATATTAATGTAATCAGGCTCTTCTAACTCTTGTATATGTTCTTTTTCAATACCATCAAACATAATTTTATCGGTCACTTTTACATCTAATTGTCCATTAAAACCTTGATTGTAAACTGAGGTAACTATTTTACTATTTTCAAATAATGGTTCTTTATCATAATGCTTTTTTAGGTACAAAGGAAGAAATGAAGCCAGCCAACCATGAACATGAATAATATCTGGAGACCAATTTAATTTCTTAACAGTTTCAATAACACCTTTTGCAAAGAATATAGCTCTTTCGTCATTATCCGAGAAAAAATTACCTTTTTCATCAGAAAAAGTGGCTTTTCTTTTAAAATAATCTTCGTTATCAATAAAATAGACCTGCATTCGCTCTTTTGGTATGGAGGCAACTTTAATAATTAGAGGAACATCCATATCATTTATAACCAAGTTCATTCCTGATAATCTAATTACTTCGTGTAATTGATGCCTTCGTTCATTGATATTTCCGTAACGAGGCATGAATATTCTGATTTGCCCTTTATTACTATTAACCATTCGAGGTGCTTCAAACGACATTGAAGAAATCTCGGTCTCAGGTAAGTAGGGAATTACTTCTGAAGAGACATATAAGATTCTTTTATCTTTCATATATAGTTTTTTCGTAGTCCATAAAAGATGCAAAATTACGAAAATTTATGCAGACTGACTTTAATATATTATTTTTACCGCTTTAATATTTTCCTCAATGAAAATACATAATTCTAAAACCTCTCTAAAGGCTACCCTTTTACCCTTCAAAAAAAACAAAAAGAGTATTGGCTTTGTTCCTACAATGGGGGCACTTCACAAAGGTCATCTTTCGCTTGTTAAACAAGCCTTAAAAGAAAATGATTGTGTAGTGGTTAGTATCTTTATTAATCCAACTCAGTTTGATAATCAAGCAGATTTAGAAAAATATCCCAAAACCCTAGAAAATGACCTTATACTTTTATACAGCATATCAAAAAAAATCATAGTTTTCTCTCCCATAGCATCAGAATTATACAACCAAAATATAAGCTCAAAAAGCTATATTTTCTCTGGTATCGAAAAGGAAATGGAAGGCAAGCATCGAGCTGGTCATTTTGACGGGGTTGGGACTGTTTTAAATTTATTATTTAGGGTGGTAACTCCAAACAAAGCTTATTTTGGCGAAAAAGATTTTCAGCAGTTACAAATTGTGAAAGAATTAGTGAAAATTGAGAATCTCCCCATAAATATTACAGGCTGTCCGATTGTTAGAGAAAAAAACGGACTTGCAATGAGTTCAAGAAATAAACATCTCTCTGAAGAAGAATTTGAAGAGGCGGCTTTGATATACCTAACATTAAATAAAGTAAAAGAAAAATTTCACGATTTAACTTTTAAAAACTTAAATCAATTGGTTGAAAATGAGTTTAAGAAAAGTGATTTTTTTACCCTAGAATATTTTGAAATTGCTAATTCTTCAACTTTAAAAACAGACGAAAATAAATTAAAAAATATAAGATACAGAGCTTTCATAGCATGCTTTATTGGTGGTATTCGACTTATCGATAATATGGCATTAAATTAATATATTTGCCCCATGCAAATACACGTAGTAAAATCTAAAATACATAGAGTCAAAGTAACTGGTGCCGACCTCAATTATATAGGAAGTATTACCATTGATGAAGACTTAATGGATGCAGCAAATATTATACAAGGTGAAAAGATTCAAATTGTAAATAATAATAATGGTGAACGATTGGAAACCTATGCCATTCCTGGACCAAGAAATAGCGGAGAAATCACTTTAAATGGTGCAGCAGCAAGAAAAGTTGCTCCTGGCGATATTTTAATTTTAATCACGTATGCAATGATGAATATAGAAGATGCCAAAAAATTTAAACCTTCGCTAGTTTTTCCTAATGAAGAAAATAACTTATTAATTTAGTTTGAATAAGTCTTTCATCACATTCTTAAAGATTACTGTTCCGCTGGGGCTTGGTATTTTTTTAATTTATTATTCTTATTCCAAATTTACTCCACAACAGTTAGAGGAAATTGCTTCTTATTTTAAAAAAGCAGATTATATAGTTATAAGCCTTTCTATCATTTTTGGTATTTTAAGTCATATATCAAGAGCTTATCGTTGGAACTTTATGTTAGAACCCTTGGGTTATAAAACCAAATTTTTAAATAATTTTATGGCCGTATATGTAGCTTATATTATGAATTTATTTATTCCAAGAAGCGGTGAAGTTTCAAGAGCACTAGTTATAAATAAATATGAAGGAGTCCCCTTCGATAAAGCTTTTGGGACTATCATATCTGAAAGGGTTATTGATGTACTATTTCTATTTGGTTTTACAGGTATTGCTTTCCTACTTCAATTTGAAAAACTATCTCAATACTTAATTGGTGTTTTTCCTGTAAATACTATTTACAAATTGAGCGGGCTTTTATTAACTTTGGGTATAGTCCTCTTACTACTACTGAAATTTTCAAAAGCATCAGTCATAAAAAAAATTCTTCATTTTTTTTCTGGCTTAAAAGAAGGGATTCTTAGTGTTATTAAAATGAAGAAAAAAGGGCTTTACATTTTCCACTCTTTTCTTATTTGGGGTTTATACTTGTTGTCTTTTTACATCGCAACTTTTGCATTGAATGAAACTACAAATATCGCCTTGTCTACCTTAATGATTACCTTTGTAATTGGAAGTTTTTCATTTGCTTTTACCAATAGTGGCTTTGGGACTTATCCTTTCTTTGTAGCTAGTATTCTTGCTGTTTTTAGTATTCCTGAAACCGTTGGAACAGCATTTGGGTGGATTGTTTGGACTACTAGTATCGCATCTATAGTTTTGTTTGGCGGATTATCTTTTCTAATCTTGCCATTGTACAACAACAAAAAATAATATCTTTTTTTACATCTTGAAAAATATATGATTTATAAAAATCGTTATCTTTCAAGAATAATTTATTTTTTATGAAAAAAATAGGGGTTTTAGTCATTTGCTTATTTTTTGGATTAGAGATCTACTCACAATCTCAAATCATTTATGAAGAATTTCAATCTAATAAACTTAATGAATCTAGAAGATTAAAAATTCAGCTTCCCAGAGATTATGAAACAAATACCGAGAAAGTATATCCAATTGTAATCGTATTAGATGCTAATTATCTATTTGAGCCTGTCGCAGGAAACGTAGATTATTTTAGTTATTGGGAGGATATGCCTGAGTCAATTGTAGTAGGTATCATGCAAGGAGAAAAACGTTACGACGATTGCAATTATGATAATACTAACTTTATGCCTGATGGAATTGGAGCCGATTTTTTTGAATTTATTGGTCTAGAATTAATTCCTTTTATTGATTACAACTACAGAACGGCAAAATTTACCATAGTAGTAGGTCATGATTTTACAGCAAATTTTATTAATTATTTTCTTTTTAAAGACCCTCCAATGTTTAACGGGTATATTAATTTAAGTCCAGATTTAGCCCCTTACATGGAGGAGCGTCTTCCTGAACGAATTCCTCAAATTCAAAGCAAAATATTTTATTATTTAGCTACTGGATCTGACGATATTAAAGATTTAAGAGAGATATCAGAAATGTTAAACACTTCTCTTAAAGAATTAAAAAGTGATAATTTTAATTATAATTTTGATAATTTTCAGGGAGCTACTCACTATTCATTAGTTGCTAGAGCTATCCCATCTGCTTTAGAAAAAATGTTTGCAGTGTATCGTCCAATAAGTCAAGAAGAATACAAAGAAGTAATCTTAAACCTCAAAACACCAATTTCTCAATATCTTATAGATAAATATGCTACCATAAAAGATTTATTTGGGTTGACCAATCCTATCCGAGAAAATGATTTTATAGCTACTTTTAAAGCTGCAGAAAAAAAGAAACAGTGGGAATCATTGCGAATAATCGCAACAATAGCCAATAAGCAATATCCCAATAAGGTACTAGGCGATTATTATCTTGCGCGTTACTATGAAGAGACTGGAGAAGCAAAAAAAGCAATGCGAATCTATCAGGGAGCTTACGATAAAGAGGAAGTGGACTTTATTACCATTGACGTGATGTTAGATAGAGCGGATAAAATTAAAGAAGACTTCGGATATTAATGGCTAAAGTAAAAACTACCTTTTTTTGTCAAAACTGTGGCACATCCTTTGCAAAATGGCAAGGACAATGTTCGGCTTGTAAAGAGTGGAACACCATTACTGAAGAAGTAATTCAGAAAGTAGAAAAAGTAAGCTGGAAAATTTCTGAAACTAAATCGGAAAAAGTTTCTAAATCTCAAAAAGTAAAAGATATTTCTACTACTTCTGAAGCGAGACTCAACACTAAAAACAACGAATTAAATAGAGTGTTAGGTGGTGG
>SGZH01000042.1 GCA_004214175.1 Flavobacteriales bacterium | reverse complement strand
TACTTTTACTGGGGGTAAATACCATGATGGAACTAGTGGCTGGTCTGAAAACTATGAAGAAGGTAAAACCTATAATATAGGAGGGGTTGAAGAAGCTTCTGGATATGTCCATCCCATTGAAAATAGAAAATTACTATACAGAACCCATTATGCGAGTAATAATACTTCTGTAAAAACCATTCCTGAAGTTTTTGGAGATGAAGTAATTAATCATTCTAGTTATCCTATTAGACCCAATGAATCCTACAGTACTGCTGAGAGAAGTGGTATTTATTTTGACCCAAGGTATGCCAATCATAGTTATGTAGGGCTTGAAAATAAAATATATAAATCTACTAATGGAGGGGCAAATTTTGAAATTATCTATACTTTTCCAGATGAAACAGGAGTCGTTTATGAAATTGAAATTTCTAGGAGCAATCCAGATGTGATGTATGCTGTTTATAATAAACTAGGAGGATATTGGGATCCTTGTGAAATTTGGAAATCTGAAGATGGTGGTATTTCTTGGAACAAAACTATAAGTAACCCTTCGGGAAACAATAGAAGATTTAGAATTTCGATTCACCCAGAAAATGCTAATCATATATGGGTTTGTACAGCAAGAGGTGTTGATGGAGATAAAGTACACAACTCATTAGATGGAGGAGGAACTTGGATTAATAAAACTACTACAAATCTTGATGGAGAGAATTTAACAGATATCTTATATCAAGGAGGAAGTAATAATATAACATATGTTACTTCTCAATATGGTGTTCTTTATTGGGATGATAATGCCAATAATTGGATTGATTATTCTTCAGGCTTGCCCTTGGTTGCAAAATCATTACAAATCAATCCATTTTACAGAGATGGTGAACTTAGATTAGGGTCAAATGGAAGAGGGGTTTGGGGGAGAGAAATGGTAGATAATATGATTGCACCTATTGCACAACCCATTACTTATGACGACATTGTAAGATGCCCTACAGATGAAATTCAATTTGATTGTTATTCTATGTTAAAACATGACGGTGCTACTTGGGAATGGACAATAACTCCAGAACCAATTTCTATTTCTTCAACTTCGGAAAGAAACCCCGTAGTTGTTTTTGGTAATGAAGGCTCTTATACGATTAGTTTAAAAGTTACAGATGCTCAGGGTAATTCTAATACAAAAACTATCGAGGATATGGTAACGGTTGTGGACGATTGCCCTAATTGCATATCCTATGGTAATATGGATTATGCAACAGCTATAACATTAGTAAATTTTAATGAAATAAATAATGCAACTGGGAAAGAAGCTCCCTACACTGATTATTCAAATGATATTTCTACTACTGTAGAAGCAGGTAACTCATATGATTTAACAGTTAATGTAAATACTGATGGTAATTATACCGTTTACGCAAAAGCTTGGATTGATTGGAATCAAAATTTAAATTTTGATGATCCAAATGAAGAATACGATCTAGGTTTTGCTACAAATACTGCTGACGGACCAACAGACTTATCACCATTAACAATTACCATTCCTCAAAATGCATTAAATGGAGGTACCACTATGAGGGTTTCTGCAAAATATAATGGGTACCCTACTCCTTGTGAAACAAATTTTGATGGTGAGGTTGAGGACTATGAGATTGTTGTAAATAACATATTAGGTGTCATTTCAAATACTCTAGAAACTAATCCTATTATTTATCCAAACCCTACTCAAGGTAATTTTTCAATTGATTTGGGAGCTAATTACCCAACAATGAAATTAACTGTCATTGATTTAAATGGAAAAACTATTAAAACTTATAACTACTCTAATAGTGAATTAATTAATTTAAATTTAAATATTGTTCCTGGTGTTTACATTATTAATTTAGAATATGAAGATAAAAAAGCAGTAATTAGGTTATTAAAAAAATAAAATACTATGAATTCTAAATTTATTTTTTTTCTATTGGTAATGATTCCCTCATTAATAATATCTCAAAACACTTTAAAAGCTAATTTCACACCCGAAAAAGATTTTACTTGGGGTATACTTTATAAAAATTCTCCTACTGGAAAAAAATATGTTGCACAGAGTAAATTTGTTGAAGGTAATTTAGTTTTTAAACTCAATGAAAAAGCAACAAAAGGTATCTATAAATTAGTTTACGCCGTACCTCAAAATGAATATAATTTTGATCTTATTTATAATGGAAAAGAAGATATAGAGTTAACGTTTAGTTTAAATAATGGGGTCACATTTATAAAATCCTCTGAAAATATATTGTTATTTTCTTATTTGAATAAATTAACATCCCTTGGTAAATTATTGGAAGTAGAATACAAAAAAGATAAAATTAATCGTAAAGCTATCACTACCATTTTTGATAGACAACGAGAATTACAAATAATATATGAGGAAAAGTCTAATGGTTTGTTAGTGAATCATTTTATTAAAGCAAACAAACCCTACATTCCTATTAAATATGAATCTATTTCTAACTATCTAAAAAACCAAACAAGCAATTATTTTGAAAATATTGACTTTAGTGACAAAATATTACAAAGCTCTAGTTTATTATTAGACAAATCCTTAGCATATATTTCTAGTGTGGTTAGTAAAGGTTTTATTAAACAAAAAAAATATAATTATAATATAGATCAAGTAGTAGCCAAAATTAAAATTACAAACCCCGATTTTCAAAAAGTTTTTTTAGAGAAAATGTGGCGAAAATTCGTCTCCTATAATCAAATAAAATCTGCTAATTATTTGGCAGAAAAATATTTAATACCGCTAGCAAATCAGCAGAACGACAAAAATCTTGTATTAAAACTAAATCAATTTAAAAATTTATCAATCGGAAATTCTGCACCCGATTTTATATTAGATGAAAATAGTCAAAAAAAACTAAGCGCATTGGATGTGGCAGAAAATTATATTTTAGTTTTTTGGAGTAGCGGATGTTCACATTGCTTAAAAGAACTTCCTCAATTGCATAGTTTAAGTCAGAAACTGAATAGTACAAAATATAAGGTAGTAGCAGTTGGCTTAGAAGAGAACAATACAAAGTGGTCAAGTGAAGTTAAAAAATTTCCAAACTTCTTCAATGCAATAAAATTACAAAAATGGAATAACAAGGTGGTTATGGATTATGCATTAACTAGTACTCCTACTTATTTTGTTTTAGATCAAAATAAAAAATTTAAATTTAAACCAGAGGGGCTTGAAGATTTAAAAGCATACTTGAATAAGGAATAAATTTTAAAAGTGATAAAAAGCGTTTTCAAAATGTTCTATTTTTTCTTCAGTTTTATTTTTGATGACTGTAATAATATCAAACTGAACTTCTACATCTAACTCGTTTGAAATAATGTACTCATTTGCAGCTTTTACTAATAATTTAATTTTTGAAGGGCTAACAAAATCTTGAGGGTCTCCAAAAAAATTACTAGTTCTTGTTTTAACCTCAACAACTACAATAGTCTCTTTATTTTTTTTAGCTATAATATCTATTTCAGCTTTATCAAAGTAAAAATTTTGTACCAAAATAGTGTATCCATTTTTTGATAAATACTCTACGGCTAAACGTTCTCCTATATTTCCTAGGTCATTGTGTTTTGCCATAACTATTTCAGATAAGTCACAGAAACTTTATCATTATCAACTATAAATTCAATATCTCTACCCAAATAAAGTGCTGTATTGTTTTTAATATGTCCTGCAGGAAAATTAAAAGCAATAGGGAAATTATAGTCACTACAAATATCTAATATAATTTCCTCGACAGTCTTTCCATAAGGAATCGTGTTGTCGTGCATTTTTGTCATTCCTCCAACTATTAATCCTCTCAAATTTTTAAAAACTCCATTACGTTTTAAATTTTGAAGCATCCGATCTATATGATATAAATATTCATCTAAATCTTCGATAAAAAGTATTTTCCCCTCAGTAGTTAATGCTGAAGAACTCCCACAAAGAGAGTATAAAATTGATAGGTTACCTCCTACTAATATTCCTTTTTCTTTTCCAATAACATCGATTTTTTGGGATGGAAATTTTATAATAATATTTTCACCAAAAAGAGCATTTTTTAGAGATTGAATACTGGATTCCGATTTGGTTTCAATGGCTACTGGCATCTGTGCATGCAAGGTCTCTATTCCCAATTCATGAATATGAGCATGAAGTACGGTTACATCACTGTAGCCGATAATCCACTTAGGTGTTTTTTTAAAATTAATAAAATTTAATTTATCAATAATTCTTACAGTACCATATCCTCCTCGAGCACACCAAATTGCTTTGACTTTGTTATTATCAATCATCGATTGAAAATCGGTAGCTCGAAGAAAATCATCTCCTGCAAATTGATTATGTTCGGCACCAATCGAGGCGCCATAAATCACCTTTAAATCCCATTTTTTCAATAATAAAACAGAAGCATTTAATTCGGTTTTCGTTACTTTTCTTGCTGTGGAAACAATAGCTATTGTATCACCTTTTTTTAAATATTTTGGTCGAATCATAAAATAAATAATCTTTCTCAAAATAATAAAAAATTAATCTTTTTGTATAAATTTTAGTCATAGATTTAATAATATTTTTTTTAAGTTTATTAATTATTATTTTATTTTAGAAACAATTCTCCTAACATCAAAAGGACAGTATTCTATTAATACAGTATGAATTAAATAATTTCTTTTAAAAATCATCAAGCATCAGCATAAATAAAATCCTTATTTTCGCAGTACAAAATTGAGTATGCAAAATTCACCAAAGCGATTTACCATAACGGCAGCATTGCCTTATACCAATGGGCCTGTACATATAGGACATTTAGCAGGCGTTTACGTTCCTGCAGATATCTATTCACGTTTTCAACGATTGCAAGGTAACGATGTGGCCTTTGTTTGTGGTAGCGATGAGCATGGTGTTCCTATTACAATAAAGGCCAAAAAGGAAGGTATTACACCACAACAAGTGGTCGATAAATACCATGCTATTATTAAAGAATCCTTTCAGGAATTTGGAATTACCTTCGATAACTATTCGCGTACTTCAGAAAAAATACATCACGATACCGCCTCCAATTTTTTTAAGAAATTATATGATGATGGGAAATTTATAGAACAAACTACCGAGCAATTTTACGATCAAGAAGCCAATCAATTTTTAGCAGATCGTTTTATAATAGGTACTTGTCCAAAATGTGGTTTTGTAGAAAGTTATGGTGATCAATGTGAGAGCTGTGGAACTTCACATAATGCAACTGATTTAATTAATCCAAAATCTTCTATTACTGGGAATACTCCTGCATTAAAAGAAACCAAACACTGGTTTTTACCATTAGATCAATACGAATCTTGGCTTAAAGAATGGATTGTTAAAGGGCATAAAAAAGATTGGAAATCAAATGTTTATGGACAATGTAAATCTTGGATTGATGATGGATTACGACCAAGAGCAGTTACCCGAGATTTGGATTGGGGAATACCGGTACCTATAGAAGGTGCTGATAATAAAGTATTATACGTTTGGTTTGATGCTCCTATCGGTTACATTTCAGCAACTAAAGAATGGGCAGAAAATATAGGAAAAGATTGGGAGCCTTATTGGAAGGATGAAGACACCAAAATGCTTCATTTTATTGGAAAAGATAATATTGTTTTTCATTGTATAATTTTTCCGAGTATGTTAAAAGCAGAAGGGTCTTTTATCTTGCCGGAGAATGTTCCTGCCAACGAATTTTTAAACCTGGAAGGCAATAAAATTTCAACCAGTAAAAACTGGGCGGTATGGCTGCACGAGTATTTGCTAGATTTTCCAAATCAGCAAGATGTACTGCGCTATGTTTTAACAGCAAATGCACCAGAAACTAAAGACAACGATTTTACTTGGGCTGATTTTCAAGCTAGAAACAATAATGAATTGGTAGCTATCTTCGGAAATTTCATCAACCGTGTGGTGGTTTTAACCAATAAATATTACAACGGAATTGTCCCAAAACCCCCTTCTTTATCTGAAGTAGATTTAAAAATCTTATCTGAATTAAAAGCCTATCCTAATGTGATAGAAAGTTCATTGGAACGTTACCGATTTAGAGAAGCACAAGCCGAGTTAATGAATGTAGCTCGATTAGGAAATAAATATTTAGCAGATGAAGAGCCTTGGAAAAAGATTAAAACAGACGAAGAAAGAACAAAAGCCATTATGTATGTTTCCATTCAGATTGCGGAGGCATTAGCTATTCTAAGCGAACCCTTTTTACCATTTACCTCAACTAAATTAAAGACTATGTTGTGTCATTCTGAACTTAATTCAGAATCCACTTGGAAAGATGTTTCAACTAAAGATGTTTTGATTCCTTCTTCACATCGAATAGGAAAAGGAGAATTACTTTTTAGTAAAATTGAAGATAAGAAAGTACAACAGCAATTAGATAAATTAGAAGCCACAAAAAAAGAAAATACCGTGATAAATAAAAATCCCGAACCACAAAAACAGACGATTCAATTTGACGATTTTTCCAAATTAGATATGCGTGTAGGTACTATCTTAGAAGCCAAAAAAATGGCAAAGACAAAAAAATTACTGATTTTAAAAGTGGATACAGGAATTGATGTTCGTACCATTGTTTCTGGTATAGCCGAAAGTTTTTCTCCAGAAGAAGTAGTCGGTAAAAAAGTGACTGTTCTGGTTAACTTAGCACCGAGAGCACTTAGGGGAGTTGATAGTGAAGGGATGATCTTAATGACAGAGACTCCCGATGGTAAATTAGTCTTTTTAAATCCGGATGATGAGAAAGTTTATAATGGTGCGCCTATTAGCTAAATAGCTCCCTTTAAAATATAAGAATTGCCGATTTTATTTGTTGTTTGTAATCTTTTGGGTTAAGCTCCTTAATTATAAAAAAACTATTATTTTTGTTATTTATTCTTTTAACCTTATAAATTAGTATAGCATGCAACTGTACAATAAACTAAGTGCAAAAGAGAGAGCAACCATATTGGAAGAAGCGGGAGAAGACCGTTTAACCCTCTCTTTTTATAAATATGCTAAAATTGGCAATCCAGAACTCTTTAGAAATTATCTGTTTTTGGCATGGAATAATCTTGAAGTCCTAGGACGTATCTATGTGGCGCATGAAGGAATTAACGCACAATTGTCAGTGCCTGGTAAAAAATTTAATGATTTTAAAAACTTTTTAGACAGCATCTATTTTTTAGAAAATTGTCGTTTAAATATTGCTGTAGAACAGCATCTAAAATCATTTTTAAAATTAAAAATAAAAGTACGTCGTAAAATTGTAGCCGATGGCCTAAATGATGATACTTTTGATGTGACTAACATTGGGGTTCATGTTAATGCTTCAAAATTTAATGCCTTAATCGAAGACCCAGACACAGTCCTGGTAGATATGCGTAACCATTATGAGAGCGAAATTGGACACTTTAAAAATGCCATTACTCCCGATGTAGATACTTTCCGTGATTCATTAGAAATTATAGAGGAAGATCTAAAAGATCATAAAGAAGATAAAAAACTAGTCATGTATTGTACTGGTGGAATCCGTTGTGAAAAAGCAAGTGCTTATTATAAACACAAAGGATTTAAAAATATATTTCAATTAGAGGGTGGTATCATTGAATACACGCGTCAAGTTAAGGAACAAGATTTAGAAAATAAATTTTTAGGTAAAAATTTTGTATTTGATCATCGCAGAAGTGAACGAATAAGTGGTGATGTCATTTCTAATTGTCATCAATGTGGGTCTCCAAGTGACACTCATATAAATTGTGCAAATGAAGCTTGTCACCTACTTTTTATTCAGTGTGAAGTATGTTCAGAGAAAATGGAATTTACCTGTAGTGAAGAATGTCGTGACATAATACATTTACCGTTTGAAGAACAAAAAGAATTAAGAAAAGGGAAACACGCTAGTAATAAAATATTTAAAAAAGGCAGATCGCCCAAATTAACTTTTAAGAAATAAATCTACTTAATTAGCTAAAATGAAAAATAAATTAATTGTATTATTTATGATTGCACTTTTTTCAGTGCCATCATCAGCTCAAGAATTCAATCTTTCAGGAGAAATTAGACCTCGTTACGAAAACCGATATGGTTATAGCTCACTTCGTTCCGAAGGTGATAAAGCAGGGAATTTTATATCTCAAAGAAGTCGAATAAATTTTGACTTAAAAAATGAAAAATTAATTTTTAAGTTAGTTATCCAAAATGTTAGGAATTGGGGCGATAGTAATACCTTGTCTCCAGACGATACTGCCATTGCTTTTCAGCAAGCATGGGGTGAGGCAATCTTTTCAAAAAAATTAAGCCTGAAATTAGGACGTCAAGAAATTTCCTATGATAATGAAAGAATATTTGCACGTGCTGCTTGGGCTCAACAAGGAAGAAGTCACGATGCTTTAAAGTTTAAAATAAGACCAAATCAAAATCATAAAATTGACCTAGGTATTGCATACAATACTGATAAACAAACAAATAGTAACGAATTATATAGCAACGTAGCAGGATACAAAACATTTCAATATGCATGGTATCACGGAAATTTTAACAAGTTTAAATTAAGTTTTTTATTTTTAAATAATGGAATTCAATATGTAAATAATGAAGGACTTCCTTCGGAGGATATGAAGGTTGATTATAGTCAAACGGTGGGTCCAAGGGTTACTTTCAATAATAATGATTTTTCAATAAATGCAACATTTTATCTACAAAAAGGTATGGCGTTTAACAATAGCATAAGTGCATCCTATGTTGGAGTTAATTTCAACTATATGATTTCAAAAAATATTGATACAACACTTGGAGGGGAATACTTTTCTGGGAAGGATACAAATGATACAAGTTCAGATATAAAATCCTTTAAACCTCTATTTGGTGCCAATCATAAATTTAACGGACTAATGGATTATTTTTACGTTGGGAATCATGAAAATAATGTAGGTTTAATGGACGTTTATTTACATTTAAGTTTCACTAAAAAAAATTGGTACTTTAAATTATCTCCACACTATTTTGCATCTTCAGCTCAGATAGTTAATCTAGAAAATAATGAAAATCTGGACTGCTATTTAGGTACTGAATTTGACTTCACAATGGCTTATAAAATTAATGATAGTGTGAAAATAGATGCCGGTTATTCACAAATATTTGGTACTAAATCATTGGAAGCTTTAAAAGGAGGAAATGGTGGTATTCAAAATAGTTGGGCATGGGTTATGGTAACGTTTAAACCAAATTTATTGAATCATAAATTTAAAGAGTTAGTTCTTTAATTTAGTGTAAATTTGAATTTGAATTATATAATTATGAGAAAATTAATTGCCATTATATTGGTTTTTTTTGGAACCACATTAAATGCACAAGAAATAAAACATTTAAATATTGAAGATGCCGTATTGGGATACTATAAAGGTCTTTACCCTGAACAAAAATCATTGCAATGGATGGAGGGAACTGATGACTATATAGTCATTGAAAATAATGCGGTTTATGTAAACTATCAACTTGAAAGAAAACCTGCTATTTTTACTTTGGAAGAATTACAGAGATCATTCCCGGAGATGAAAAGAATACCCTATTCATTTATATGGATTACTTCAGATGAAGTTGCTTTTATTTATAAAAATGCTCTTGTTCAATATAATTATATGAATAATGCTATTTCAAATGAAATTAAATATCCTGCAAATGGAGAAAATAAGGAGTTTAATAAAGAGGCTAATGCTGGAGCTTATACTATTGACAATAATTTATACATTGCCGTTTCTAATGATCCAAAAATTGCTGTTACTAATTATGAGGATAAAAATATCGTATCAGGACAAGCAATAGCGCGTTCTGAAATGGGAATAAGAAAAGGTACTTTTTGGAGTCCTGAAGGAAATTATTTAGCTTTTTATCAAAAAGACGAATCTAGGGTTACTGAATATCCTTTGGTAGATATAACCCAAACTCCAGCAATAATAAATAATATTAAATATCCAATGAATGGAATGGAGTCAGAAATTGCTAAAGTCGGTGTTTTTTCCATGAAATCTCAGTCGCTGATTTACTTAGATATCGATACTTCAGACGAACATTATTTAACTAATCTTTCTTGGTCTCCAAACGAAAATTATATTTTTTTAGCCGAGGTAAATAGAGATCAAAATCATATGTGGTTCAATATGTATGATACTAATACTGGAAAGAAAATAAAAACTCTTTTTGAA
>SGZH01000041.1 GCA_004214175.1 Flavobacteriales bacterium | reverse complement strand
GCTAAATTTTAAAATATTAAGCGCCTTGTCTATCTTTTCACCACGAACTAAATCTGCAACTAATCGCATCTTTCTTGGTGATGTTGGGCAATTATTCAATTTAGCAAAATACATGTTTTTTTTCGCCTCTTTGATTTGCTCTGCTCTTTCTCTTTTACGAACTCCCATGGCTTATTTTTTACCTTTGTTTTTTGCACCTGCATGACCACGAAATGATCTTGTTGGTGAAAATTCTCCTAATTTATGTCCTACCATATTTTCAGTCACATAAACAGGAATAAATTGTTTTCCATTGTGTACTGCTATGGTTTGTCCAACAAAGTCAGGAGTAATCATAGATGCTCTAGACCAAGTCTTAATAACAGTCTTTTTACTCGACTCAACATTTTGCTGAACTTTCTTATCTAATTTATAGTGAACGTAAGGTCCCTTTTTTAACGATCGTGCCATATCTTATTTCTTTCTACGTTCGATTATATATTTATTACTAGCTTTTGTTTTAGAACGTGTTCTAAATCCTTTTGCAGGAATTCCATTTCTAGAGCGAGGATGTCCACCGGACGATTTTCCTTCACCACCACCCATTGGGTGATCAACTGGATTCATAACAACAGGTCTTGTGCGAGGTCTTCTACCTAACCATCTTGTTCTACCAGCTTTTCCTGAAACTAACAATTGATGATCACTGTTAGAAACTGCTCCTATTGTTGCGGAACAAGTAATTAGGATCATACGAGTTTCACCAGATGGTAATTTTACAGTCGCAAACTTGCCATCACGTGCCATTAACTGCGCGAATGCACCAGCACTACGAGCTAAAACAGCTCCTTGACCTGGGTGTAATTCGATACAAGAAATAATTGTACCTAATGGAATATTCTCTAAAAGCATACAATTACCTATTTCTGGAGCAACTTTTTCTCCAGAAACAATGTTTTGACCAACTTTTAATCCACTTTGAGCTATAACATAACGCTTTTCACCGTCTTGATAATGCAATAATGCAATAAAAGCAGTACGATTTGGATCGTACTCTATTGAAGCTACGGTAGCGGGTACTCCTTGCTTATTACGCTTAAAATCTATAATTCGATACCGTCTCTTGTGACCACCTCCTTTATAGCGCATGGTCATTTTTCCTTGACTGTTTCTTCCCCCAGTTCTTTTAATCGGAGCTAATAAACTTTTCTCCGGCTTATCAGTTGTAATGGCGTCAAATCCATTTACAACTCTAAATCGCTGTCCTGGGGTGATTGGTTTTAATTTTCTTACTGACATTTTTGTCTAATTTATCTAAGTTATTTTAGATGTTACTGTAAAAATCTATTGTATCACCTTCCGCCAACTGTACTATAGCTTTTTTAACAGCATTAGTTTTACCAGTTTGAATCCCCGTCTTTGTGTAACGAGTATTTCTATCTGGGCGGACATTTATGGTACGAACTTTAGTAACTGAAACATCATAAGCAGCTTCCACCGCCTTTTTTATTTCTACCTTATTCGCCTTTGGATTTACTACAAAACCATATCTGTTAAATTCCTCAACATCGGTTGTAGCTTTTTCTGTTATAATAGGTTTAATTAAGATATTCATTATTTCTAATTACTTAAGTTTGACTCAATTCCTTCCAATGAACCTTCAAACAACACCAGGCTGTTTGCATTCATAATTTTATAAGTACTTAAGTGAGAATTAGTTACCACTTCAGTGCTTTTCAAATTACGAGACGACAAATATATATTATTATTTGACTCTCCCAACACAAATAAAGATTTTTTAGTATCTAAGCCTAAAGACTTTAATACAGCGGTAAATTCTTTGGTTTTTGGAGTATCAAAATTAAGATCTTCTAAAACTAAGATTGCTTTGTCGTTTGCTTTCATACTTAATGCTGAGCGACGTGCTAATCTCTTTAGGTTCTTATTTAATTTAAAAGAATAGTTTCTTGGTCTTGGACCAAACATTCTTCCACCACCTCTAAAAACACCAGATTTGATACTACCCGCACGGGCTGTACCAGTTCCTTTTTGCTTCTTTATTTTTCTTGTACTACCAACAATTTCAGCACGCTCTTTTGATTTGTGCGTACCTTGTCTTTGATTGGCAAGATATTGCTTAACATCAAGATAAACAGCGTGATTGTTAGGCTCAATTCCATACACATCCTTAGAAAGGTCTACCTTTCTGCCTGTGTCTTTTCCGTTTTTGTCTAATACTGCTACCTTCATTATTTCTCAATAGTTACATAAGCATTTTTGGCTCCAGGAATACATCCTTTTACTACAAGTAAGTTCTTTTCAGAAACTACTTTCAATACTCTTAGGTTTTGTACTTTTACTTTTTCATTACCCATTTGACCGGCCATGCGCATACCCTTGAAAACTCTCGCAGGATATGAAGCTGCGCCAATCGATCCAGGAGCTCTTAATCGGTTATGTTGACCATGAGTTGCTTGACCAACACCGGCAAAACCATGGCGTTTTACAACCCCTTGAAATCCTTTTCCTTTTGAAGTACCTGCAACATCTACAAATTCTCCTTCAATAAAATGCTCCACTGTTATCGTGTCGCCTAAATTGTAATCCTCTTCAAATCCTTGAAACTCGACAACTTTACGCTTTACAGCAGATCCTGCTTTTTTAGCATGCCCTTGAGCAGCTTTAGTAGCAGTCTTTTTGTCATCGAAACCAAGTTGAAGAGCTTCGTACCCGTCAGCTTCTTTAGTTCTGACTTGGGTAACAACACAGGGACCTGCTTCAATAACGGTACACGGAATATTTTTTCCATTTTCGTCAAAGATGCTGGTCATACCTATCTTTTTTCCTATTAACCCAGACATATTTATTATTTATTTATTATTTATTTATTATTTTTAAAACCTAGTTCAAAAAAAACAGGGTCAAAATAAATTCAACCCTTGAATATTATTTTTTCCGTTTTTCCTTTGCATTCAAGCTCCGGACATGTTTTAAGCACTATCTTAAATCGGTAATTTTAAAATCACCTATTAAAATTAGACTTTAATTTCTACCTCTACACCACTTGGCAATTCCAGCTTCATTAAAGCATCGATTGTTTTAGATGACGAACTGTAGATATCTAAAAGTCTTTTGTAAGAACTTAATTGAAATTGTTCTCTACTCTTTTTATTTACATGCGGTGAACGCAATACTGTAAATATTTTTTTATGAGTTGGTAATGGGATTGGTCCCGTTACAACTGCTCCTGTACTTTTTACAGTTTTAACGATTTTTTCAGCAGATTTGTCCACTAAGTTATGATCGTAAGATTTTAGCTTTATTCTAATTTTTTGACTCATTACCTTATTATTAAGCGTTAACGGTTCCTCTTGCTGCTGCAATAACTTCTTCAGAAATATTAGAAGGAGTTTCTGCATAATGTGAAAATTCCATAGTTGAAGTTGCTCTACCAGATGATAAAGTTCTTAAAGTAGTTACATATCCAAACATTTCAGATAAAGGAACTGTCGCTTTAATTACTTTAGAACCTGAGCGGTCACCCATGTCGCTTAATTGACCACGACGACGGTTAAGATCTCCAACAATATCTCCCATATTTTCTTCAGGAGTTAGTACTTCTAACTTCATGATCGGCTCTAATATAACAGCACCTGCTTTTTTTGCTGCCGCTTTAAAACCAAGTTTTGCAGCTAACTCAAATGATAGTTGATCAGAATCCACATCGTGGTATGATCCATCCTTTAAAGTTACCTTCATACTATCTACTTCAAATCCTGCTAAAGGTCCATTAACCATAGCCATTTTAAATCCTTTTTCAACAGAAGGAATAAATTCTTTAGGAATATTACCACCTTTAATTTGATTAATAAACTCTAAACCGGATTTACCTTCTTCAGCTGGCTCCAATGTAAATACAATATCACCAAACTTACCACGACCACCAGATTGCTTTTTGTATGTTTCTCTATGATCTGCAAGTCGTGTAATTGTTTCTTTGTATTCAACCTGAGGTTTCCCTTGGTTAACCTCTACTTTAAATTCACGCTTTAAACGATCTACAATAATATCTAAATGAAGTTCACCCATTCCAGAAATAATAGTCTGTCCCGAGGCTTCATCTGTTCTAACTGTAAATGTTGGATCTTCTTCTGCTAGTTTAGCTAAAGCCATACCTAACTTATCTACATCAGCTTTGGTTTTAGGTTCCACAGCAATACCAATTACAGGATCTGGGAAGTCCATACTTTCTAAAATTATCGGATGCTTTTCATCAGATAGAGTATCTCCAGTTTTAATACTCTTAAATCCTACAGCCGCACCAATATCTCCAGCCTCAATAAAATCAATTGCATTTTGCTTATTGGCATGCATTTGGTATATACGTGAAATACGTTCTTTCTTACCAGAACGGTTATTTAATACATAAGATCCGGCATCTAATCTTCCTGAATAAGCACGGAAAAATGCAAGTCTACCTACAAAAGGATCGGTTGCAATTTTAAATGCTAATGCAGAAAATGGTTCATTTACATCTGGCTTTCTTGATTCTTCTAATTGTGAATCTGGATTAGTTCCAACAATAGCATCTTTATCAATTGGTGAAGGTAAATACCTGCACACTGCATCAAGTAAAAATTGAACTCCTTTATTTTTAAATGCAGATCCACAAATCATAGGAATAATTGCCATATCCATTACAGCAGCTCTCAGTGCGGCATGCACTTCTTCCTCTGTAATTGAATCTTCATCTTCCATGAATTTTTCTAGTAAATCCTCATCGTAAGAAGCAACTTCTTCGATAAGTAAAGCTCTATATTTTGCAGCCTCATCTTTTAAATCATCTGGAATTTCAATTACATCGAAAGTTGCTCCCATGTTTTCATCGTGCCATACAATTGCACGATTTTTAACAAGGTCTACAATTCCTTTAAAATCCATTTCTTCACCAATTGGAAGAACAATAGGAACTGCATTGGAACCTAGCATTTCTTTTACTTGATTGTTTACATTTAAAAAGTCTGATCCTTGACGATCCATTTTATTAACGAATCCTATACGAGGTACTTTGTAATTATCAGCTAATCTCCAATTAGTTTCAGACTGAGGCTCGACACCATCAACCGCACTAAATAAAAAAACCAATCCATCAAGTACACGTAAGGAACGATTTACTTCAACGGTAAAATCTACGTGACCAGGTGTGTCGATAATATTAAAGTGATATGCTTTTGCATCAGCAGATGGCTTACCATCCGCACTTGGAAATTGCCATGTACAGGTGGTTGCAGCTGAAGTAATAGTAATACCTCTTTCTTGCTCTTGTTCCATCCAGTCCATAGTAGCAGCACCATCATGTACTTCTCCAATTTTATGACTTACTCCCGTGTAATACAATACACGTTCTGTTGTTGTAGTTTTACCAGCATCAATGTGCGCGGCAATTCCTATATTTCTTGTATATTTTAAATCTCTTTGTGCCATTTCCTAGAATCTGAAGTGTGAAAATGCTTTATTAGCGTCTGCCATTTTGTGTGTATCCACACGTTTTTTTACAGCAGCTCCTTCTTCTTTAGCAGCAGCTAAAATCTCTGCAGCTAATTTTTGAGCCATCGATTTCTCGTTTCTTTTTCTAGCAAACAGGATTAACCATTTCATTGCTGTAGAAACTTTTCTATCTGGGCGGATTTGTCTTGGAATTTGAAAAGTTGCCCCTCCAATTCTACGACTTCGAACCTCTACATGAGGCATTACATTAGATAATGCGTCTTTCCACAATTCTAATGCAGTTTTTTCTTCATCTTGATTTTTTTCTTCTACAATTGCAATTGCATCGTAGAATACTTTGAAAGCCACCGATTTTTTGCCATCCCACATTAAATTGTTAACAAAACGAGTTACTAACTGATCGTTAAATTTTGGATCTGGTAAAAGCGGTCTTTTTTTGGCTGCTCTTTTTCTCATGTCTTCTCTTTAAAATTTTACTTTTTAGGGCGTTTTGCACCGTATTTAGATCTTCGTTGTGTTCTACCTTCTACACCTGCTGTGTCTAAGGCTCCACGAACGATATGATATCTAACTCCTGGCAAATCTTTTACCCTTCCTCCTCTAACCAATACTATCGAGTGCTCTTGTAGATTATGTCCTTCTCCTGGGATGTACGCATTAACTTCCTTACCATTTGTTAACCTAACCCTTGCAACTTTTCGCATTGCTGAATTTGGTTTTTTTGGCGTAGTCGTATATACACGTGTACAAACACCTCTTCTTTGAGGACACGAATCTAAAGCAGCCGATTTACTCTTCTTGGTTATTTTGGCTCTTCCTTTTCGTACTAATTGTGAAATTGTTGGCATATAAACTTTTTATATAATAAAAATCCCCTTTTTTAAAGGTTTGCAAATGTAGAAATTATTTTACGTATAAACAACACTGATAAAATATTTTTTTGTTGTTTTAAATTTTTAGATAAATGTATTAGATATCAGTAATACTATAATATTAAAATCGCCTTAGATTTTATTTTAAAAATATTTTTTTTAATAACAAAAATAAGTTGCAAAAAGTATATGATTTAACACAAAGAGACGTTAGATTTACAACACAAATTACTTAATCTGTGAAACAAATATTTCGTATTTTTTTATACCTTAATATATATACTGCATTTTTTTCGGTATTAACATCACAAACTCTTCTTTTGAAGACTAAGTCAAATGACTCGATTTCTCAAGGCTTATTAGATTCTATAAATCATATTAAAAAATTTAAGGACTTTAAATCCCTTCAGAATGAAACACATCAAATCCTTCAAGTTTTACAGAGGATAGGTTGTCTCGAAAGTGAATTAAAAACAATTAAAAAATACAATGATAGCATATATATAGCAAAGTATCACGTTGGACCAAAATATACTTATATAAAGATATTTTATTCTAACGAAGATTTTACAAAAAAAGAATTATTTAGTTATTCTGATAAAATTACTGAATCTTACTTTATACTACCTTTTGAAAATTTAGAAACTACACTTAAAGGCTTAAATCTAGATAAAACAAAAAACGGAAATACTTTTGCTAGAGTGTTTTTAAATAACATCAAAGTTTTTGATTCAAAAACTTTAACAGCAAATATCAATTTAAGAAATGGCTCGAAAAGAACTATTGATCAAATTCTTATAAAAGGTTATGACAAATTCCCAAAACAATTTATCAAATATTACTTAGGAATCAAAAAAGGAATGAACTTAAATAATTCAGAGTTAATTAGAAAAAATAGTGAGTTAAACTCTTTGCGTTTTGTAACCGCAACTAAACCCCCTGAAATACTTTTTAAAAAGGATTCAACAACTGTTTACTTATATCTTAGAAAAGTAAAAAATAATAATTTTGATGGAATATTGGGATTTTCATCAGGAGAAGAAAATCAGGGCCTCACTTTTAATGGCTATATAAATTTAGAACTTAATAATAATTTAAATTATGGGGAACAATTTTTATTAAACTATAAAGCCGATGGTAATGACCAAGAAAACTTCAGGGCAAAGCTATCGATTCCATATCTTTTTAAAACTCCTTTTGGTATTGAAACAGAATTAAAAATATTTAAACGAGATAGCACCTTTCTGACCTCTAATCAATTTGCAAAAATCAATTATCAAATTAACACCAAATCCAGAACACATATTGGCTATAAGAGTTATCAGTCAAACAATTTAAGAAAAGAAAGCCTTATTGATCTTTTTGTCGAAGATTATAACTCAAAATTTTTATTAACTGGTTATTCTTTTACAAACAATCAAAATAATAATTTATTCCCTATTAAATCATTATTTCAGCTAAATTTTGAGATTGGAACAAAAAATTATAGTTCAATAAAAGAATCTCAACTAAGAGTAGAGACAAAATTAATTTACATTTTTAATTTAAATTTAAAAAATTCAATCTTTTTAAAAAACCACTCAAAATTACTTAATAGCGACACCTTCTTAACCAACGAGCTTTATCAGTTTGGTGGTATAAAAAGCATAAGGGGATTTAATGAAAATAGTATTGACGCTTCTTTTTATTCGGTACTCAACACTGAATACAGATATCAATTTAATAACAGTTTGTATTTACATAGCATCCTTGATATTGCTTATTTTGAAAATCAAAATATCGCTTTGAGAGAAAAATTATACAGTTTTGGATTTGGTATTGGTTTGCAAACAAAACAAGGTATCCTAAAATTTGGTATAGCTAATGGAAATACTGAAAATCAATATTTTAATTTTTCTAACACAAAAATTCATGTTAGTATTACTTCAAAATTTTAACAAATTTTCAATAATAGTAGTAGTTTCCCGTTAAGAAAAACTAAAATTTAAGTTTAAAAAGTTGTGTAATTAACTTTTTATTATGATTTTTGTGATTGATCAATTCAAATAAATTATAAAAATGAGAACAAAGTTTAGTGGAATTTTAACGCTTTTACTAGCGTTTGTAGTGCAACTTACGTTCGCACAGGAAAAAACAATCTCCGGTACAGTATCCGATAATAGCGGACTGCCTTTACCAGGAGTAAATATTATTGTAAAAGGCACAAGCAATGGAACACAGTCAGACTTTGATGGTAACTATACTGTTAATGCAAATGTGGGACAAAGTTTAGTTTTTAGTTATGTAGGATTTAATTCTGTTGAAAGGGCTGTTACAGCAGCAACCAGCAATATTAGTCTTCAACTAACTGAAGATGCTGCAGTATTAGAGGAAGTGGTTGTAACTGCTTTAGGAATTAAAAAGGAAAAGAAAGCATTAGGATATGCAGTATCTTCGATAAAAGAAGAGGCGATAAAAGATAATCCTGAAACGGATTTAACTCGTGTACTTCAGGGTAAGACAGCTGGTATTGAGATTACAACTCAAAATGGTATTTCTGGTTCTGCTAACAAAGTAATCATTAGGGGTATGAATTCATTCTCCGGAAACAACAATGCATTGTATGTTATTGATGGTGTACCATACAGTAATGATACCAATGCTGCTGGGTCTTTTGTTGATGGTAACTCTGGATCTAGTAGATCTTTTGATATCGATCCAAATAATATTGAGAACATAGATATTCTTAAAGGTCTAGCTGCAACAACCTTATATGGTACGGACGGTAGAAATGGAGTAATTTTAATTACCACTAAAACCGGTAGTACTAAAAATATGAATGCTAAACAGGAAGTTAATATTGCTACATCCTACTTTTTTAACGAAGTAGCTTCTCTACCTGATTACCAGGATCAGTATGGTGGTGGTTTCGATCAAGCGTTTGGTTGGTTCTACAGTAACTGGGGTCCTGGATTTTATGAGGATGGTCTTGGAGGCTGGGGAAATGATGCTGCGTTCGATGAGAACGGGACACTAGCTCACCCTTACTCAACATCTGCATTCCTTGGAGCTAACTATCCTGATTATCAGGCCTTGTGGGAAGGAGCAAGATACGATTGGAAACCAAGAAATAGTGTTGAACAATTTTTCAAGACCGGTGGTGTATCAAGTTTATCTGCAAATTTCAAAGGAAGAAGTGAAGATAATAGATTCAATTACGGAATGGCCTTTGGTCAAGTTGAAGACGAAGGATTTACTCCAGGAAACAAGGTAACTAGAACTAATCTAACTGTTTCTGGTGGAGCTAAACTTACTAACAAGTTGAATGTTAAAGGTTCGATGACTTATACCAAAACAAATTTTAAAACACCTCCAGTAGCTGCTAGTTTTGGAAGTAGTACATTTGGTAGTGGTTCTTCTATTTTTGGAGATTTATATTACACACCTAGAAGTATTGATTTCTATGAGTTACCATACGAAGCACCTGATGGAAGTAGTATCTATTATAGAGATGACAACGCAATTCAACATCCACTTTGGACAATTCAAAATGCTAAATTTAATCAAAAGGTAAACCGTTTGAATGGTTTTGCATCCCTAGACTACAATTTCAATGATAATATCAATTTAAGATATCAAGGAAGTATTGATACGTATTCAGAGAATAACGTAAACAAACAAAATAGAGGTGGACGAACAGGAGATCTTGTTACAGATTCAGGATTTTACAGTACGTGGAATAACACCAATACAATTTCTGATCACAACCTAGTTTTAAGTGGTAATAATTATTCATTTTTAAATGATAATTTAGGTTTCAACTTCATGGCCGGTGCTACTTCAAGAAACACAAGATATGACAGAATAGGAATAAACAGTTATGGTCAACAAGTTTTTGATTTCTTCAATCATGAAGGTTTTACTGACTATGGTTATATAGAATATCATGAAGAAAGAAATATTGTAGGTTTATATGGACAATTATCTTTTGATGTTAATAATTGGGTTTTCTTAAACTTGTCAGGAAGACAAGATTGGGTTTCTAATACGTCAAAAAATAATACATTATTTTACCCTTCAGCGAGTATGTCTTTTATACCAACAACTGCTTTTAAAGGTATGAGATCTGACAAAGGAATCAACTACATGAAATTAAGAGTTGGTTACGGTACTTCTGCAAACTTTGCTACAGGGTATCCAACAGCTACTGGTTTAAGTCTTAATACCCAAGGTTGGGTAGACCAAACAAGTAACTCAACAAATTCTTTCGTAGGAAATCCAAATATCAAACCTGAGTTGTTTGCTGAGATTGAATACGGTGTAGAAATGAAGTTATTTAGTAGATTAAATCTTGATCTTACCTATTTTTCAAGAATCACAGAGGATTTAATTATTGGTAACAATCCAATACCATTAAGTACAGGAGCAGGATTTACAAGTACCAATGTAGGGGAAATAAAATCTTGGGGGGTTGAAGCTGAATTAGGGCTTGAT